>CAZCWO010000023.1:0-3708 GCA_964502335.1 uncultured Rhodobacterales bacterium | reverse complement strand
ATAGGTGGTAATGCTGCTTCAGCTGATATTGATGGCGATGGCGCATCTGCTGCTAGCAACAATACTGGAGCTATTTCATTGGGTACTACTATTGCAGGTTTATCAGTTGGTGCTGCTATGAATGAAGCAGGTGATACATTGTTTGGCGCTTCAATGGATACTGAAGTGGGTGGAATGGCTATAACTGTCGGTGGTGACGTTTATAGTGGTGATATCGCATCAACGGATCAAACAATAATGAGTGTTAAAGCAACAATAGGTAATATAGTTGCTGTAGCAAATAGTAGAGGAGATGACTCTTCTGCAACTGCTGACATTATGACATATTCTGCCGTTTACACAGCTGGCAGTTTAGTACTTGGTTTCCAAGGAAGTGATGCAAACACTTCTGTAGTCTCTGCTACATATACAATTGTACCAGGAATGCAGTTTGAAATGGGTAGTGAAGACAGTGGATCAGCCACAACAACATCTGCTCAATTGCAAATGACATTCTAATTTAATTTATATTAAATTGGTCAATATAAGCGGGGCTTTTTAGCCCCGCTTTTTTTTTGTGATTGCCTTTCTTTAATTATAATTATAAATATTAACTTAAATAATTTTTTTATTTTGGGCTTATCATAATGCGTTTTTTGTCTGTTGTTGTTTTAGTTTTTTCTTTGTCAGCTTGTTCAGGTATTAATTTTACCAAACCCAAGCCTGAACCAGAAAGACAATCTATTTTTGGTGGACCATTAACTTTTTCTACAGACACAGGTAAGTTTTCTACTGGCAGTAATGAGAGCACTGTTTTATATAATAGTAAAAAAAATAATGATTTAACAACTTCGTTACCTGTTAATGAATTGCTTTGGAAAGCAACCCTGGATGTTCTTGATTTTATGTCAATAAAAGAAGCAGATCCTTTTGGTGGCGTTATTTCAACTGACTGGTTTATTAACGCAGAAAAAAATGGTTTCAGAAATAAAGTTACAGTGTCCTTTTCAAGTTCAGAGTTAAAAGCAACATCAATTAAAGTTAGTGTTATTAGAGAAAAGTTTGAAAATAACATGTGGGTCGCAGATGGATTTAGTGATGGTTTGGCACGAAAAATTGAAGATCTTATTTTAACAAGAGCCAAAGAAATTAGAAATGCAAGCTAATTGTTTGATCTAGAATCACTATATGCAAAATAAGATTGAGTTAGAAAAAAAATGGCAAAAAAAATGGAGTGAGAATTCTTCTTATTCTGTTTCAAACGATTCAAAAAATCAAAAACCAAAGTATTATGTTTTAGAAATGTTTCCATACCCAAGCGGAAATATACATATGGGGCATGTAAGAAACTACACTCTTGGTGATGTGGTTGCTCGATATAAAAAATCTAAAGGTTACAACGTTCTTCATCCAATGGGATGGGACTCCTTTGGTCTTCCTGCCGAAAACGCTGCAAAAGAAAACATGACCCACCCTAAAACATGGACAACAAAAAATATAAAGACAATGCGTGATCAACTGAAAAGCATGGGACTGTCTTATGATTGGTCTAGGGAAATTTCTACCTGTGAGCCAAATTATTATAAGTTTGAACAAAAAATGTTTATTGATTTTTTGGAAAAGGGCTTGGCTTATAAAAAAGAAAGTTGGGTTAACTGGGATCCGATTGAAAAAACTGTTTTGGCCAATGAACAAGTGATTGATGGACGAGGATGGAGATCTAACGCAATTGTAGAAAAAAGGTTGCTAAGTCAATGGTTCCTAAAAATGACTGAATATGCTGATGATCTTCTGGATAATATTCCTGAGCTTAATCATTGGCCTGAAAAAGTAAGACTTATGCAAAGTAATTGGATAGGAAAGTCTTTAGGAGCAAATATTAAGTTTACCATTGATAAAAGTTCTGATTTCATAGAGGTATTTTCCACTAGACCAGATACTTTATATGGCGCTTCTTTTATTGCCTTGGCTCCTTCCCACCCTATTTCTATTTCCTTGTCAAATAACAATAAAGTTATAAGAAAATTTATTGAAGATTGTAATAAAAACTCAACCTCCGAAGCAGTAATTGAAAAAACTGAAAAAAAGGGAGTTAAAACTGGTTTGTTGGCTTTACACCCTTTTGATCAAAGCATTAAAATTCCTGTTTACATTGCAAACTTTGTTTTAATGGAATATGGAACAGGAGCCATTTTTGGATGTCCCGCACATGATCAAAGAGATTTAGACTTTGCAAACAAATATAATTTACCTGTATTACCAGTTATTCGACCATATAATTTTACAAAATCTAAATTCATCATTAAAGATGAAGCCTATACTGGAGAAGGGGTCGTTATAAATTCTCACTTTTTAAATGATTTACCTGTAGAAGAGGCTAAAAAAGTTGCTATAAAAAAACTTGAAGGACTTAAAGCAGGAAAGTCGAGCATTACATGGAGGTTAAGAGATTGGGGTGTTTCTAGACAAAGGTATTGGGGCTGCCCAATACCTATTATACATTGTGATGATTGTGGAGATGTACCAGTGCCCGATAAAGAATTACCAGTGACACTTCCAAAGGATATAGATTTAAACTCTTCTGGCAACCCTCTTGATTCACATCCAACTTGGAAAATTGTTAACTGCCCAAAATGTAATAAAGTATCTAAAAGAGAAACGGATACATTTGATACTTTTTTTGAATCATCTTGGTACTTTATAAGATTTACTGATCCAATCAACAGCCTACCGTTTAGTCCAGAAAATGCAAATTATTGGATGCCTGTTGATCAGTATATTGGTGGAGTGGAACATGCTGTTTTGCATTTACTTTACTCAAGGTTTTTTACTCGGGCACTTAAAAAATGTGGTTATTTATCAATTTCAGAGCCCTTTAAAGGTTTAATGACACAAGGAATGGTTTGTCACCAGACATTTAAGTCAAAAGATGGTGATTGGTTATTTCCAAAAGATATAATTAAAAAAAACAATCGGTATTTTCTTATAAAAAATAATGATGAAGTTTATCCTGGTAGAATAGAGAAAATGAGTAAATCTAAGAAGAATGTTGTTGACCCGCTTACAATTGTAAAAAAATATGGGTCTGATACTGCAAGAATTTTTATGGTTTCTGATTCTCCACCTGAAAGAGATATGGTGTGGAGTAATTCAGGTGTAGAAGGATCATATAAATTCTTAAATAGATTACTCAGAATTGTGGATGAAGTAGATCACTTAGAAAAAATAATTGATGTTAATAGTCTTAATTTAAAAAAATATCCAGCATTAATTAAAATTCATCGATCAATTCAAGATGTTACTGAAGGTATTGAAAAATTTAGCTTTAATGTATGTATTGCTAAATTATATGAATTAACAAATGCTATTTCTCGTTTAAATGTAAACGATACTATTGAATTAAATATTAAGTTTTATGGATTAAAAATACTTGCACAATTGCTTTCTCCTTTTGCGCCCCATCATGCAGAAGAAATTTGGTTTACTCTTGGTCAAGAGGGGTTAGTATGCAATGCTAAATGGCCCATTGCGGATGAAAAGTTTCTAGTGGAAGATAATATTAACGTTGGTGTTCAAGTAAATGGTAAATTGAGAGGAAAAATTAACTATATAAAAAGTTCAACTAAAAATGAAATTGAAAGTTTAGCTCTTTCCTTGCCAACTGTCAAAAATCAACTTGATGGAAAGACACCAAAAAGAATAATTATAGTTCCAGAAAGGATAGTTAAT
>CAZCWO010000022.1:3340-19661 GCA_964502335.1 uncultured Rhodobacterales bacterium | reverse complement strand
ATGACCTCGATAGAGTTCGTGAATTAACTAATAATAAAAACAAACTTAAAGGTAAATTTTGATGACTAACAAAAATTTAAATAATATTATTGCATTTCAAGGTGTTCCTGGTGCTTATTCAGAAATGGCCTGTTTAACAAATTTTAAAAATATGGAAACATTAGCATGCCCTTCTTTTGAAGAAATGATTTCTTCCGTTCAAGAGGGTAGAGCTAAACTCGCAATGGTGCCTGTTGAAAACTCCACAGCTGGAAGAGTTGCTGATATTCATCACTTATTACCTGATTCGGGACTTTTTATTATCGGTGAAATATTCTTTAGAGTTAATCATATGCTACTTGGGATAAAGGGAGCAAAAATTAAAGATTTATCTGAAGTAAGAAGTCATGCACAGGGTCTTGCTCAATGTAGAGAAAATATCAAGAATTTGAATCTTCTTCCAGTAATTCATCCTGATACTGCTGGAGCAGCTCGGGAAATTTCAATACTGAAAAATAAAAATATTGGAGCTATTGCATCAAAGCTCGCTTCAGAAAAATATAACTTAGAAGTACTTAAAAGAAATTTTGAAGATAAAAATCATAACACAACAAGATTTTTAGTTATGAGTAAATCACATGTAATGCCAAAATTAGGGGAAAAAAAATTAATTACAACCCTTGTATTTTCAACTCGGTCTGTCCCAGCAGCTCTTTATAAAGCACTCGGTGGATTTGCTACAAATGGTATAAATTTAACAAAGCTTGAATCATATATGATAGATGGAAATATGACAGCTACGCAATTTTATGTTGATATTGAAGGTCACCCTAATACGATTCCAATGAAACATGCTTTGAAAGAATTAGAGTTTTACTGTGGGAAAGATAAAGTTAAGATATTAGGCACTTATCCAGCCTCAACCTTGCGAAAGGGTTAGGAATTATACTTTATTACTTTTTTATGCTTGAAAGATTTGATCATCTGTATCATACAGAATTGGGGAGCTGTTTGGACAGATGCCTTGCGAATTCGGTCAGGATCGAAAGATAGCAGCCGTAACAAGTTTTATTTGGGTCAAACAGTTTCCTGATTTATAAAATAAATGGGCATTACAATAAATGGATGTGGAATTAGATAACACTTTTGCTAATTCAAAAAATAGAGTTTTAGCTAGGAAATATCGCCCGCTTAATTTTAAGAGACTTATTGGACAGCAAACACTTATTAGAACACTTTCTGGATCAATAGAAAGAAACAGGCTGGCGCATGCCTATATGTTAACTGGAGTGAGGGGGGTTGGCAAAACCACAACTGCTCGTATTATCGCTAAGGTTTTTAACTGTTTAAACCCTGAAAAAATTCCTGAAATATCTATTAATCCTTGTGGAAAATGTGAATGTTGTCTTGGTATCGCTTCAGGTGATCATATAGATGTTCTGGAAATGGATGCAGCTAGTCATACAGGAGTTGATAATATTAGAGACTTAATTGATGGGGTGGGCTATAAACCAGTTACATCAAAATATAGAATTTATATAATTGACGAAGTTCATATGCTCTCTAAAGGAGCGTTTAATGCTCTATTAAAAACTTTAGAAGAGCCACCAGATCATGTGAAATTTATTTTTGCTACTACAGAAATAAGGAAAGTGCCAATAACTGTTTTATCACGTTGTCAACGTTTTGATTTGCAGAGGGTTTTATCCGAGCAATTAATAGAATAT
This sequence comes from uncultured Rhodobacterales bacterium, assembly GCA_964502335.1. Classification (GTDB taxonomy): domain Bacteria; phylum Pseudomonadota; class Alphaproteobacteria; order Puniceispirillales. Next base: position 17,955 of record CAZCWO010000022.1, on the reverse strand, counting down.
TTAAATTGGATATGTGACCAAGAGGGCATAAAGTTTTCCAATGAAGCGCTTCAGATAATTGTCAGGGTATCCGGAGGATCAGTAAGAGATGCACTTTCTTTGTTAGATCAATCTGCATCAATAAGTGGAGATAATATTAAATCAGAAAATATTAGTTATATGCTAGGATTACCTAATAGACTTTCAAGCATTGATATTTTGAATAATGTCTTGAGTGGTGAAATTGCAGAAGCTTTAGGAATGTATGATAATATTATTAATCATGGAAGCAATAGTGAAACAATGGTTTGTGATATGCTGGATATTTTGCATTTATCTACAAGATTATTGGTTGGGGGTGAGAAAAATGAGAATGTATTGCTTTTTGCTGTTCCAGAATCTGAAAAAAATGGAATTAAAAAAATATCAAAGTTTTCTTTGCCAGATTTAACTAGAGCTTGGCAGATTTTGTTAAAAGGACTTGAAGAAATTCGATCAGCTCCGAACTCAGACGAAGCTGGCTCAATGATACTTATAAGATTGTCTTATGCGAGCAGCTTGCCAGATCCTGCTTCGTTGGTGAAAAAAATAAATTCATCATTTCAAAGCCATGAAAATAAAGTAGAACCCAATATTGGGAATCAAGTTTCTGAAAAAGATCAAAAATCTGACTTTATGAATGAAAATGACATTGAAAAACAAGAAAAAGAACCTGAAGATTTTGAAGAAATGGTTAAATTGTTTAAAATTAAAGGTGAACTTCTCATTCATGCAAAATTAAATTCATGTGTTCATTTGGTTTCATTTGAAAAGGGTAAAATCGATATAAGAATTACTGGAAATGCTGACAAAGGTTTAGCGAAAGAGATTTCAGGGAATTTAACAAAATGGACTGGTATTGATTGGATTGTTAACAGTGTTCAGGAAGAAGGTGAGGAAACACTGGACCAAAAGATGGAAAGAGAAGGTAAAGAAAGAATTACTATGACTAAGAGCACACCTGAAATGGAAAAAGTTTTAAAGGCATTTCCAAATGCTGATTTAAAATCAGTTAAAGATTCAAATGAGTGACAATATAAATCATTCGTTTAGTAAATCTTTGTTATTAAATTATAGCAATGATTGATTCTGAAATAGACCATTTAGTAAGGATGATGTCAAAATTGCCGGGTCTGGGCTTAAGGTCTGCAAGAAGAATTGTGTTGCATCTTCTTAATAACAAAGAAAAAGAATTGATTACTTTATCAGATGAAATGAAGCAAGTTGCAGAATTAGTAGAGTTTTGTATCCATTGTGGGAATATGGACACAAGCAGAGAATGTTATATTTGCAAAGATGATAAAAGAGATCAATCGATAATTTGTGTAGTTGAAAATGTTGGAGATTTATGGGCCATTGAAAGATCTGATGTATATAATGGCAAGTATCATGTTTTAGGTGGCACTCTCTCTGCTTTAGATAATGTTGGACCAAAAGATCTGAAAATTGATAAATTGGTTGAGAGAGCAAAAAACGAAATTATAAATGAGATTATTTTAGCTAATTCTGCAACTGTTGATGGACAAACCACAGCGCATTATCTGGCGGATAGATTAACAGGATGCGAAGTTATTATTTCTAGATTGGCTCATGGATTGCCTATAGGTGGGGAGTTAGATTTTCTTGATGATGGCACTATAATGCAGGCACTTAAAGCCAGATCTGAAATATAAAACTTTTGATTAATCACCTAAGATTGTTCTTCATCAACCGCAATGCGTTTAATTTAATAAAACCCTTTGCATCTGACTGGTCGTAATCGCTTTCGCTATCTTCAAAAGTAACTAGTGATTCACTGTATAATGAGTTTTTAGACTTTCGGCCAGTTATAATCACATTACCTTTGTAGAGCTTTAACCTAACAGTCCCGCTTACTTTTTTTGAAGATCTGTCAATCAACGATTGCAACATTTCTCTTTCTGGGGAAAACCAAAACCCATTATAAACTAATTTAGCGTACTTTGGCATTATCTCGTCTTTGAGATGAGCGGCCTCTCTATCGAGAGTTATTGACTCAATAGCTCTTCTTGCTGTTAATAGAATAGTACCGCCCGGCGTTTCATAGACGCCTCTTGATTTCATCCCGACAAACCTATTTTCAACTATATCAATTCTTCCAATTCCATTCTTCCCTCCAAGAAAGTTCAATTTTTTCATAATTTTGGAAGGGTTTAGTTTTTCGTTGTTAATCCTAATTGGATCTCCTTCTAAAAAATCAATAGTAATCTCAGTCGGCTTGTCTGGTGCATTAATTGGGCTAACGGTTCTAGTATAAATATATTCTTTAGGCTCTTCCCAGGGGTCTTCTAGAACCTTTCCTTCTGCTGAAACATGAAGCAAGTTTGCATCAACACTAAATGGAGCTTCACCTCTTTTATCTTTTTCTATAGATATTTGATGTTTTTCTGCGTATTCAATAAGCTTTGATCTAGAAGTTAGATTCCATTCTCTCCAAGGTGCAATAACTTGAATTTTAGGGTTTTGTGAAAAATATGATAATTCAAATCTCACTTGATCGTTTCCTTTGCCTGTAGCTCCATGAGCAACAGCATCAGCGCCTTCGATTTCAGCTATTTCAATTTGTCTTTTTGCAATTAATGGTCTCGCAATACTCGTTCCAAGCAAATAAACCCCTTCATATACTGCATTACATCTGAACATAGGAAAAACATAATCTTTAATAAAAGTATCCTCCAGATTCTCGATATAGATTTTTTTAACTCCTAGTAACTTTGCTTTCTCTCTAGCAGGTTCAACTTCTTCACCTTGTCCAATATCGGCAGTAAATGTAATTATTTCACATTGATATTTTTCTTGAAGCCATTTTAAAATTACTGAGGTGTCCAAACCTCCAGAATATGCTAAAATAATTTTTGAGGGCCGCTTATTATTCATTATACATTTTGTCTCCAAATACAAATATAGTGCATCAATTTTTGATATTTTTATGCTATAACTCGTTCTGCTAAATAATGCCAATTATATAACATAATAGCTAGAGGAGTAAATGATGGTAAAGGTTTTATCTTCAAAAGAGGTGATGGAGCAAATAAAATTAATCGGAAATGATTGGCATCAAATTGATGATGGTAAAAAATTAAATAAGAAATTTATTTTTAAATCATTCCTTGATGCCTTTTCATTTATGACAAAGATTGCAATCTTTGCAGAAAAGAAAGATCACCATCCCGAATGGTGTAATGTTTATAATAAAGTGGATATTTCTTTAACGACACACGACGCTGGAGGAATTACTCAAAAAGATATTGAATTGATTCGATTTATAGAAAGTACATAGAATTTAAATGCATAAACCTTTCAAATTCATTTTTGATCCTGTTATTCTTGGTTGGGCAGGTATTTTACCTTTCTTGTTTTCAACAATATTAGTTTTAACAAATAGTGAGTTTGAAAATCAGGCAAGAATAATGGGGTTATTATATAGTGCTGTAATACTTTGTTTTTTAGGTCCTGTTCATTGGGGTTATCTACTTAACATTCGAAAAACTGATAATTTTGAATGGTTTTGGGGAGTTGTAACTCCATTATTAGCATGGGTATCTTTAGGATTGATTGTTATATTTGAGTGGCATGAAATATCTTCATTATTGATTGCAGTAGGATTAATTTTCTCTCTCATAATTGATAATAAAACATTTAACTTAATAAAATGGTACTTTAACCTGAGGAAAAAGCTTACATTTTTTGCAATTATGAGTACTTTAATTAATGGATTCTTTTAATTGTGAGGATAGCGTGAAGGGGTATTTTGGTATTGGCGTTGAAAATGTTTCAAAGGCGATGAATGCCGGTGCTGTTATGCGAACAGCACACGCTTTTGGTGCTAACTTTTCCTTTTTTGTTGGAGGCCCCCTAGACAAAAAAGAAATAAGGTTATCAGACACATCCAAAACGGAGAACAGTTTGCCTACGTATTTTTATGAAAAGCCTGCTGACATTCAATTGCCAAAAGGGTGCAAATTAGTGGGTATAGAATTATTAGACGATGCTGACTATCTCCCTTCATTTAGGCACCCAAGATTAGCAGCCTATATTTTAGGTTCTGAAAGGCTAGGTTTAAGTAAAAATATAATTAGTAAGTGTGATTATGTTATAAAGGTGCCAACAAAGTTTTCTTTGAATTTAGCCTTAACGGGAGGGATAGTTTTATATGATCGGTTAACTTCAATGAAACAATTTAACAAAAGACCGTTAATGTGAAACAAGTTGTTTTTTTCGGTCATAGTATCCTAATGCTTACTTACCTTTTTATTGCCATAAAATAAAATTATAAATTATTAATCATGAGAAAAAAAGAAAAAATAAATATAAAAATTTTATTTAATAATTTACTAAATTTCTCCCTTAATACTTGCAATAAAATTATTAAATAGTTAATAGAATTAAAATATAAAGAGATACTTTAATTTAAATCAGATTTTTAATAATAAGAGGCTTAAATGATAATCAAGATATTAAGTAAAGTTTTATTTTTAATACTTCTTTCCATCAATGCATTTTCAGAAACTTTAATATTGGGTGAAGAGCGTGATTGGGTCGCATATAGATCTGATAGTGGTGATAAAAGAACATGCTTTATATCTAGTGAACCAAAGTCTTCAAAAGGTGATTATAAAAAAGAAAATCGAGGGGATGTAAGAGTTTACGTTACCCATGGGCCATCTCAAGATATTACAAATGAAGTTTCTATTAAAGCGGGGTATGACCATAAAGAGCAATCTTCAGTAAAATATGTTATAGACGGAAAGAAAAAGTTTTCTCTTTTCACTCTGAAAGATAGAGCTTGGGCCGAAACACCTGAATTAGACTCAAAAATTGTCAAAGCAATGAAATCTGGAAATAAATTGGTTGTTTCAGGAACTTCATCAAGAGGAACAAAAACAGAGGATATATATTCTTTATTTGGTTTTACTGCAGCATTAAAACTAATTGACAAAGCTTGTGGAAGATAAATTTAGATATAGTAATTTAGTTTCTAAAAAAGGCAAAAATTTAAAAGTAGATCTTCTGGGTTTATCAAAGTCAGAAATTGTTAAAATTTTGATTAAACATAACTTGCCTAAATTTAGAGCTAGCCAATTATGGAATTGGATCTATAGATCTGGCGTTTCTGATTTTAATCTAATGTCCAACATATCTAAAGATTTGCAACGAAATCTCTCTGAAACCTTCTTTATAAGTAGACCATTAATTGCATCCTCAAAAATTTCTGATGACGGCACAATTAAATGGTTGCTAAAGTTAAATGATGGCAATGAAATAGAAACTGTTTGGATACCTGACAAAAAAAGAGGGACGCTTTGCATTTCAAGTCAAGTGGGGTGCACATTGACTTGTAAGTTTTGTCATACAGGCACTCAAAGATTAGTGAGAAACTTAACATCTGCTGAAATTGTTGGGCAAGTTATGTTGGCAATGGACGAATTAAATGATTGGCCTTCAGCATCTGAAAATAGATACTTAACAAGCATTGTTTTAATGGGGATGGGTGAACCATTATACAATTATGAAAATGTTAAAACTGCCTTAGAGATTATCATGGATCATGCTGGGATAAGCTTGTCGAGGAGAAGAATCACTTTATCAACATCTGGAATTATTCCAGAAATTGAAAAATGTGGAAAGGATTTAGGAGTTAATTTAGCGATTTCTCTTCATGCGACTGATGATAAACTAAGAGATAAACTTGTCCCAATAAATAAAAAATACAATATCAAGAAACTATTAGAAGCGGTAAGATCTTATGCTACTATTTCTAATGCCAGAAGAGTGACATGGGAGTATGTTATGCTTAAAGGAGTGAATGATAATATTAAAGATGCTCAAAATTTGGTAAATTTGATAAAAGGGATTCCTTCAAAAATAAACCTTATTCCCTTTAATACATGGCCATGCTCTCCATATGAATGTTCAAGTAAAACAGAAATTAATAATTTTGCCAAGATAATTATGAAAGCCGGTTATGCAAGTCCTATTAGAACCCCTCGTGGTAGGGACGTAATGGCAGCATGCGGTCAACTTAGATCTCTTTCAGTTAAATTAAAAAAAAATGATAGAAAACCATTGAACTCTCTTGATATTTTTAATGAAAATGTTTAAATAACAATCAACAAATTATTTCAATCAAGGAGCTTTAAATGCAAGACCCTCGTTTTATGTCCTCTTCGCAAGCGCAAGCAGCTGAAATTGATGCTGGTTTGCGTTCCTATATGTTAGGAGTATACAATCATATGACAATAGGCATGGCCATAACTGGTTTTTTTGCTTATTTAACTAAAATTATGTCTGTATCCAGTGAAGGCATGCTCACACCTTTAGGTACAGCAATTTATGCAAGCCCACTTAAATGGGTTGTTATGTTAGCACCTTTAGGGATGGTTTTTTGGCTGTCTGCAAAGGTCCAAACAATGAAGCCAGAATCAGCTAGAAACCTTTTTTACACATTTGCAGCAATTATGGGTATATCATTATCTTCTTTGCTTCTAGTTTTTACCGGTGAATCAGTTATTAGAGTGTTTTTTCTTACAGCGGCTTCTTTTTCTGCATTAAGTATTTATGGTTATACGACCAAAACAAACTTAACTAGCTTAGGTTCTTTTTTAATTATGGGCCTAGTAGGGTTAATTTTGGCATCTATAGTTAACATATTTTTAGCTTCAAGTGCTATGCAGTTTATTATATCTGTTGTTGGGGTTCTTATTTTTGCTGGTCTTACAGCTTATGATACTCAGAGAATTAAGTTAATGTACATGGCTTCAGATGACAGGGGCACTGCCCTTAAAAAGTCCATAATGGGTGCTCTTACTCTTTATCTGGATTTTATCAATATGTTTATTATGATGTTACAACTTCTAGGAAATAGAGAATAGAATTAATAGAATAATAGCTCTTTGAAACTTACAAAGGGCTATTTTCACCCCATAGATTACTCATAAAGTTATTTATAAATACATTTCCGCTTAAAATTAATTTGTTTCTAACACTTTTTTTCAGTCCAGAAAGTTTTAAAACTTCACCTGAAAAAAATGATATGTTCGTTACTTTTTTTATGCTTTCTAAACGTAATTTTGAGTAATTCTCAACACTGGTTGAAATGGTGTCGTTTTTTGATAGGCAATCTAATAACACTGCGCCATCAAGAAATGTTTGGGCAGCGCCTTGAGCTAAGTGAGGAGGCATAGGGTGAGCAGCATCACCTAATAAAATAATATTGTTGTTAATATATTTTGGAAAATGAATAGTATTTTCAATATTAACATTTTGCCAATTTATATTTTCGAATAAACTCAATTCCAAGTTATCTGATGGATTGATCTGGTGAATCGCATTATTACCAACTAAAATTGCATTTAAATTTTTACCTTTTGAAAAAGGGTAATAAACTAAATGCCATCCATCTCCCATCCATACATTTATTGATGATTGGAAGAGTACTCTGTTTTTTTTATTAACTTTAATTACAGCTCTTTTGATAACTTTATTATCAATGTTTTTGTTTCTAGTCCAACAAGATAATCTTCTTACAATTCCATTAATGCCATCTGCCCCTATAATGAAATTACTTTTAATCACTTCTCCTGATGAGGAAATACATTTTGATTGACCATTCTTATTTTCTATAGAAACTATTTTATCTTCATTTATTTCTATCTTTGAACTATTACCAATGAATTTTGCCAGCGCAGAAAAAACATCCTTTCTAGCAATTGTGAAATATTTTTTAGATACATCAATATATGCTAAATCTTGTTTTATATTTGTTTCTCTAAGTCTGATCATTGAAATTGGTGTTAGGAAATTTTCCAATAAACAAAAACAACCTAGTTTTTTTAACGCTCTAATTGAATTAGGTGGCACTTGAATAGCACCTCCCATTTCTGATTTTGGAGCAAACCATATAGTGTTTATGTTTGATTTCACGCATACATAAGCTGCTATTGCTCCTGCAATTCCACCACCTATTATTATCACTTTAGAAATATTTTTTTTCATTTAAAATTATATATACAATCTTTGAATGTTATATAGAAGTATAATTGATTTTATTTATTCTCTACTTTGCTTAGGAGTTATAATGAGCAAAAAAATTATTTTCGATACTGATCCAGGTATAGACGATGCATTTGCCTTATTATACGCTTTGAGTCATCCTTCACTAGAGGTAATTGGAATTACAACAGTTTATGGTAATGTTCCTGTTAAACTTGCAACTAATAATGCGCTAATCTTATCAGAATTGAGTCAAAGCAAAACGCCTGTATTCTCTGGAAAGGAAAAACCCCTTGAGAGAGAAATAAAACAATTTCCTAATTTTATTCATGGCGATGATGGTTTGGGAAATATAATGCACAAATCCTCTAACCTAAAAATGAGTGATGAAAACGCGGTAGATTTTATAGCTGGTAGTATTAATGATTGTCCTGGAGAAATTGATATTATTGCTGTAGGACCATTAACAAATATAGCAGCATCAGCAATAGAGTATCCAGAAATTATTAACAAAGTTAAATCAGTTACTATTATGGGGGGGTCATGGATGGCTGGTGGAAATATATCACCTGTGGCTGAAGCAAATATCTATAACGATCCCGAGGCAGCAGATATAGTTTTTAAATCAAGTTGGCCAGTGATAATGGTTGGGTTGGATGTCACGCACAAAGTATTTCTTTCTACTGACCAATTAGAATATTTATCTAAAATTGGTAATAAAAGTGGAAAATTTCTAAAAGATATATCCAATTTTTATGTGAAGTTTTATAAAGAAACAAAAAATATGAATGGCTGTTATTTCCATGATGCAACAGCAGTTATTTCTATGACTAATCCTGAATTATTTGAATCTAAGATGGGCAAAGTTTTTGTTTCTCAGGATGAATTAACAAGAGGTCAAACTGTAGTCTATCTAGATGGAATAGAACACGAGAACTCTATTAATGACGGGAGGGGTGAAGTACAAATTTTAAGTGAAGTTGAAAGCGATCAAGCTATCTTAAAGTTTATGGATATTGCAGAAAAATTTATGAAGTAATTATTAGTTATGTTTTTTATTTTATCGAAAATTATAGGATTTATAATATATCCAATACATTTTATTTTAATTTTAACCATTACATATTTATTGTTAATTAAAATAAAAATATTAAAAACCTTTTCTAGGTTTATTTTAATATTGATTAGTATTTGTTTGGTTTTCGGTGGGTCAGATTATTTTTCAAGTTATTTTCTATGGAAGCTAGAACAAACTATTCCTGTTCAACTTCCTGACAATGTTGCAGGCATTATATTATTAGGAGGTTCGTTCCGTCCAATACAGACTGCACTTAAATTAAACCAAGTTTCACTAACTGAAAGCGCAGAAAGGGCTACAGAAACATTATATTTATTAAACGAATATCCAAATTCAAAATTAATTTTTGTTGCAAGCAGTGGTTCGTTAAATCCTTCTGGTCCATCAGAAGCAAAGCTGGCAAGATCATTTTTCAAAAAATTTAATATTAATGAAAATAGAATGAATATTGAGCCTTTAGCAAAAAATACTTTTCAAGAAAGCATAATAATTTCAGAATATATTTCTCAAGTTGGGGGAAGTTGGGTGCTAGTAACATCTGCGTCACATATGCCTAGAGCGGTAAACTTGTTTCAATCTCGAGACTTAAATGAAGCAGTTATTTATACTTATCCAACGGATTATTCTGTTGATGATCCAACCTTCTCACTGGGCTATAATTTAGGAAACTTAAGAATTTATGCAAAATTAATTCATGAGTATATCGGCCTTTTGGCTTACTGGCTAACAGGCAGAACAAGAAACTTCTGGCCTAATTTAGAACATTTGCCAATAAATAAAACTATCCTTTAAGATCATTCAACGTGTTTTCTAGAGAGGCTTTAATAAGTTGTTTCCAAGTTTTGATATTGTCAACGTTGTATGAGCCATCAGGAAACAGGATTTTTCTTGAAGAATTAATTAAACCGCCTTCATAAACCTGATGTCTTTTGATTAGCCCTGACAAGGCTTCTCTAGCAGTAGCTCCTTGGGCACCATAACCAGGCACTAGAAATAAAGAATTAGGAAGATTTTCTCTAATCAATATGGCTTCATTTGGTTTTGTAGCTCCCACAACCATCCCAATATTACTATAACCATATTCACCTAAATTGTTTTTAGAAATTCGATTAAGCTTTTCTGCCAAATGGATGTATAGAGGTTTGTTATTAATAGTTAAATCCTGCAAATCAGAAGATCCAGGGTTTGAGGTTTTCAAAAGTATAAAAACACCACTATTAGTTTTTTTAGCAACTTCAATAAATGGATTTAATGTTTCTATACCCATCCATGGGTTAACTGTTAAAGCATCTGACGGGTAACAAGCATTTTCTCCTAGCCAAGCATTTGCATACGCTTTTGATGTAGTCCCAATATCACCTCTTTTTGCATCCATAATCACTAGAATATTTTTTTCTCTAGCAAAATTTGATATTCTGATGAGCAGGGACATCCCTTTGGGGCCCAAAAGCTCAAAAAAGGCAACTTGAGGCTTTATGGCAACAATTTTTCCATTTGCGATTTCCATGATTTCAAATAAAAAATTCTCAACATTTTTTATATTACATTCGGATGGATTCGTATTAAAAATTTTAGGGATTAAATGTGGGTGAGGATCTAGTCCTAAACAAAGTGGTACACCTATTTCTCTAGTTTTAGAAATAACTTTGTCTGAGAATTGCAATGTTTTAATTTTGTTAATTGGGATGGCTCTTTTTTAGAGCTTCCATTTGTTCTTTTGATGCTTCTGTTTGAAATTTTTGCTTCCAATTATCATAGGGCATTCCATAGATGATTTCTCTTGCATCTTGATCAGATAAGTCCTTTCCAAGTTTTTCGCTTTCTTCTCTATACCACCGAGACAAGCAATTTCTACAAAAACCAGCTAAATTCATTAAATCAATATTTTGTACATCTGTTCTTTCATTTAGGTGGTCAAGTAATCTTCTAAATGCAGCAGCTTCAATTTCATTTGAATTATTGTGTTTCATCATTTCTACCCATTTTTAAAATAAACAAAATTACTACTATTTTATGATAATAAAAAATTAATTCCAATTTAAATCTTGATATTGTAATTTATAATAATTGAATTAATCTTATTTTAAATACAATTTATAAAACCTGAGAGTAATTTGCCTGATATCAAAAATAATAATAGCCAAAATAAGTCAAGCTTTAGGTTCAATAATTTGAGAGCCGCACATCAAACTGAGCTTGCTGAAGACTATGTTGAGATGATTTATGAGTTAATTAATGAGAAAGGAGAAGCTAGGGCAGTTGATTTGGCAAGTAGATTTGGTGTAAGCAATCCAACAGTTAACGCGTCTATACAAAGACTTCAAAAAGATAGGTTAGTTCAATCAAGGCCTTATAGGTCAATTTTTTTGACCAAAAAAGGTGAAGAACTAGCTAAATTTTGTAAAAATAGGCATGAAATAGTTTATAAGTTTCTGCTAAGTATAGGAGTTGACGCTAATATAGCCTTGAGTGATGCTGAGGGTCTTGAGCATCATGTAAGTATTGAAACATTGAAAGCTTTGGAAAAATTTATAAGTAAATAATTTAATCTAGAAAATTTTTTTTTCTATAAAGTAAAAATGCAGAATTCTGTATTTATTATTGGATATTTTAGTTTTTGAAATGTTGATTTTTTGAATTTTATTTTTCTCCTTCATTTTCATTGGAAGGATATCTGTTTCAGTAATATAATAAAAATTTGTACTTTCCTTTTCGTCAAAAGAGTAATTTAATTCATAGTGGTTATTTGCAGGTTTAAAATTATTTGGAACACGTATTTTAAGTTTCTTATCTCTTAAGTAATACATTAATTCGGCAGCAATGCCGCGCCTGTCAACTAAAATAAGGTCACTTTTTTCTTTAGAAGTATTATCTAAAATATCTTGGCTAAGTGCTTGCCAACCCTTCAACTTTCTTAAGGGGTCTGATTTTAGTTCAAAAAAGATTAAATTTCCTGTTAATGAAATTAGATAAATTAGCAAACAAATTAGAGAGTTAGTTACAATAGCAAAAAAAGCTACTTTTAAATTTTTGGCTAAATAATGTCCACAAATTATAGATAAGCCAGGAAGTGCGGTAGCTGTCCAATTTGCATTAGCTTCTGAAAAGAAACCTTGTATGGCCATGATTATAAAAACAGGCAAAACAAAACAAATTAATAATCTAAAATTATCTTTTAATTTCAGCATATTACATATTGCTAAAATCGAAACAATAAACATAATCGGACCGATAACCCCTACTTGACTGATAATAAAATCTAATGAGCCTGATAAAGAGTATCTTGGCGAATCTATAACAGCATTTGATGAAAGATGATTAATTGTGGAAAAGTTATTAAGCATATTCCAAATGAGATTTGGAATAGAAACTAATAAAAAGGATGAAAAAAACATTAATAAGTGAATAAACTTAATTTTTGAATTGCTTTTGTAAGCTGTGAAATAAAATAAAAATAAACCTAGCGGCATGTAGAGTGCCGCATATTTAGCATAAATGCTAATACCGGAAATTAAGCCAGAAATTAGCCAGCTATAATTTCTTTCGCTTTTATAAGCGTTAAAAATAGATAAGAGTCCAATAGTCCAAAGTAACATTAATGGAGTATCAGTCGACATTAAGAAAGATCCCACACCAATTATTGGGAATGTCAACCAAGTTAATGCAGATAAAAATTGAGTTAAGTGACTTTTATTACTCACCTCTTTAGCCAAATAAAAAATAAATATTGTTGTAATGCCATGAAATATTGGCGCAAAGATTCTAATGGAAAATTCTGAAACACCAAGTACATGATTAGAAAAAGAAATCAACCAAGCAATTAGTGGAGGCTTAGAAAAATAACCCCAACTTAAATGAGTGCTCCAAAGCCAGTATTGCGCTTCATCAGCTGATAACTCTAAGGGCGATTTTAAAATCGCAAGGCACCTAGCTAAAACTGCTAAAACAACTATAACAGTTAAAATTTTTAATAATTTATTCTCAGTTAACTGATTTATCATGCTTTTAAGTATTGATTTTGAATTTTAAATTACATAAGTAAAACTATAGTAATGAATTAAATAAACAAATAATTAAATAAATGGATTTTAAATGAATAATTCAAATTTACCTATCGATAAAGTTGTTCAGGAAATAACTGAGGAGTTTGAATTTTTTGAAGATTGGGAAGACAAGTACGCTCACATAATTGATATGGGGAAAAAACTAGAAAGCATGGAAGACAGTTTAAAGGACGAAAAAACAAAACTTAAAGGTTGTCAGTCAACCGTGTATTTCTATTTCCAAAAATATAAAGATGAAAGAATTCATTTTAAAGCTTGTTCGGATGCAGCTATAGTACAGGGTTTAATTGCACTGTTATTACGTGTTTATAACAATCGAAGCAGTCTAGAAATATTAAATACTTCAACAAATTTCATAACAAAGATTGGACTTGATGACCATCTTTCAGTGACTAGAAAAAATGGTCTTTCTTCAATGATCAATGCAATAAAACAAGCAGCACAAAACTAGCTTGATTGTTCAATAACCCTTGCACCTCTGGGAGATATTCCATAAAAAGATCTGTAACATTTTGAAAAATGAGATGCTGAAATAAAACCACTGGCTAAAGCAACTGATAAAATAGACATGGAAGTTTGCAATAACAATGTTCTTGATCTTTCCAATCTTAATTTTAAGTAATATTGATTTGGAGAACATGAAAGATATTTTTTAAACAGTCTTTCAAGCTGCCGTAAGGAGATATTTGCTTTTTTTGACAGCTCTTTTTGAGACAAAGGTTCTTCAAGGTTTTCTTCCATAATCGCTACTGAGAAAATTAATTTAGGATGGCTGACCCCAAGCCTAGTTCTCAAATTCATTCTCTGATAGTCACGAGAATCTCTAATCCGCTCATGAATCAATTGGTCTGAGACATTCTTTGCTAAAGAAACCCCATGATTCTCAGTTATAATATTAAGCATTAAGTCCAGTGCTGAAGTTCCTCCTGAACAGGAATACCTGTCTCTATCAATTTCAAATAAATTATTAGTAATCTCTAAATCAGGAAAATCTTCTTTCATGCTTATTAAGTTTTCCCAGTGTATTGTTGATTTTCTTTTAGATAACAACCCAGCTTTAGCCAACAAATAACTAGCTGTGCATAATGAACCTAAATGGATTCCTCGCCTTGAAAACTTTCTCAAAATTCCCAAAACGGTTTTGTCTACTTTGTCTTTAATATTCAAACCACTACATACAAATAAAATATCTGCATGAAAATTTTCGTCTAAAAAATTATCTGCTTTTATGCTGATTCCATTTGAGCTGTTAACAGGATTTCCATCAGCACTTAAGATTTTCCATTTGTAAATATTGTTACCACTAATTCTGTTGGCTGCTCTAAGTGGTTCAATTGCTGAAGCAAATGCAATCATAGAAAACTCATCGACCAATAGGAAGCCAATTTGTATCACCTTGTTTTTATTTAATTCCATTTAGATATTAAAAGTATTAAGATTAGTCA
>CAZCWO010000022.1:0-3240 GCA_964502335.1 uncultured Rhodobacterales bacterium | reverse complement strand
ATGTTTCCTGTTATTTATATGAAATTAGTCGAAAATTAACAATATAAAGTCGTAAAAAGAATTAAAGATTTTGAAACAAGTAATTAATAAGAACAATAATTTCAAATCATAGATAGGAAATAAGCATGAGTAGTGATATCGAAATAGCACGTAACGCGAACATAAAGCCAATCTTAGATATAGGTGCTAAATTAAATATTCCCAATGACGCAATGAGCCCATTTGGTCATTATAAGGCTAAGTTGTCTTCTAACTGGTTGGATGGTCAACTTAAAAACAAAAAGGGGAAACTAATTTTGGTAACTGCTATAAACCCCACTCCTGCAGGTGAAGGAAAAACAACAACTTCGGTTGGGCTTAATGATGGATTAAATAAAATAGGAAAAAAATCTATTGTTTGTTTAAGAGAGCCTTCTTTAGGGCCATGCTTTGGAATGAAAGGCGGGGCTGCTGGTGGCGGTTATGCTCAGGTTGTTCCTATGGAAGATATTAATCTACATTTTACTGGTGATTTTCATGCAATAACATCTGCTCACAACCTTCTGTCTGCAATGATAGATAACCATATTTATTGGGGCAATAAACAAGGGGTTGATCCTAGAAGAGTGTCATGGAAAAGAGTAATTGATATGAATGACAGAGCATTGCGAAACATTGTGGTTTCTCTGGGTGGCGTTAGCAATGGTTTTCCAAGAGAGTCAGGTTTTGATATTACAGTTGCGTCTGAAATTATGGCTATTATTTGTCTTTCAGAAAATATAGATGATTTGCAAAAAAGATTAGGCGATATCATTATTGGGTATAGAAGAGATAAATCCCCAGTATTTTGTAGGGACATAAATGCTGACGGTGCCATGACGGTTTTACTTAAAGAAGCACTTCAACCAAACTTAGTCCAAACATTAGAAAATAACCCAGCATTTATTCATGGTGGTCCATTTGCAAATATTGCTCATGGTTGTAATTCTGTTGTTGCTACTAGAGCAGGCCTTAGTCTGGGAGACTATGTTGTTACTGAAGCTGGGTTTGGCGCTGATTTGGGGGCTGAAAAATTCTTAAATATCAAATGTAGAAAAGCTGGTTTAAAGCCTGATGCGGTAGTTATTGTAGCTACAATCCGAGCTTTGAAAATGAACGGAGGAGTTCCTAAAGACCAGCTTAGCAAAGAGAATGTTAATGCTTTAAAACAAGGATCCTCAAATCTTCTCAGACATATTGAAAACATTCAAAAATTTAAATTACCTGTAGTTGTTGGAATTAATCACTTTATTTCTGACACTGATGCTGAAATTAATTCGTTACTTGATATAGTTTCTGATTCTGGCTCTGAGGCTATTTTGTGCAAGCACTGGTCTGAGGGTTCTTCTGGAACTGAAACTCTGGCAAAAAGAGTGGTAGAAATATGTGAATCAGGTGAAGCCGACTTTCAGCCTCTATACGATGACAATTTGTCATTACTTGATAAAATAAAATGTGTTGCCAAAGAAATTTATCGAGCTTCTGGTGTATCGGCAGATAAAAAAATTATTAATCAACTTAATGAATGGGAAAAGGCTGGATATGGCCAATTTCCTGTTTGCATGGCTAAGACACAGTATTCGTTTTCCTCTGACCCTAATGTACTAGGCGCTCCAGAGGGTCATATGATCCCAATTAGAGAAGTTCGCCTTTCAGCTGGGGCAGGGTTTGTTGTTGCTATTTGTGGAGATATTATGACAATGCCTGGGTTGCCAAGTGTTCCTGCAGCAGAAAAAATACACATCGATAGTAATAATTTAGTGCAAGGCCTTTTTTAAAATCAAAAGTGATTTTTAATTTAGTGGAATTTTGTGTTGAGAGAATTTGAGAAAATAACAAGTATTTCAAATCCTAAAATTAAGTTTATAAAATCTCTACTTTTAAGAAAGAACAGAAGTAATTCAGGCTATTTTCTAGCAGAGGGTGAGCGGACTTGCAAAGAGGCCATAGATCATGGTTGGTTTCCAAAATATCTTATTTATAATAACGAGAGAAATAAATCTGAAAACATTGATAATATTATTGAAAAATGTATAGAAGAGAAAGGGCTAGTTTTAAATGTATCTCAAAAAATACTTTCTAAAATTTCAAAAAAATCAAACCCTCAAATTATATTAGGAGTTTTTCAACAAAAGCTTTTCAAAATCAATGAAGTTAGTGATAAAAACTCTTTAGCTTGGTTGGTTCTTGAAAGAGTTAGAGACCCAGGAAATTTAGGAACAATATTAAGAACTTGTAATGCGACTGGTGTAGCTTCAATAATTTTAGTTGGAAATTGCTGTGACCCTTTTTCACCTGAATCTGTAAGGGCATCAATGGGAGCAATATTTTCGATAAAAATAATTCATTTAACAAAAGATCAATTTTTATTATGGGCAATTAATAAAAATAATAAAATTGTGACTACAAGCCTAAATACTAAAAAACATTATACAAAATGCAATTGGGGAACGATGCCTATACTTGTCATGGGGAATGAGCAATCGGGTGTTTCAAAGGAATTGGAGAAAATCTCGCATGAAAGTTTAAAACTTCCTATGCTGGGGACTTCAGATAGCTTAAACCTATCTGTTTCAACGGGCGTTTTCCTATATGAAATTTTAAGAAAAAAAATCACTTAAGTTATTCTTTTTGCCATCTTGCAAAATTAGCGCATGATAAAATTCTTCCTTGTTTATTATTTTCCTTAATTCCTAATTCACCTGAAGAAAAGACGCCGTGATTAAGGTTTAAACCACTTTTAAGTAAATAATATAGAGACATATGTGAAGATCGGATTGCGTATGAAGTTAAAACTACAAAAATAGCGTTAGGAGATAATAGTTTTTGAATTAATTCTAATAAATTTAGAAGATTGTCTTCAATCTTCCACTTTTCCCCGTTAGGACCTCTACCGTATTTAGGTGGATCTAGAATGATACCATCATACTTGTTATTTCTTCTAATTTCCCTTTTTACAAAGTTTAGGGCATCTTCCACCAAAAACCTTATAGGTAAATGCTCTAATTCATTTTCATTTCTATTTTCGAAAGCCAGGTTTATTGCTTTTTTTGAAGCATCTACGTGAGTAACAGCTGCACCAGCTAAAGCGGCATCTAAGGATGCGACACCGCTATATCCAAATAGATTTAAAATCTTTGGCCTGTTTTCAAGTTCAGATGATTTAATTAAATTTCTGCACCATTTCCAGTGAACTGACTGTTCAGGGAAAAAACCTAAATG
>CAZCWO010000021.1:13433-19981 GCA_964502335.1 uncultured Rhodobacterales bacterium | reverse complement strand
AATCATTTAAAAATAATACTGACATTCATGCTCAAACAGCTTCAAAAGTTTTTGGAATTCCTATAAATGAACTAAATCCTAAAACTAGAAGAAGAGCTAAAGCGATAAATTTTGGTATCATTTATGGGATTTCAGCATTTGGTTTGTCTAAACAGCTTTCATGTAGTCAAAGTGAAGCTAAAAGCTTTATTGAAGCCTATTTCGATCAATTTCCAAGAATTAGAAACTATATGGATGAAATGATTGCTAAAGCAAAATTACATGGATACGTTGAAACATTTTTTGGCAGAAGAATACCTATAAGGGGAATAAACTCAAAAAACTTTCAAGAAAGATCATTTGCAGAAAGACAGGCAATAAATGCACCTATTCAAGGAAGCGCAGCAGATATAATTAAAAGGGCAATGATTAGGATCAATAAAACACTTAGAGACAAAAACTTCAAATCAAAAATGCTTTTGCAAGTGCATGATGAACTTGTTTTTGAGTGTCCAGAAAATGAGCTTGTTGAAATTTCAAAGACTATAAAAGAAGAAATGGAAAACAGCCATTTACCATATTATAATTTACAAATCCCACTTATAGTTGATTTTGGCACTGGAAAAAATTGGGCAGAGGCTCATTAATAATTTTAAGGAAACTTTTTAAGTCATTATATTGCCACTAATTTGCCTCATATTTGTTTTTATTAGCTATTAGTAGTAAGTTTTATTTATTCTCAGGAGGATAAAATGGTAAATAGAATTGCCTTAGTGGATGATGATCAAAATATTTTAACTTCAGTTTCATTGGCTCTGGAAGCAGAGGGTTTTATAGTTGATAAATATTTAGATGGGGAGCAAGGCTTAAATGGAATTATAAGACGACCTCCTGACCTCGCTGTTTTGGATATAAAGATGCCTAGATTAGATGGAATGGAAGTTTTAGAAAAATTGAGAAAAAGCTCAAACTTACCAGTTATTTTTTTAACCAGTAAAGATGATGAAGTAGATGAAGCCCTTGGCTTGAGAATTGGTGCTGATGACTATATTAAGAAACCATTTTCTCAAAGACTACTTATTGAAAGAGTAAAAGCCATTTTAAGAAGAGTTAATTTGAATGAAGATAATAATCCAGATTCTATCATTGTAAGGGGTGAGCTAATTATGGATTCATCAAGACACTCTACACAATGGAAAGGTTATGATGTAAAATTGACAGTAACTGAATTTTTGATTTTAAAAGACCTTTCTCAAAGATCAGGATTGGTTAAAACAAGAGACCAATTAATGGATGCCGCTTATGGAGAAACTATTTATGTTGATGACAGAACTATAGACTCTCATATAAAAAGGCTTAGAAAAAAATTTCGTCTAGTTGACAAGAAATTTGATCAAATAGAAACTCTCTATGGTGTAGGATATAGATATTGTGAGTAAAAGACAGCTTTATACTAAAAAAAAAACTATTTTTCAAAGCTTACTGCAACACTTTATTTAATTATTCTTCTTCCTATATTTATAACACTGATAGGAATTTTATTTTTAGACCAATACTCAAAAACGCTAGTTTCACAAGAATTATTAGGACTTAGGAGACAAGCAGAAACTTTAGCGATTATGATGAATAGGTTGGAAGGAGACTCTGAAAGAGTAATCAGGAGATCTTTTTCTAAAGAAACAATAGAACTTCTTTTGCCATTGGCAGGTGAAAACAATAAAATTAGAATTCGCTTGTTTCAGCCAGATGGAAGTTTATATACCGACACTAAATTATTATCTCAGTTGTCTCCAAAAGTTGAGGTTCTGAGATTACCTAAGTTTAGTCATAGAAACAATTTTTTTGATGGAGTAATTAGTTTTATTAATAATTTAATAAAATCAATTAAAATCAGTCATCAATATCCTCTTTATGAAGAGTATTCAAATTACAGTGCTAAAAATTTTAAAGAAGTTGTAACTGCTTTAAATGGTTTTAATGCAGACATGGTCAGGGAGGATAAAAATGGGAAATTGATACTTAGTGTTGCCGTGCCAGTGGGGAATGAAAGACGTGTTAGAGGCGCTGTAATGCTTTCAACAGATGGGAAAACAATACAGGAAGATATAACCCAATTACAATACTCTTTTATGAAAATCTTTCTATTTGTGATCATTTTGACATCATTTTTGGGATTCATTTTCTCGAAAAAAATCACAATACCGATAAGTCGTTTAGCTAAGGCAGCTGATAATGTTAGAAATAATAAAAATAAAACAAACATGGAGGTAAAAACCTTAATCAGACGCAAAGACGAAATAGGAGAGTTAGCTTATTCATTAGATGCCATGACCAAAGATCTATTATTGAGAATGGATTCTATTGCTTCATTTGCAGCGGATGTTTCTCATGAACTTAAAAACCCTCTGACTTCTTTAAGAAGTGCCATTGAAACATTATCTATAATTAAAGATAAAACTAAAAAGAAAAGGTTAATGGAAATAGTATTAGAAGATATAAATCGACTTGATCGATTAATTACTGACATCTCAGATGCTAGCCGCCTTGATGCAGATTTATCTAGAGATGAAATGTTACGAATAAATCTATCTAAATTAATTGGTGAGTTTATTAAAATAAGAAAAGAGACGATTAGAAATGTTAAATTCATAGTCAAGGTTCAAGATGGGTTGGTAATTAATGGGAACCAAGCAAGGTTAATACAAGTTTTTGATAATCTTATTAATAATGCTCTTTCATTTTCTCCTAAAAATGGTGAAATAAATATTGAAGCTTTTACTAAGGCTCAAAAAGTTTTGGTGATAATATCAGACCAAGGGCAAGGAATTGCAGAAGGAAAAAAAGAAACAATATTTGATCGGTTTTACACAGAAAGGCCTTCAAATGAAAAATTTGGAAAGCATTCTGGACTTGGATTATCTATTGTAAGGCAAATACTTTTGTCACATAAGGCCAATATATATGCAGAAAATATATATAATGACAGGAAAGTTGCAGGCGCTAGATTTATTATAGAGTTTTAGAAAGGTAAATAATATTTTTTTCAAGCTATTGCTCAATTTACTTTAAGCTGGTATTTAGCTTTTAGATTTAATCAACAAACGTAAATTAGGAAAAAAAATTATGTCATTTGAAGAAGATTTTGTTGTAACTGATATCTCATTGGCTGATTGGGGAAGAAAAGAATTAGATATTGCTGAAACAGAAATGCCTGGATTAATGTCTATTAGAGAAGAATACGGCAAATCCAAAGTTTTAAAAGGAGCAAGAATTGCCGGGTGTCTTCACATGACAATTCAAACCGCAGTTTTAATTGAGACATTAGAAAACTTAGGAGCAGATATTCGTTGGGCCAGTTGTAATATTTTTTCTACTCAAGACCATGCTGCGGCCGTGATTGCCAAAGCGGGTATTCCTGTTTTTGCAAAAAAAGGTGAAACTGTTGAAGAATATTGGGAGTATGTAGACAAGATATTTACTTGGAATGATGGTGGCTATCCTAACATGATATTAGATGATGGGGGTGATGCTACTTCCTATATTATTTTTGGATCCAAAATGGAAGCGGGTGAAGAAGTATTAAAAAATCCGGAAAATGAAGAAGAAGAGGCTATGAAGGCTCAGATATTAAAAAGGATAAAGTTAAGTCCGGGTTGGTTTGGTGAGGTTAAAGACAACCTAAAAGGTGTATCCGAAGAAACTACTACAGGAGTTTTGAGATTATACCAGATGTCAGAAAAAGGTGACCTTCCTTTTCCTGCTATAAATGTCAATGACAGTGTTACAAAGTCAAAGTTTGATAATTTATATGGTTGCAGAGAAAGCTTGGTCGATGGGATAAAACGTGCAACAGATGTAATGCTAGCTGGTAAAGTAGCAGTAGTATGCGGTTTTGGGGATGTTGGAAAAGGATCTGCAGCTTCACTGCGACAAGGTGGAGCAAGGGTTATGGTTACAGAAATTGATCCGATTTGCGCTCTTCAAGCAGCAATGGAAGGTTATGAAGTTGTAACGATGGATCAAGCTGCATCAAAAGCAGATATTTTTGTTACTGCAACTGGAAATAAAGACGTCATTACTGTTGATCATATGAGAGAAATGAAGGATAGGGCAGTTGTTTGCAATATCGGCCATTTTGACTCTGAAATTCAAGTTAGTGGTCTAAATAATATGATATGGGATGAGATTAAACCACAAGTGGATGAAGTAAAATTTCCAGATGGTAAAAAGATAATCATGCTCGCTAAAGGAAGATTGGTTAACCTTGGATGTGCTACTGGTCACCCTAGTTTTGTAATGTCTGCCTCATTTACTAATCAGGTGTTAGCTCAAATGGAAATTTTCAATAATAACGATTCCTATGACAATAAAGTTTATACTCTTCCAAGAAAATTAGATGAGAAGGTTGCAGAATTACATTTGTCAAAAGTTGGTGCCACTTTAACTAAGCTGAGTGAAGAACAGTCAAACTATATAGGCATTACGTCTAATGGTCCCTTTAAATCTGATCAATATAGATATTAGTTGAGGACTAAAAAATACGCAACTTTTTTGACCTTAAAAAATTAAAAAAACTAGCTAATGAAACTTCAAAAAATTGTTCAGAAGGTGATGTCATAACACTTTCTGGGCCTCTTGGAGTAGGTAAAACTACTTTTGCTAAATTTTTTATACGCAGTTTGATGAAGGAGGATATTGATGTAACTTCACCTACCTACACGATTATACAAACTTACCAACCACATAAAGGTCCAGAAATCTGGCACATGGATTTTTATAGATTAAACAATAGCGTTGACATTAATGATTTAGATCTTGATGAAGCTTTCAGTAAAGCTATATCTATCATTGAGTGGCCAGAAAAATTAGATCACATTATTCCTAAAATTAGAACTAGCATAAGATTTGATTTTATTGGTAAAATTCCTAGTAAACGAGAAATACAAGTAAAATCAAATTCATGTAATTTTTTATGCTAGATGAAAACCTTAAATTAGTAGTGTATGATTTTGAAACTACCGGAAAAAATTCCAATTGGGATCAGATAATTCAAGTTGGAGCAGTGTTCGTTAATTTAAACTTTCAAGAGATAGATAAAATTGAATTAAGATGTTCATTAAAGCCAGGTCTGGTTCCAGAGCCTGGCGCTCTTTTAGTAAATAATTCTTCAACAGAAATCCTTAAAAGCTCAAACTTAACCCATTATTATCTAATTGATAAAGTGATTAAGAAGTTTCAAGAGTGGTCACCTGCTATATTTGTTGGTTATAATTCAATTGACTTCGATGAAGAGTTTTTAAGAAAAACTCTATTTAAAAACCTTTATGATCCATACTTTACTCAACTTAATGGGAATAAAAGAGCTGATATTTTAGGAATGGTGAGAAGTGCCTGTCTTTACTTTCCGGAAGCGTTAAATTATTCGACGAATTCAAAAGGGAACCCTGTGCTTAAATTAGATAAAATTGCTCCTATGAATAAAATTAATCATTTAGCTCATGATGCTTTAGGTGATGTTATAGCTACAAAAGAGATAGGAAAAATTTTATATAAAAATGCAAATCAAATTTGGCTTTCAGGCCTAAAAAATGCATCTAAATCTGAAGTTAAAAAAACAATAAAAAATGAACTATTATTTTGTTACAATGACTATTATTATGGAAAACCGAAACCTTTTCTTCTAACACATGTTTGTGATCATCCAGTTTATCAATGGCCTCAATGTTTTGACTTAGTTAATGACCCCAAAATATATTTAAACATGTCAAAGAATGAATTATCGAGAGAGATTTCCAAAAGTCCTAAAATTATAAGAAGCATTAAAGATAATAAAAATCCTATTATTATGAATTACAAAAACTATTCAAAGTTTGATAATTACAATGATATGAGCGAAGACATCTATATTGAAAGGGCAGCAAAGATTCAAAACAACGAAAAGTTCAAGTTGCTTTTATCCCAAATACTTAAAGAGGAACATGAATCCAGAAGTGACTTTGAATCTCAAGAGGAGATACAAGCAGAAGAAAGTTTGTATAAAGGAGGGTTTTTTTCAAATAGTGATAAACAGATCATGGAAAAATTTCATAAAGCTGAATGGGATGAAAGGTTAAGTATATGTGATAGCTTCAACGATGAAAGACTTTTTTATTTTGGAATGAGATTAATATATGAAGAACACCCATCAACCCTTCCTAAAGATATTTATAAAAATATTCATAATTCTATTGCTAACCAAATTTTAAGCATGAATAACGAGAAATGGAACACTATTCCAAAGGCGTGCAAAGAATCAGACGATCTTAAAGCACAGTATGAAAATGAAAATAATGTTGAAAAATTAAATCAACTAAAGGATTTTGATAAATTAATTTCCGACATTGAAAATCAATTTTTATAATATTCATAGAGAATTTTATTGAATCTTTCTTGACCTTGCTCTTGCTCATAACTAAATTATATATAAAATAGGAACAATAATATGCCTTCAATATTAATTATTGTCATTTGCTTTGAGCAAGATGTACTTTAATCTGAATGTTTGACTTTGGTTGATTTTTGGGCTGAAT
>CAZCWO010000021.1:0-13423 GCA_964502335.1 uncultured Rhodobacterales bacterium | reverse complement strand
GTGGGCCATGTAAAATGATAGGGCCTGCGCTAGAGGAAATTTCTGAAGAAATGAAAAATGAAATAAGAATTACAAAACTAAATATTGATGAAAACCCCTCAACCCCTCAACAGTACGGCGTTAGAGGCATTCCTACTTTGCTTCTGTTTAAAAATGGTGAAGTTGTAGCTGAAAAAATTGGAGCCCTTTCAAAGACAAAACTAACTGAGTGGATAAGTGAAAATATTAGTTAGGGACTGTTTCATTCAGGCTTAAAATTTTTCCAGCTAAATAAAGAGACCCGCATATACATATGCATAAATTACTTTCTTTTGCTTTGTTAAAAGCGTCAACAATTGATGTTGAAGCATAACCTGAAAAACCGATCATTTTTGCAACCTTTAATAGTTCTTTTGAAGAGTAGCTTTCTTTTTGTTCAGGGATTTCTACTGTTATAATTTTATTGGAAATACTTTTTAATTCCTCTAAAAAATTTTCTGGTTTTCTAGTTTTAAGGTAGCCAAAAATTAATAGCCAATTATCAGTAGATTTTCTCAAGACTTCTTTAAGAGCCCTAGCCCCGAGTGCATTATGCGCCCCATCAAGAACAATTAATCTTTGTTTTTTATGAACTAATTTAATCAATTTACCACTATCTAAAAATTGTGATCTAGCTGGCCATTTTACGTTTTTTAATCCATTAATTGACTTTCTTAAATTAAACATATTTAGCTTTTGAGAAACTATATTTAAACAAGTTAAAGCTAGGGCGATATTTTCATGTTGATGCTCCCCCCTTAGAGAAGGTAAAGGAGATTCAATGATTTTATTGTTAAATTTAAATGAAATTTTTTTTTCACTTAATACAAAATCTTTCTTATTGATTATAAATAGTGGAGCGTTTAATCTTTCTGAAGTTTTTTTAATTATTTGAGTAATATTTTTTCCTTGGCGAATTGTAATTACAGGGGTTTCCTTTTTAATTATTCCACATTTTTCTCGAGCAATCGAAGCAAGAGTACTTCCTAAAAAATGTTCGTGGTCAAAAGATATTGATGTAATAATTGAAGCAAGTATATTTGGTACAACATTAGTAGCATCTAATCTTCCACCAAGACCAACTTCTAATAATAATATATCTGCTTTAATTCTTGAAAAGGCGAGGAAAGCAACCGCTGTGGTGAATTCAAAAAAAGTAATTTCTTTTTTATTATTAATTTTTTGAACTTCAAATAATAATTCAGATAAAAAATCATCAGTTATTAACTGGCCATTAATTCTAATTCTCTCATTGAAACTTACTAAATGTGGGGAAGTGTATGCATGTACTTTTAATCCACTATACTCTAAAATAGATCTCAAAAATGCTATTGTAGACCCTTTGCCATTTGTCCCAGCAACATGAATAGTTGGTGGAAGCTTCAAATGTGGGTTACCTAAATCTTTCAGTAAACGATATATTCTATTTAAATTAAGATCTATGTATTTCGGATGATGGTCTTGTAATGAGATTAATATATTATTTAGACTAACTAATGTCATTAAAATTTATTTTTTTAAATCTTTTAAAGTAATGCTCAAAAGGTTTGAAAAAACTTCTCTATGTTGATGCCTATCGGATACAATGTCTACCATTCCATGCTCAAGTAAATATTCAGCTTTTTGAAAATTTTCTGGCAATTTTTCTTTTACTGTTTCCTCAATAACTCGTTTACCTGCAAAACCAATCGTAGCACCTGGTTCAGCAATATGGATGTCTCCTAACATTGCAAAACTTGCAGTTACTCCTCCTGTTGTTGGGTTGGTTAGAAGGACGATATGAGGCAATTTAGCTTCTTCGATCATTTGAATAGCAGCAATTGTTCTGGGCATTTGCATTAAAGAAATGATACCTTCCTGCATTCTTGCACCACCTGATGAAGGTATTGTTATAAAGGAGCTTTTTTGATCGACTGCTATTTGCGCCCCTTTAACAAAAGCATTTCCTGCTGACTTTCCCATTGATCCACCCATAAATCTAAAATCAAATGCAGCGACCACTACAGGGAACCCTCCAATTTTACCTTTTACCAAATAAATACAATCACCGTGATTGATTTGATTTTGTGCGGTTTTTAATCGATCTGAATATTTTTTTAAATCTTTAAAATTTAAAACATCTTGATTGTCACTTAAGTAATCTATTACCTCTAAAGTGTTTTCATCTAAAAGAAATTTGAGTCTGTCTTGAGGATATAAAGGCATATGAAAATTACATGTAGTACAAATATTTAAATTTTCAAAAAGATCTTTACCGAAAATCATTTGATTACATGAATTGCATTTAATCCATAAATTCTCTTTAATTTCATCTTTTTTAACTAAAGCTTTAATTTTTGGGAGAACAGATTTAGTTAGCCAGTTCATAACTTATTCCAATATTTTTATTCCAGATGACAAATGTTTTACTTCATTTTGAATTTTTATAACAGTACTTTCATCTGGAGAATTATTTTCAGAATATGAATTCTCAATAAATTTTACAATGTGGCTCCCCACAACTGCGGAATCAGCAATTTCAGAAATTTCAGAAATTTGTTTTTTTGTAGTGATTCCAAACCCAACGGCTACAGGAAGATCTGAAAATTCTTTTATGAGTGATAATGAACTTTTTATATCTTTTATTGGCGCCTTTTTTGTTCCAGTGGTACCTGTGATAGTTACATAGTAAAGGAAACCAGATGATTTTTTTAATACTATCTTTATACGTTTGGCATCTGTTGTAGGAGTTATAAGTCTAATAAAATCTAACCCACTTTTTGAAACGGGATCAAAAAACTCTTGATCTTCTTCTGGGGGTAAATCAACAATTATAAAACCATCGACCCCAGCATTTTTTGATTCACGAACAAATTTTTCTACACCATAAATAAATATAGGGTTATAATAACCCATCAAAATAATTGGTGTATAATTATTTTTTTTTCTAAAGTTTTTGACCATCAAAAGTATTTTTGACAAATTAGTGCCCGCATTTAATGCCCTTAATGATGAAGCTTGGATTACTGGTCCATCTGCCATAGGATCAGAAAATGGCATCCCTAATTCAATAAAATCTGCACCATTTTGAGGAAGCTCATTTAATATCCATTGCGAAATCTTTATATTTGGATCGCCTGCTGTAATGAAAATACCTAATCCAGATCTTTTATATTGTTTTAATTTTTGAAAAAGATTGGAGATTCTGTTTTTTCCCATATATTAAAATTTTCCCATTTTTTTTAACTTTGGTAATACCGTGGTTAGATCTTTGTCACCCCTCCCACACAAATTCATAATAATAATTTCATCCGGCCTCATCTCTTTAGCAATCTTCATCGTAATATATAATGCATGAGAGGGCTCTAAAGCAGGAATAATTCCTTCTAGCCTTGAGCACAGAAAAAAAGATTCAAGAGCATTTTCATCTGTACATGTTTTATATTTAACTCGTCCAATATCGTTTAACCAGGAATGTTCTGGGCCAATACCTGGGTAATCTAAGCCAGCTGAAATTGAATGAGCATCAATTATTTGACCATCACAATCTTGGAGCAAATAAGTTTTATTTCCATGAAGGACACCTGGTTTTCCACCAGATAAAGAGGCGGCATGTTTTCCTGAATGTATCCCTTCACCACCAGCTTCAACGCCAATTATTTCAACTTCTTTATCGTCTAAAAATGGATAAAAAAGACCCATAGCATTTGATCCGCCCCCAATACAAGCTACAAGTTTATTGGGCAGTTTTTTTTCAATTTCTAATATCTGAGATTTGGCTTCTTCACCAATAATAGATTGAAAATCTCTAACCATCATAGGGTACGGATGGGGGCCTGCAACGGTTCCAATTATATAGAAATGAGTTTTAGCATTGGAAACCCAATATCTTAGTGCTTCATTCATGGCATCTTTTAATGTCCCAGTACCTGATACAACAGGAATAATTTTAGCTCCCAGTAGTTGCATTCTTTCAACGTTCGGTCTCTGGCGTTGAATGTCTTCTTGCCCCATAAAAACTTCACATTTCATATCAAACAGTGCGCAAACGGTTGCAGTAGCTACACCATGTTGACCTGCCCCCGTTTCGGCTATGATTTTATTTTTTCCCATTTCCTTAGCTAATAATGCTTGACCAATCACATTGTTGATCTTGTGAGCGCCTGTATGGTTTAATTCATCTCTTTTAAAATAAATTTTCGCGCCATTGCAATGGCTTGTTATTCTTTCAGCAAAATATAGTGGTGATGGCCTGCCAATATAGGTTTTCTGATAAAATTTTATTTTTTCTTTAAAGGATTTATTTGTTTTTAATTTGTTATAAGATTTTGAAACTTCTAAAATCAGAGGCATTAATGTTTCAGCAACAAATATTCCACCATATACTCCAAACTTCCCATCTTCAGAAGGTTGATTTTTAAATGAATTTTGCTTTACTTTATTTTTCATATTATTTTGAACTTTTGTTTAGAAATTATATGCATTCGCGGAACCAATGAATTTTTTAATTAATTTTTTACTTTTTTTCCCAGGTGATAATTCAACACCACCAGACACATCTACAGCTTTAGCACCACTTACTTTAATTGCGTTCTCAATATTACTAGAGTTTAATCCCCCCGCAAGCATCCAATCCTTTTTTCCTTCATAGTTTTTAACTATTTGCCATTCAAATGGCTTGGTGTTAATTCCTCTTAATTTTGCTTCAGTTAGTTTAGCATCAAACAGGAACCTATCAACTTTATTTTCATACGCTGAAACTATTTTTAGATTTTCTATTTTATTTAATTGTATAGCTTTCATTACAGCTATACCTGTTTTCAACTTTATATCTTTGCACCTATCAGGCGTCTCATAACCGTGTAACTGAATAAGATCAGGTTTTATGTATGAGGTGACTTCCTCAATCAGTGTATCTTGTGGATCTACAAAAAGAGCCACAATGCCAATTTTGTTTTTTGCAATTTTGAATAATTTGATTTGATCATTTCGATTTATGGATCTAACGGATTTATGATAAAACACAAACCCAGCCCAAGAAACGTTAAGATCTATAATGGTTTTTAAATCTTTTTCTCTTTTTATCCCGCATATTTTAATTTCAACCATAAACTTAAGGTTATCCAAACTTTTGTAATAATTTTTTGATTTACTATTTAAACAGCTTCTTTTTAATATAAGTCAATTTCATAATGGCACATCCAACTATTAAACCAAGAAAAAAAAAGGTTATAGATAAAGCCCAGATAGGCATAATCAATTTTTGCTCTAAAGGCCAAAAACTAAGATATGTTATGTTTAAATTTGATATAGTAAAAATTGAGAAAAAAATTATCAATGGTAGTGTCAAAATAAATGAAAAAACTTTTGTAAAATTTTTCATAAGTATTTAAAACTAATTATTTATTCGTTCTTTAAGCTTTTTCCCCATTCTGAAATAGGGCACCGATTTAGACTCAACAAAAACAGTTTTGCCAGTTCTAGGGTTTCTACTTTTCCTTGCCTTCATTGTTTTTAAACCAAATGTCCCAAAACCACGTAGCTCTACGCGATTACCCGAAGTGATCGATTCTGAAACAGTTTTTATTATAGTATGAACAATTTTCTCCACATCACTTAAATATAGAGTTGGGTATTTATCAGCTATTTTTGCAATTAACTCTGATTTTGTCATAAATTTATCCCTTTCAGGTATAAAATTGCATAAGTTTTAAAGTTTGGTCAAGGTTGACAAGAAATATTTTACTTTTCTTTTTCATTTTTTTTGTCCACATTTAATGCAACACCTAAAATGTCACCTAATGTTGCTCCACTATCAGAAGAGCCATAGTCTTTCATTGCTTTTTTCTCTTCAAGTATTTCCCTTGCTTTGATTGATAGAGTTAACTTTCTAGATTTTTTATCAATATTAGTAATTTGTGCGTCAACTTTATCTCCCTTTGCAAAACGATCAGGTCTTTGCTCACCTCTATCTCTTGAGAGCTCAGATTTGCGAATGAAACCTTTCAAACCATCATTGACTTCTACATCAAGTCCTTGGTCACTGCTAGTTTCAACAATACAAGTTATAATCATTCCGCGTTTTAATTTTAATGAATCATCAGCAAAAGGATCAGGTTCTAGTTGCTTGATTCCTAGAGAAATTTTTTCATTTTCAACATTAGCATCTAATACTTTTGTTTTTACTAGGTCACCTTTATTATACTTTGATATTATTTCTTCGGTATTCCCTTCCCAAGAAACATCAGACAAATGAACCAGACCATCTAATTCGTTAGAAACGGCAACAAATAAACCAAATTCAGTTATATTTCTAATTTCTCCCTCTATTTCGGTGCCTATTGGATGCTTATCAAGAAATTCTTGCCAAGGATTTTTAATACACTGTTTCAAACCAAGAGAGATTCTTCTCTTTGATTCTTCAATATCTAAAATCATCACTTCTACTTGCTCACTAGTTGAAACTATTTTCCCAGGGTGAATATTTTTTTTAGTCCAGCTTATTTCAGTTATATGAACTAATCCTTCGATGCCTGGGTCTAATTCAACAAAGGCCCCATAGTCAGTAATATTGGTGATTCTTCCTTTTGTTTTTGAGCCTAATGGGTATTTAGTCTCAATTGAATTCCAAGGGTCTTCCTCAAGTTGTTTCATGCCGAGAGATATTCTCTGTGTTTCGGTGTTAAATTTGATTACTTGAACAGTTATATTATCACCCAAGCTAAGAACTTCAGAAGGGTGCAAAACTCTTTTCCAGGCAATGTCAGTTACATGTAATAATCCATCTACTCCACCTAAATCAATAAAAGCTCCATAGTCAGTAATATTTTTAACTATTCCCTTGAGAACTTGGCCTTCGCCAAGGTTGGAAACTAGCTCAGTTCTAGCTTCAGCTCTTGATTCTTCGAGTACGGCTCTTCTTGAGACAACTATGTTACCTCTTTTTCTATCCATTTTTAAAATTAAAAAGGCTTGTGGGCCTCCCATAATAGTATTGAGATCCTTGATAGGCCGAATATCTACTTGACTTCCTGGCAAAAAAGCTGTCGCACCTTCCAAATCAACTGTAAATCCACCTTTAACTTTACCAAAAATTATACCATTCACACGCTCTTGCTTTTTTTGAGCTATCTCTAAAATTGACCAAGTTTCTTCCCTTTTTGCTTTTTCTCTGCTTAAAACGGTGTAACCATTTTTACCCTCTATTTTTTCAATATAAACATCAGCTGTATCGCCTATTTTAATCTCAGCTTTTACCCCTGGAGGAGAAAATTCTTTTAGAGATATTCTTCCCTCTGATTTTAAACCAACGTCAACTAAAACGACATCATTTTCAATGCTTACAACTTTACCTTTAACTACACTTCCCTCTATTTTAGAATTTTCTGCAAAGCTCTCAGCTAGTAAATCTGCAAACGTTTCATTCCCTAAAGTTTTATTTGCATTAGTCATGATAAATTATTAAACCCCTTTGAAAATTAGCAATTACAAATCATTATTGTATAATTGCTATCCCCATGCTGGTTGATGGGAAATCCATGGACTTTGAATGATGATTCAATGGTTTTTACCAGCTATGTTGAAATAAAAATTAGAGTTAAGTCCAAATTCTAATCAATTATTTATAAAATCTAAAGCTTCTTGTAATACCTTTTCCTCAGATTTTAAACTTGTGTCAATAAAAATTGCATCTTTAGCTTTTCTTAATGGAGCAATTTTTCTTTTTTTGTCTCTTTCATCCCTAATAATAAGGTCTTCCAATACTTCATGGTATATAACCTTATAATTTAAATGAATCAACTCTTCAGTTCTTCTTTCTGCCCTTATTCTTATTTCCGCATCTAAAAAAAACTTAAACTTAGCGTTTGGAAATACTACTGTTCCTATGTCTCTTCCATCTAGAACTATCCCTCTATGATTAGAATGTTTGATTGTTGAAAAGCTTCTTTGGAGCTTTGTTAATTCCTTTCTTACGGACTCAAACATAGCAATTTCAGATGCTTTTTGACTAATGATTCTAGATCTAAGGTTTATACTTGAATTAGACCTAATTGTTTCAACCTCTTTAATTGTTAGTTGTTTTGCACAATTTGTTAAATTATTTATATATTTTTTATTATTTAAATGATCAAAGTTAATAGCCTTATAAGCCAGTATCCTATATAAAATGCCGGTATCAAGATGTAAAAGATGGAGTGACTTTGAAAGATTTTTAGCTAATGAACCTTTACCGGAAGCAGCTGTTCCATCAACAGCAATGATTATGTTATTCATACCTTTTTTAATCTTGCCCCTAAATCTACCATCATGTTAATGAAATTTGGAAAACTTGTTTGTATAGTCGTTGGCCTTAAAATTTTGATTGGTTTTTTTGAAATTAATCCCAATATTGAAAATGACATTGCGATCCTATGATCCAGTTCACTATCAATTGTACATCCTCCAAATACTTGACCTCCGAAAACTTTTAAACTATCTGCTGTTTCTATAGTTTTGATTCCAGCTTTATTTAACCCTTCAGAGACAATTTTTATTCTATCTGATTCTTTTACTCTCAATTCAGATATACCTTTCATAGTTGTGTTGCCTTCAGCAGCAGCAGCAGCAATGGATAAAATAGGGTATTCATCAATCATTTGAGGCGCTCTATCTGGTGGAACTATTATGCCTTTTAACTTACTATATTCCGCACGGATTGAAGCAGTTATTTCACCATCTATATTTTTTTTATTGTAAATTTTAATTTTACCGCCCATTTCTTTTAAAGTCTCAATAAGACCATTCCTGCCATGGTTGATCATGATATTATTTAAGTTTATTTTACTATTAGGTGTTATCATAGCTGCTACAATTGGGAATGCTGCTGATGATGGGTCACTTGGAATAGAAATTTTTTTTCCTTTTAACAAAGGTCTTCCATCTAATTCTATAATATTTGATCCATCCTCAATTAATTTAGTGGCTATATTAGCACCAAGTTTTGATAGTAAAGTTTCTGTGTGATCCCTACTCTTCTTGTGCTCTTTTATAATTGTTTTTCCTGAAGCAGAAAGACCAGACAACAAGATCGAGGACTTTATTTGAGCGGAAGATATTTTTGAGATGTAGTCTATAGACAATACTTCTTCGGGCCCTTTTATAGTAATAGGTAGCTTACCGTTTTTACTTGATATAACTTTTGCTCCCATAAGCTTTAGTGGAGTTAACACTCTTTCCATAGGGCGATTACTGAGAGACGCATCTCCTTTAAAGTTAACCAAAATATTTGAACCCATTATAGCACCTAAAATCAACCTAATTCCTGTTCCTGAGTTACCTAAATCTATATATTCATCTGTTTCCCTGAAGCCTGACAAGCCAACACCTTTAATTACCCATTTATTATTTGATAACACTATTTCTACCCCGAGCATTCTTAATGCATTCATTGTTGAAAAAACATCCTCGCTCTCTAAAAGACCTTCGACATATGTTGTGCCAATACACATACTTCCAATTATTAAGGCTCTATGTGATATTGATTTATCTCCAGGGACTTGAGGTGACCCTATTAAGGATGAAGATTGTTGAGATAAAATATACTTCATGTTATTCACCTTTTAAAGAAAATGTAAAAAAGCCTTTGACACTTTTCAATAAATAAGTCAAATCCATTTTTTATACTTTTTTTATTTCGTTAAAACAAAGAAACGGAGTTATTTTTATGGCAAAGGCAGATTGGGGCACTAAACGTAATTGTTTTAGTTGCGCAACGAAATTTTATGATTTTAAAAGAGATCCTATATTGTGTCCAAGTTGTGGAAAAGAATTACTGTTAGAGAAGCCAGCAAGGATAAAATTAAATAAAAACAATAATGAAAAAACTTCAAAAGATGATTTACCTGAAAAAGAGATATTAGAAGATGATACTAAAGATGATTCAATTATATTAGAAGACGACATTATTGATGAACACATTAATGTGGTCTCTAATTTAGAAGAGCATGATAATGAAAATGATGGTATTGAAGTTGAAATAGATCAAGATGATGGGTTTCAGGTAATTGAAGATGATTCAAACGCTATAGAGTTAGAAGAAGTTCAATCAGAGAAAAAAATAGAATAAAAAAATAAATTCTGGGGCTGTAGCTCAGTTGGGAGAGCGCTTCAATGGCATTGAAGAGGTCGTCGGTTCGATCCCGGTCAGCTCCACCAAAACTAAAATTATTGATTATAATTTAAACCTTTCCCCTAGGTATACTCTTCTCACATCACTATTATTTAATAATTTGTCTGATGACCCAGATGCAATAATCCCCCCGTCGTGAAGGATGTAACTTCTTTCAACTGTTTCAAGGGTTTCTCTTACATTGTGATCCGTTATTAAAATTCCAATATTTCTTTCCCTTAACTTATAGATGATATTTTTTATATCTAAAAGAGCTATAGGATCAATTCCAGCTAAAGGTTCATCAAGGAGCAAAAACTTAGGTTTAGCTGCAAGGGCTCTTGCAATTTCAACTCTTCTTTTTTCTCCTCCCGAAAGAGTTAAAGCGGAGGCATGTCTTAGGTGTTCTAAACCAAAGTCATTAAGTAATTCATTTAAAAATTCATTGTGGTTTATTTCAGCTTTAGAATTTGTTGTTTGTATTATTGCTGAAATGTTTTGTTCAACAGAAAGGCCTCTAAAAATTGATGTTTCTTGAGGCAAATAATTTAAACCAAGTTTTGCTCTCTTGAAAATAGGCAATGAGGAAATATTGATATCATTTAAAAAAATATTTCCATGATCTATTAGCTGTAAACCTGCTATACATTGAAAACATGTTGTTTTTCCTGCTCCATTTGGCCCTAACAAGCCGACAATTTCTCCTTGTTGCACATTAAGGCTTATATCCTTAAGAATTTTTTTTCTTTTATAAAAAACACTTAAATTATTAACTATTAAACAATTTGTATCTTTTATTAATTCAGGTTTCTTTACTAGTTTATGATTCAATTTCTTATCTCTCGATTAGTTAATAAAAACACCACTAACAGAATTAGTGGTGGTTGAAAGAATTTTACTGGTCCCTTTATCTAGATCCAAGATAGCGCTGTCACCCTTTAGAAAATTTTTACCCTGTTTCAAAGTTACATCACCTAAGAGATTAATTTGTAAATTTTTATTGTCAAACTTTGCTTCGTTTGATGTGATTTTTTGTTGAGTTAAATTTAATAATATTTTTACATCTTTATAAGCCTCAACTATCTCAATATTTCCTTTTTTATCAATAAGAATAGTAATTTTTTGAGCGTTAATCTCTCCTTTTCCATTAATTAGAATTTTTGCATCGCCCGCTACTTTTATATGGTTTTCCTTTTTATCAAACACTAAGTTATTATTTGCATTAATAGTGCCTTGATCAAAATTCATAAATATTTTGTCACCTTTGACAGTTATTTTATCTAAATGAAAATCGTAATTTATATACTCAGCATTAATTATACCCTGAGGTGTATTAATGCTAGCATTTTCTTTTGCAATAAGATTTTTAATATTTCCATTTCCTATTTCGCCTTCATAAAGACCTGTAATGTTATTGGCAAGAATCACAAAATCTTTGGATTTTACTTCAGCGTTTCCAGAAGCAACAATTTTTTTTTCTAGTTGAAACCACTCCATTGTTCCTTTTGCAATAATTTGAATTGAATCATCTTGTAGGTTTTGAGATTTGCTAACGTTAAAAGTCAAAATCAATGTTAATAGTAAAAGATAAAAATGGATGTTAAAGAAAAAATTTTTATTTATCATAATAGAAAATAATATTTGATTTAAACTATTTTAACAAGAAAAGTTTAGTTACTCCTGAAAATAATAATCTTTTTTCTTTTTCGATAAACGAACAGTTGTCTGAAGTTATTTCCCCAGAAGGAAATGTTATTCTTACTGGAGAAATTGAATAAAATTCACCATTGTTAAAATTGCCATTTAAATTATCAGATATGAGTTTTAAATTTAAATTTTTATCACTAAAAGACACGTTGTCATTTAATTCTATTTTTCCATGATTGAAATCAAACTCTCCTTTATTAGATGATAAAGTTATGGAGCCATTTTCAAAATTAATAATTGCACTAGGATTAATCAAGTCCAAAACATTAAATTTTTTAGAATTTTCCTTAATGGTTTTTGCTGAAATTGAAAACTTGTCACCACTTTTTGTAGTTCCTTTATAGTTTGCTTCTTCAATTTGAAGAACTGGGATAATACTATTCTCAGTTGAATCAATTTTAATTTTTGAAGTAGGAAATTTTATTTGCCACCAGAAGAAACTAGCCAGAACAATTATCGAAAGAAAAATGCTAATTTGAGAAGATGTTTTATATAAAAAATTAATGATATGATTTTTAAACAGTCTAATCATATTACATTGTTAATGAGCAAAAATATCTAAATCATTAAATCCATTCAAATCTAATTCAACCCTTATAGGTAAAAATTTAAAAACTTTTTCAGCGATATCTAATCTATTTTCTTGTAAAAGAAAATTTTCTAATTCTTCTTTGATTTTATGTAAATACAAAACATCATTTGCTGCATAAAGTTTTTGATTTTTAGAGATGTTTTTTCTGCCCCAATTTGAGCTTTGTTGCTCTTTTGAAATTTCTATTGATAGCAATTCTTTGCATAAATCACTTAAACCGTGCTTATCAGTATAAGTCCTTGATAATTTGCTTGCAATTTTAGTGCACCAAATTGGTCCTTCAACCTTACAAATATAATGATTAAGAGCAGCAAGATCAAATCTAGCAAAATGAAAAATTTTTAAAACATTTTTATTTTGCAATATTTTAATCAAATTTTTATGTTTATTTGTTGATTTGACAACATCACTCTTTATTTTTACAAGATGGGCATCCCCATCACCGGCAGAAATCTGAATCAGGCATAGCCGATCCCTTTTTGTTTTTAACCCCATAGTTTCCGTGTCGATTGCTATGGAACTATTAAAGTTTATATTTTTTGGTACATCATCTTCGTGTAGATAAATTGTCATATTTTTCTATAAATTATTTATTTAAACTATAAAGTTATAAAATGTTTTTGTTTCAAAGAATATATCTTATAATTATAAATATTATATATAAATAAAAACTATAAAAATAGAAATCTTTAAATTCTATGACAAATAAAGTTATCGGTGTAATCGGTGGATCTGGATTTGTTGGCTTAGAGTTAGTATCTTTGCTTTGCAAGTCAGGATATAAATTACGGGTCTTTTCAAGAAATCCACTATCAAAACATAACTTAAGTTTACTAGGTGACATAGGTCAAATCTCAATTATTTCTGGAAATGTTAACAATGAAACAGAAGTCAATAATTTCGTCAAAGATTGTGACATAATACTAAATCTTGTTGCTATATTTTTTGAATTTGGTGAACAAAACTTTCAAAACATTCAC
>CAZCWO010000020.1:0-20545 GCA_964502335.1 uncultured Rhodobacterales bacterium | reverse complement strand
AACGAACAAAGCACACCAATGATATGTTAGATTTTTTAAAAACCATTTTAATTGTTTTGGCACTATTTTGTCCAATAATGGCAAATAGTGAAGTCAAATTTGTTGAAGTTACTGGAAGATCGGTAATTGAGGATAACTCACCATTATTATCAAAAAACAGTGCATTAGAAGATGCATTGTACCTTGCTGCGCTTGAAGGTGGGGCTAAAATTTCAGGGTATAGTATTGTTGATAAATTTTCTAATTTAAAAGAAGAAGTGATTGTGAGACCAGCTTCAGGAATTCTTGACTATACAATTATTGATGAGATTATATCTGATCAGCATTATGAAGTTACGATTAGAGCTTTAGTTGGGAAAACTGAAGAAAAGGTTGGATGCTCTTCTAGACCAAAATCAAGGTTAGTTTCATTCGCACCAAAAATGTTTGTCAGTCAAAACTCTCCTGCTTGGTCACAAAACCTACCTCAATTAGTTTTTAAAGAGATACAAAATGGATTTTTAAATTTTAAAGATTTAGAAATACTGAATGCTACCGATTCAAATCTAGAAGAAAATAATAAAAAATTAGAATTGAATAACTTCGATTATAAAGTCCTTACTGGAAATGTAGTTTACTATCAACCAGCTGATTTTTCTTTAGAAACTGAGATTTATGTTGAACCAACACAACATCTTCACTCAACAAGCGCATCCTCAGTACAATTAGAAGTACAATTAGAGGATCATTTAAAATTAACTACAAAGGTTGTAATAAAAGA
The DNA here is from genome assembly GCA_964502335.1 of uncultured Rhodobacterales bacterium. Lineage (GTDB taxonomy): Bacteria > Pseudomonadota > Alphaproteobacteria > Puniceispirillales. Next base: position 19,785 of record CAZCWO010000020.1, on the reverse strand, counting down.
TATCATTAATGGCGAGGAAGTGTTTAAAACTTCTAGAGTAGCTCTCAGTTATATAGGCCCCAGAAAAACACTTTTTCAGAGTATAAACGTTTTAAGTCGTCCTAACAGAAACAATGTAGTTTCAAGCTTAGTCAGCTCGATTAAAGATTTGCCTGAAGAAATAAATGAATTCTTGAAATGTATAAATTTAAAGTCAATAGCTCAACCATCAAAAATCGAGAATGGAATTAAAATAGATTTGGGTACTAACCAAGGTATATCAATAGGAAACCTTGCATTAGCGGAATCTGTTGACACTCCCTTTGCTGTTTTTGAAGTGGTTAAAGTAGAAAGTAATGGATCGGTTTTATTACCTTTGAATGCTACTCGTAATATTGAGAAATATTATGGAAAATCAATAACATTTATGGAGTTTTGAAATGAAAAATTATAGACCTTTTTGTCTAAAAATATTTTTCATATTTTGTTTTGTACAAAACATATATGTTTATAATACACTGGCTTCTGAACCAATAGTTGTATTAGAGTACTCATCTTCAGAATTGTCTGGTCAAGGATTGAATAATAGCAACAATTTCATCTCTAACCCAAATTTCTCAACAAAGCATAAAGTTCAAGAAGATGAAACATTGGGGCATATTCTTTACGCCTATTACGGTAAAAGTGGTTTAAATTTAAGAATTGTGGAAATGGCGATAGTAGAATTTAATCCAAAGTCATTTAGAAACAGAAATCCAAATTTTTTGTTTGCAAACCAAAGTATTCATCTTCCATCACTAAATGAAATGAAGGATTTAGTTTTAGGAAAGTCTAAAAATCAAAATAAAACACCAAGCAATAATAGCAGTACACACATTTACTTTTTTGGCGGATAAAATGAAAAATATTTCTAAAATATTGAAACTTATTTTATTTCATTCAATTATCTTATATTCGCATTCTTCTTTTGCAATAACAGGCTCAGAAATTAAAAGTTTGGTTGCTAATTTTCTTGAAGGAAAGGGACTAAACAGCAACCCCGTTATCAAAGAAAATAGAGTTTTTAAGCAATGCAATCATAAGCTCAAGATAAAGCCAATATTTAAAGATTTTAAGACCGTAATTGTATCATGTAATGCCCCCATAAAATGGCAGGTAACAATACGCACAAATACCACCAATAAAATTCCATTTAAACAGTCCCCCCCTCTGGGTGGACATTCCGATAATTTAATTAAATTAGTAATTTTACAAAATAATCTTAAAAAAGGTGAGGTTATACAATTACAGGACTTAAAATATACTAATAAAAACGATATTATAGGAAATGGCTATTTTATTAATTTTGAAAACTTAATTGGAAGAAAGCTAAAACAAAATTTATCAAGAGGACAAGTAATTAAATCTAGGCATCTTGAAGAAAATTTTTTGGTGGAAGAAGGTCAATCGATTTTAATATTTTCTGATTTAAATGGAATAAAAGTAAAGATGGCGGGAAATGCTTTGCAAAATGGACATTTTAATGAATTAATAAGGGTGAAAAACCTAAGTTCTGGAAAGATTGTTGAAGGAAGAATAGTAGACGAGAAAAAAATATTTATTAATTACTAAAATAAAGAAAGGTTGTGACGTTAATATGGTTACGGAGATTAAAATGATAGATCAAATACAGAAAACATTAGCAAAGTTAGATCCTCAGCTTAATAAGAGCGCTAAAGATTCTATTAACACTAAAGATGCTGAAAAGTCTTATGTTATTCCTGAACCAGGTGAATTAACTGACAGTGCAAAAATTAGTTCAATTGCAAAGTCTGATAATGTGTCTGAACTTGCTGCTTCTGCTCCAATTGATATGGACCAAGTTAATGCGATTAAAAATGCAATCGCAAATGGTGACTATCCAATTGATGCTGATAGGATAGCTGATGCACTAATGGATGTTTATAGAGAAATGAAAAGTTAGCCAAAAATTTTATAATGGCTGAAACATCTTCATTGAATTCTATTTTAAACACTATTAAGGGTAAACTTGATAGTGCACTATCTGATTCCAATAATCATTCTGAATTTACCAATAATATTAATGCTATTGAAGAACTTATAAAGAATTTAAATTCAACCATTTTAAATGAAAAATACAACTTTGATGAAAATGAAAAACATTTAATGAAAAACATCTTAGATAATATTTCAAAGTTGGAAAAAATGAATAACAATAAACTTTCGTTTTTTGATTCGCTCAATAAGTATTTTTACGATAATGTAAATAAGTAATTCAACTTTTAGTTAGAGATTGGAATGACACTTCCATACGCTGCAACTGATACTTTTTCATTTTTTACTTTACTAATTTTATTTACCCTAATTGTTATTGGTTTTGGTATAATTATTTATTTAAATATTTCATTTATAAAAAACCAAAAAATAACTTTTGAAAAAATTAACGCTGACAACCTTAAGCTAATATCAGAGCTAAAAGAGAGAGTCGATGCTCTTGGGCTTATGTTTTCTAAAACAATGGATAATCTAAGTGATTTTAAATCAACCAAAGCCTCTCATGACAATCTCATTAAAGATATGAAATCAGAGATAACTAGAATTGCCGATGGAATTTCTGGTCAAGATATTATGACAAAAGCTATAGAACTTGCTAGAAATGATGCAAATGTTGAACAAATTATGTCTAGTACTGGCTTATCAAAATCGGATGCTGAAGCTATTATAAAATTTCATAAAAATTAAAGAAACTACATTTTAAACTTTAATATCTTGCATTCCAAAATAATAACCTTGTTATCTTCTTTAACTGTTAACTTTCCATCTTCTCGATTAATTTTGATAATTTTATTCTTTAAGTTAATGTAGATTTCACTTTTTTCAACTTTATTAATTGTAGATTGCTCCACTACTCCATTTAAAGTGAAATTAATGGTTGATCCTTTTTTAACTTTATTGATTAGAATTTCATTAATTCCAGTTGAATTATTTCCGCAGTCATACTTTTCATGATTAAATCTGGAAAATTGATCACATCCACTCAATAAAGGCGTTAAAACAAGGGCCCATAAAGCTAGTAGTGAAGCTTTACTCTTTGTCTTTAATTGCCTCATTTTCTTTACTTTCATCTTTTGCTTCACTTTCAGCAGGCTCAGCTTCATCACTCTTTGCATCGTCTTGCGGTTTCTCATCACTCGCTTCACTTTCAGCAGGCTCAGCTTCATCACTCTTTGCATCGTCTTGCGATCTTTCATCATTTTCTGATTCTTTAATTTGTTTGTCTTCTTTTGAATCTGAAGTCTCTACAAATTCTGCTTTATTACTAGCTACAAGTTTTTCACCGTCATCTTTATTGACATCAATAATAATCCCTGGAGGAAATCTAACGCCATTTACTTCCCCAGCCTCAATCATTCTTAATCTTCGCCAATCATCGCCTTTGTTTTGTGGTCCCTTCCCCGCCACAGCTGCATCACCTTTTTCTTTACTTTTTTCACCTTTTGAGGCTTGATTATCGGACCATGGCATTGCGTGTTCAGTTGGCTCGTTACGAAGCTCTAATGTTCTTAATCTAAGAATATAGACTCGAGCCGCAAGTAGTGAGAGTCTTTTAAGATCCTCTTCCTCGGTTTCCAGCTGTTTTTGAATCAATAAATTCATCTCATCAAAAGGCTTTCCATCCAAAGCTTTAAGATACTTATTTCTCAAAGAAACAATTTCAGGGTCTAAGGTAATTGAAGACCCAGGGCCACCGCTATTTTCTAAAATTGTATTCATTTTTATTCCTCAATTCTAATATTTGGCATTACTTTTGCAATTTCCACACCAAAATATAGTTTTTAATTAATAAGTTTAAGTATAATTTTAAGGATACATAATGGCTGGAATTAAGCAATATTTAGAAATCCATTCGGCGGCACTAAGCCTTAGAAATAAAAAGAATGAAATAATTGCTTCAAATATTGCCAACGCTGCAACGCCTAATTACAAGGCAAGAGATTTGGACTTCAAATCTGAAATGTCTCGCCACCTTAAAACTGGAAACCTAACAACTACCAATGAGAAACATTTTTCTTTAATGCGCCCCGTTAGTCATAAAGGTGTCGCGTTTAGAGAGCCTTTGCAGCAATCCTTAGACGGTAATACCGTTGAATTAGCTGTAGAGCAAATGGAGTTTTCTGAAAATTCTATAAGGTACTCTACAACATTAAGTTTTTTAAATAGTAAAATTGCCGGCTTAATGTCAGCAATTCGAGGTGAATAGGAGTAATCAATGTCAAATATAAAAAATGTTTTTGACATTTCTGGGAGGGCAATGGCCGCTCAGTTAATAAGGCTCAATACTGTCGCAAGTAATTTAGCAAATGCAGGAAATATCGCAGGAAGTAAGAACGAAGCTTACAAGGCAATTAAACCTATATTTGAAACAAAATTTGCAGAACATGCTAAAACTTCCGGTTTGGCTACAGTTGATGCAGTTGACATTCAGCAAGTTAGTGTTGAACCAGAAAAAAGTTTTATGCCTGAACATCCCCAAGCAGATAAAGACGGGTATGTTTATAAGGCTGCAGTAAATGTTGACCAGGAGATGGTGGAGATGATGGAAGCTGGCAGGCAATATCAAAACAACATAGAAGTAATTTCAACTATAAGAGCTCTCATGATGAGAACGCTTAATTTAGGAAAATAAAATTTTCCAGGAGCAAATAAATGTCAAGCATTGACCCCTCACAGCAATCATTATCAGCAATTTTAAATAAACTGGGAATTAACTCAGCAGATAAATCAAACATGCCAAAGGCAAAAGATAAATTAGGTCAGGAAGATTTTCTAAAGTTAATGACTACACAACTTCAAAATCAAGACCCTTTTGCTCCAATGGAAAATGGTGAGTTCATCGCACAGATGGCTCAATTTTCTACAGTTACAGGAATCACAAGTATGGATGAATCTCTTAAAAATGTAGCTGCAAAACTGGGTGAAACGAGAATTGCTACAGCAGCAAATATGCTCGGACACTCAGTTTTAGTTCCAGGAAAAATTGCTAGAACAGATGATGACGGGTCAGTTAATGGCGTAATAGATCTGCCGTCTGCAGCAACGAATGTAAATGTAGTATTCAAATCTCAAAGTGGAGAAATTATTGATACAATCAATTTAGGAAATCAATCTTCAGGTCTAGTGGGTTTTGCATGGCATGGTGCACCAAAAGATATGATGGATAACGATGACCCTATTATTGTTGAAGCTTACGCAAATACAGGTAAAGGCATGGAAGGTGTTAATTCATCAATATTTGCAGAAGTTCTATCTTCATCCGCAGGAAATGGAGATAGTGGCGTAATGTTAGACGTCAGAGATTATGGCACGATAAGTGCAAATGAAGTTATTAAATTTAGAATGTAAATTAATACAAAGTAGTAGCAGGAGAAATAACAAATGTCATTCTATACCGCCCTTACAGGACTTAATGGTGCTTCCGCCGATATATCGGCAACCTCAAATAACATCGCAAACGTTGGTACGACTGGATTTAAAAGAAGTAGAGCTGAATTTGGTGATATTTTTGCGACTTCACCTTTGCAGAACGCATCATCTTCTATTGGTTCTGGTACAATTCTTAAAGGTATCAAGCAGCAGTTTACGCAGGGTAACATTTCATCCTCTCTAAACGCGTTGGACTTGGCGATCTCCGGGCAAGGATTTTTTGCTTTGAAGCCATCTCTGACTTCTGCACAAATCGTTTACACTAGAAATGGATCATTGAGCGTTAACGATGATAGATATGTTGTGGATTCTGCTGGTCAGTATTTATTAGTTTTCCCAGTTAACAATGATGGATCTGTTACTGCTAAAGATATCATTAGTGCTTCACCATTGCAGCTTCCTGTTACTTCTGGTGAGCCTCAAGCGACAAATAATATTCAAATTGGTGTAAACGTGCCCGCTGGCGCTGAAGTTGTCACTGAGAAAGCGGCTTTTGCAGATGGGTATACTTTCAACCCTTCAAACCCGGAAACGTATAACAACTCAACTTCAATAACGATCTTTGATGATTTGGGTAACCCAACAATTGCAACAATTTATTTTATCAAAACACAAACATCATCAGCTGAAGACCCAACCAATAAAGTCACGACTAAACTCGTTATTAATGACACCGTCATTGACCCTGATCTTGTTAAGTCTATTGATGATGCTGGTAAGCAACAGTTCATCGATAAATTTGGAAACGTCACTACAAAAGTTCCAGATGATAACTACTTCCTAGAAGGAAAAGGCTCAAAGCTTTATAAAGCAGATGACTTAAGGAATAAAGTTAACTCCTCACCAGCACAAATAAAAGGTGAGGTAAGCGAATTTGATTTTGGGGAAGAGGGTGACAGATTAGTTGAAATTGTTACTGACCCAATGCAATTTAAAGCAACACGAGAAGCAGGTAATGCTGATTCAAGAGTTTACTGGGGAAAGAACTTTCTCACATTGAATGTTGACAATGGTGACCAACCATTAAACATTGACTTAAACCCAGGAAAATACAACGCTGACCAACTTGCTGCCGAAGCTCAAAGAGCTATTAACGCAGCCTATGGTGACGATAAAAAAGTTCAAATCGTACAAAACGTTGATGACACAATAAGTATACAGCTATATAAGCAACAGGCTGATGGATCTTCACAAGGTCTAACAACAGCGATCAGCGTTGACTTATTAACAGACAGTTACGTGTCAACAACTGAATCAATTAACTTGACTGGCGCTTCACCTGACTTCACTAGAAACCAATTCCTTGCTCACTCACAAGCAAAAATTAATGAATCATTAAACCAATATGCTGTAGACAAATATGACGTTATTGCAAATGCTCAAACATTAGGAGTTGCAAATAAATTGTTTGCTAGAAGTATCGGCTCTCAAATGACAGATGTTCTTCAGTCAACTCAAATGGTTACATTTGAACATAGGACCAGTGAAAATGCAGATGGATCCAGTCCAAGTACAGAAGATATGTTTATGGTTTACTCATATTATAATTCAAGACCTAATCTTTCTGTGTTTGAGTCAAAGCAAATGGTAAATGACGATGCAGATGGAACAACATTTGAATTTAGTGCCACAGAAAACACATTAAAAATTTACACAGAAGGTACGCCTGCTGGATTGGCAAGCGGAGACAAAATTAGAATCGCTGGTGTTCCAGATGGTACTGCTGATTCAGATTTAACGAAATTTTCATATATAAATGGGCGTGAATTCAGTGTGAGCAGTATTAACACAACAGCTACAAGACCATATATTCTAGTAAACACAACGGGTCTAACTTTTCCAGATGATGCTTTTTCTTTAAAAAGTAAAGATTTTGTAGTCTTAAGTGATCCATCAACAAAAGTGGAAGCCTATTTTGAAGGCGCTGACAATGTTTTTGACGGTGCATTAGTAAACTTTAACAGCAGAAAAATAGCTCTTAGGGAAATTGGCGAAACTAATAAACATGCTTACACAGAATCTATGATTTCAAAAGCTGGGGTCGTTGACACTAACACACCTGCCGATTCTGGAGATACCTTTACCTTAACGGGTCATGGATTCCAAGATGGTGATGAGGTATTGTACAAGGCCGCTGGAACAGCTCGTGGAGGACTAACAGATGGTGCTCTTTATTATGTTGATAGTATTAATGCAAACACATTTAAATTGTCAGTTGCAAAGGGTGGTTCAGCTTTAACAGTCAATAATAAATCAACACAACCCGGAAGTGTTAATGATATGTTTGTTAAAACAAAGTCAGGACATGCTTCTTCAACAGGTGGGATTTTTAGAATTAAAGACTACGGTGACGATGATGGAAATGGAACTGTTACTACCGCTGAAAAAGATAATTTTCAAGTTTTACAATCAGTTACCGAAACTGCTAAGACAGTATCATCAAGTATCAGTGCGAGTGCTAACGCAGTAATCAATGTTAACAATCATGGATTTCAAACTGGTGATCAAGTAACTTTTACTCCTGCTGCAAGTGGCAGCTCAACCGGATTATCGACTACCTCACCATATTACATTGTAAGAAGGGATAATAATAATTTTAGCCTTGCAACAACATGGCAAAATGCAAAGCTTGCTGATAAAACTAGTGCTGGAACATTAGTTACAACATCTGGATCAGGTGCAGCAACGGACACATTCACAAGAACTAATAGAGACTCAATTGGTATGCTTGGCCTAGATTTAATGACAACATCAACAGATTGGGTAGATGAAAAGACCCCACCCGTAACCGTTTCATATGATAATATCAATCAGAGATTAAATGTAACTGTTGACAGAAACGTTTTAGGTACAGGTACTGACAGTAACTTTAATAGCTTTGCAATTTACGGAGCACCTACTGCAACAGCAACTAACAACCTAGGAATACCAACACTCGATGACACTAACGAAGTGCCAATTCGCGGTGGTGAGTTCTTTTCAGGTGAGTCATTCGTTGCAGATGGTGAAGAGATACAGCTTAACGATAAAAGGTATGGTGTTGGTGTTGAATACAATCGAGATACAAAAACTTTTACCTTTAAAAGTGGAACAACAGGTGAGACAATTAAAGCGAACGGAGCCATTGGCGTCACTGCAGCTCAAAAATCATCTGATATAGAGATCGGAAGATACGCGATTTCTACTACTGATGGATCTATTATCGACAGCACAGACTTCTATAAGGGTGATAACCACTTGTTGGGTGTAGGAACTTCAAAAAATGATGCTGTAAAAACAGATGCTGCTGGACTTGCAGCGTCCGCTGCTCTTGCTACTGGAGCTGTTGCTAAAGAAGATCTGACACAAGTTTTCAGACTTTCTTCCACACTAAATGAAACCACTTTCAACGTATCTGTTAACGGCGTTAACGGTGTGATTGAAATCCCATCCGGATTTTACGTTGGTTCTACACTCGCTGAAGCGCTTCAAACACGGATTAATCAAATTGAAGATCCATTAACGGGTCAGCAAACTGGCGGCGTTACTGTTAAATACAATCCAACTAGTAATAACTTTACCTTTACCACAGGTACAACTGGTCCAGAATCAACGATTAAGGTTAAAGGAATTACAAGGCTTGGTTTAGATGACGTTCCTTTGGGTGTTGGTAGTGTTCCACAAATTTATAACTTAAAGCAAGCAACTGACGAAGCTGGAAATGATTTATTTGTTGATGCTTCAGGAAATGTTACTACAACTCCACCTACCAACCAAGTGGACGGCTTTTTCCCTCTATACATCGATGAGGGTGAACTTACATTTGATAAAACAGGTAAATTATTAAGTCCAAAAAACAAGGTTCATTATGAAAAGCAAGAGGAAGGTTTTTCAATTGACCTAAATATCGACTTTGCCTCTTCAACTCAGTTTGCTCAACCGTTCTCAGTTCTTTCTGTTGAGCAGGACGGTTATACTTCAGGCAGACTTGATGGTTTGGAAATTGACGCATCAGGTACAGTTAGAGCGAACTACACAAACGGTCAGAACGATCCACTAGGTAAAATGGTTCTCGCAAACTTTAACAACCAGAACGGATTAAAGCAGATTGGTAACGCAACGTACGTTGAAACTGCAGTATCTGGTTCTGCCCAGGTGGGTGAGGCTGGATCTGAGGGTTTCGGTACAATTTTATCTGGTTCTCTAGAGAGATCAAATGTTGATATTACAGAGGAGCTTGTAAACTTGATTACAGCACAAAGAAACTTCCAAGCCTCAGCGAAAGCGATCGAAACAACAACAACATTAACTCAAACGATCATTAACATCAGAATGTAATTAGAGGTAATCGGAGTATTTAATTATGGATAAAATGATACACACTGCATTGAATTCAATGCATATGATAACACAAAATCAATCCATGAATGCTCAAAATTTATCTAATTTAAATGTACCTGGTTACAGAAGAGATCTGGGCATAGAGTTTGAAACCACTTACTTAGAAACCATGGAAGGCTTAGACGCAAAAGCCTTTGCCACAAGAACAAATGTAGGGGTGTTTTCCTCTAAACCAGGGCACGTTAATCATACTGGCGAAGATTTAGATGTAGCTGTGCAAGGCGCTGGTTTTTTCTTTGTCAAAACAAAAGACGCAACAGGATTGAGCAGACGCGGCGACTTCAATGTCAATTCTGATGGAATTCTTGTGAACGGAGCTGGAGAGACGGTTCTTTCTGATGGGTTGGAGCCAATCTCTGTACCTGCATACAAAAGTATTTCTGTTTCGGAAAATGGAACAATTATTGTCGAACCATTAGGCGGAGAACCTGGAACCACTCAAAACATTGGTATGCTCGCGACTACAATGGCAACTGGCGAGAAAATCTTTAAGGATAAAGATGGGCTGTTAAAAACTTTATCAGGTGGCTTACCTGAGCCTGACCAAAGTGCTACACTCATACAAAAACATCTTGAAGGCAGCAACATAAATGCTGTTGAGGAGATGATTGTATCTTTAGACCAGCAAAGACAGTTTGAACTTAATGTTAAATTAATAAAAATCGCTAAAGACCTTGATGAGGCTGCCACCAACCTCATGAGAATGCCTCAATAACTTTTCAAAATCTAAAATAAAAAATCTCTCATATTGTTCAATTAATTTTTGGCACAAGCATTGCTTATTTATATGTGAATAATTTGATTTAACGGAGAATTTTATGTCCACAAATGCAATGCACGTCGCGAAAACCGGATTAAATGCACAACAAGTTAGAATGCAAGTAATTGCAAACAACTTATCTAACGTTAACACAACAGGATTTAAACGAGACAGAGCAAATTTCGAAACTCTTTTATATCAGGTTATTAGAAACAGTGGAGATCAAACATCTGCAGAAACTAACCTAAATTCAGCTTTCGCCGTTGGCACTGGAACAAGAATAGTTAACTCAGACAAGCTTTTTAGCCAAGGAAACATAGTAAGCACGGATAATGCGTTAGATCTTTCAATTGATGGTGGAGGTTTCTTTCAAGTTTTGATGCCTGACGGAAGAATTGGCTATACAAGAAATGGGGCCTTTTCAAGAAATTCAGAAGGCTTACTAACAACTGCTAGCGGGTATGTTGTTCAACCAGAAATTCAAATTCCATTAGAGGCTACTCAGATCAATATATCCGCAGATGGAATTGTCAGTGTTCAAGTTCCTGGTGCTGTAGAAGCAGAAGAAATTGGACAAATGCAACTTGCGGACTTCCCTAATAGAAGAGGTCTACAACCAATAGGTGAGTCATTTTTAGTTGAAACACCTGCAAGCGGTGAAGCTGTAATTTCTGAGCCTTTTATAGGCGGTATGGGAAAGCTAGTCCAAGGAGCTCTTGAAAGTTCAAATGTCAATGTTGTTCAAGAATTAGTCGATATGATTGAAACTCAAAGAGCATACGAAGTTAACTCAAAAGCAATATCTGGTGTTGATGACATGCTCAGATTTATCAACCAAAATCTATAATTATGAATAAGGTGGTGCGCATGACCCGTTCACTTATAAAAATATTTTCTTGCATTCTTTTCCTATCAGGATGCGTAAACACATATGTAGAAGAAAAAGCTTCTTTAGAGTTTGAACCCATTTACCCAGTTCAAGAATTTGATCAACCTAATAGGAATGTTAATGGCAGCATTTACGCTCAAGCTGGGGGTGGCTTATTTGCAACCGATAGAAGGGCACAAACGATTGGTGATATATTAACAGTAAATTTAAGCGAGCAGTTTAGCGCAAACAAATCTCAAGGCGCTACGTCTGGAAAAACCGATGCATTTGAGGTTACTGTTCCTATTGGTGTTCAGGGTAATTTTGGGACTACTGCAGACTTAACAGCTGGAACCACGCAAGCATTTGCCGGTACAGGGAGCGCAACTCAAAGCAATTCACTTACAGGCAAAATAAGCGTCACGGTCGTGAGACTTTTTGAAAATGGAAACCTTGAAATTATGGGCCAAAAAAAGCTTACACTTAATAACGGCAATGAGTATATCAGATTAAGTGGCGTAATCAGACCAGAGGACATTTCAGCTTCCAATGAAGTTAGTTCAAATAGGATTGCACACGCATCTATTACATACACTGGAACTGGTGATATCCACGATACAAATCAACCTGGGTGGCTCGGAAGAGCACTCAGAGTTGTGTCCCCATTTTAGGAGTTATCAATGAAGCAATTCAAACTTTGTGTTTTTTTAATTTTAATATTTGTATCAAATATTAATTTAAATGCTTACGCCGATCGATTAAAGGATTTAACTTCTGTAGCTGGAATTAGGTCAAATCAGCTCATTGGTTACGGACTGGTGGTTGGCTTGTCGGGAACTGGAGATGGAAACACACAACTAATTCAACAGTCAATGCAGTCCATGGTTTCTCAACTTGGACTTTCTACAGATTCAGGATCTTTAAATGGAAAAAATGCTGCTTCAGTAATGATTACAGCAGAACTGCCACCCTTTATAAAACCAGGACAAAATATTGATATTACTGTGTCAACCTTAGGGGCCGCAAAATCATTACGCGGCGGTACATTGTTGATGACACCCCTCAAAGGAGCGGATGGCGAAACATATGCTATTGCTCAAGGAAACCTAGTTGTTGGAGGGTTTGGAGTAGAGGGAGGAGATGGATCTTCTTTAATTGTTAATATCCCAACAGTTGGAAGAATTCCAAGAGGCGCTACAGTAGAAAAGTTGGTTGAAATGCCATTTCTCAATAACCCTTTTTTAATATTGAACCTTCATCAAGGTGACTTTAGTACTGCAACAAAACTTTCAGAAGCGGTTAATGAAATTTTTGGGCCAGATGTATCTGTTCCAATAGACTCTACATCTATTCGCGTTAGAGCGCCAATGGATCCTTCCCAGAAGGTAACTTTTATGAGCCTTCTTGAAAATGTTGAATTCGAGCCAGCTAGGCCATCCGCTAAAGTAGTAATTAACGCAAGATCAGGAACGATTGTTATTGGAGGAGATGTCAGGGTAACGCCAGCAGCAGTAACCCACGGAAGTTTAACTGTAAAAGTAACGGAGGACGTAAACGTAACTCCGGGAACACAAATCGTTGGCGCATTGGGGAACCAAGTAGCTGGCGGTGGTGAAGCCGTTCAAAATCCAGACACAGAGATGGAAGTTAATGAAACAACAGCTCGTGCATTTGTTTTTGACCCTGGCATAAAGCTCTCATCAATTGTTGATGCAATGAATGCCGTTGGGGCAAGTTCTGCAGATTTGGTTGCAATCCTTGAAGCATTAAGAGAAGCCGGCGCATTAAGAGCTGAGTTAGTAATCATTTAAGGTCATTGATATGGAAAATTATATCATTCCTGGCTTAGATCCAAAAACTTCATATGAGATCAGTGCCAAGGCGGCTAAAAAATTAAATCCTAATAAAACCAGCCTCAATGACGCAGCAGAGAAGTTTGAAGCCTTATTTTTAGCGCAAATGCTCAAATCAGCTCGAGCTGCGAAATTATCTGAAGATGTTTTGGGAAATTCCGCCACCGAAACTTATTACGCAATGATGGACAATGAACTTGCCCAAAAATTGTCTAAAGCAGGAAATTTTGGAATAGCGGAGGCGTTAATTCGTCAATTTGGTGGAAATATTGAGGATGAAAGTAAGTAATGTCTAGTCTTTTCGACATTGGTAAAAGCGCCATTCAATCTTACAGGCAATCCCTCGCAGTTACAGGCCAAAACATAGCCAATGTTAACACTGACGGCTATAAAAGAAGAGAGGCTAACCTAAAAGAGGTTGGGGCAAGTAGTGGCAGCGTAACGTCAACCGGCAATTCAGCGGGATTGGGTGTTCGTGTAGAAGACATCAGAAGGTCTTTTGATCAATTCTTACTAGACAGAACTAGAAGTTCTATCGCAAATTATGAAAAGCTTAAAGCCTATACAGACCAAATGAAACATCTTGAGGACACCCTACTCCCAGGGGATGCCGATATAGGCAGTTATATCGGTCGTTTCTTCGGATCTCTTCAAGACTTAGCAGCAAATCCAGGTGACTTAGCTCCAAGAACTGTGGCACTCGAAGAAGGGAAAAGTTTAGCTGGAGCTTTCAGGAATTTATCCACACAACTGTCTGATATGCAAAAAAATGGAAAGGCTCAAGCTGAAGATACTTGCACAGCAATAAATACAATCGTCACTCAACTCGTTGACGTTAATAATCGACTTTTATCATCAAGTCTTGGAAGTTCCCCTAACTCAACACTTGACTTGAGGGATAGACTTCTTGAAGAATTATCAAAACTTACCGACATATCAGTATCATACAATGAAAGAAAAGATGCCACTGTAACTATTGGAAAAACAGGCGCAGGGCCTAAAATACTCTCAGGTAAGGTTGGAACTAAGATAGGCGTTACAGATAATGGCGGCGTCATTCAAGTATTAATGGGAGCTGGGACAACTAACACACCTACAAACCAAGTTTCAGGTGGAATTTTAGGCGGTGTTGTAGATTCTTACGCCTTAGTTGGTGACACCAACAGAGACATTGATAATCTTGCCGTTTTGATAACTGAAACATTAAACGAACAACACAAGCAAGGGCTTACTCTTGACGGAAAGCAAGGAGAGAATATTTTTGCTACATCCGGAATGACAATAACCCCTGGAAGAGCTAATAGATCCGTTGTTTCTGCAGAAATCGAAATCAATGATATTGAAAAACTTCCCACTGGATCACTAACTGCCAAGTATATCGAAGCCCAAAACAGATGGTCTTTATCTGGCCCCTCCTTGGAAGAAGAGATTTTTGGAACGACTTCAATTAAAGGCCCTGGATTTTCAATGAATATTTTAGGGAAGCCAATTGATGGTGACGAGTTAAATACCACTCCACTAACTGGCGCTGCTGCTGGAATGCAATTTATGCTTCGCAGGGCACAAGATTTTGCAGCAGCTTCCAAAACACTTGTCAGCGCAACTGTATCAAATAAAGGAACAGCAGACATAACTGCCACTGTAGATAAAATCACATCTTCAGAAAACCCTCCAAATGTAGCAAAGATATTCACTAACTCCAATTCTCCACTGACAGCAACAAATTTCTTAAGTGATGGAGCAGTAGCGTCAATACCTGCCGGGTCACAAACTGCTGAATTGCTTAGTTTTAAAACCCAGGCACAAATGAGTTTTCAGTTAACTGAAGCTGAAATTCCTACTACAACTTCATTGTCCTTAGAGATAAATAGTGTCCAGCATACATTCGATTTAACCTATTCAAGTGTATACCCAAAAGCAGGGGCAACGGAAAAGTGGAATTCGAGTGATGAAATGGCTACAGCCTTAAATAGAGGCATTATTAAAAATGCAAGCTCACAAACACTTTCTGACATTGGTTTGTATGCCTCCGGATCCGGAGGCAGTATTACCTTCGCATCATCTCAATATGATTTTTCTGGGCAGTCTACAATGCTATCCGGCGGGGGAGCCATTCTTGGAATTAAGAAAGCCTCTGCCTTACCTTCTAATGTTCAGGTATTTACCAGAGAAGGCCGTCACTTAGCAGGGACACCCTTAACAAAAGAGGATATCGCTAAACTGATTTCAACTGATAACGGATTTAATAGTGGAGCAACTTACAGAGCTGATTACTTAAATTTAACAGGCGCAGATGCCTACAGAGGTCTTTCGATAGAGCGAAAAACCGCTGCTGGTGAACACATCATTACTTTAGGTGCAAACAGCAATTCTGTTACAAGTGATACAACCGGACTAGCATCAGCTATCGGGACCACGCTCACATCAGGAACTGCTCACGGCTTCGCAGTAGGTGATACAGTTCAATATTTTGCTAACAGCACAGCCCTAACTGGCCTAACTGATAAAGGTTTATACACAATTGGGTCAATCAATGGAACAACGCAGTTTACATTAACCAACAGGGATGGCACCACGATAACTTACGGTGGAGCCAATGGCCATGCAAATGATCAATTTAAACTCTATAACATTAATTCATCAGCCCCTCTTCCCTCAAAGACAATATTCCCTGACAGTGCTGTTTCAGCGTGGAATGCAAGTATCTCTATGTTTGGTGGTGAGAGTGGGAATATAGACATTCCAGCGGGGTCATCAGCAGGTTACACAGCGCAGCAGATCAATAAAAATCTAGCCAATTTAGGTGTGCAAGCTTCTGCCATTACCAGGGTTGAAATATCTATGGCTGAAATAGGAGCGCAAACATACGCATCAACCAGAGTGAATGAAGGCTCTGGTTCACCTGCATTAAGCTTAACATCAACATATGGTGGAGCTTACGATGCTCTCACAAAGTTTAGAGTTGGCGACACAGTGCAATACGTTGACGCCAGAACTTGGAGAAATGATGGCGCTGACCATGGTGGTCCGTTGAATGGTTTAAGTGCTTATGGCCTCTATCAAGTTGCATCCATTTCAGGCAATACAATGACTTTAAGAAATACAGATGGAAGTACTTTAGTCTATGGTAACAATGGATCAGTATCCGGAACAGGTGACCCTGACCCACATGATAGGTTTGAATTAATCAGAAGAACTGGACAAGTTTCACTCGACTTTGAATCTAAAAACCAAGATGCCATAAGTATAACCGCTACCATTGCCTCAGATGACATGGGCGACTTAGCAAAGAAAATCAATGAGCACACAGCAAATACTGGTGTTTCAGCTTATCTTTCAGTCGACAAAAAGAAAATTGTTCTTGAAAGCAAAGATGGTGACGACATCATGATGTCAGAATTTTCAGCTTCAAGCACTCCCTTAAACGTGAAAAGCCTGGGCGATGACTTCGAAACCTTAGGTTCAGAAATCAAATTAGATAACACCATCTTTGATGCTGTAAGATTTGGTGGTTATGTCCAATTAAATTCAGGCGGCTCCTTTTCCTTGACATCGACTGCCGGCGCAAATACATCAACCTCTTCAAGTGCAACAAATGTTTTCGAAAATGGTTTTATTGAAAAAACCATGACGCCTACTGGCGAGCAAATGTCACTAAAGTTTGACGCTTTTGAAGGTGCTGACGGCAATGGATCGTCTGTTGATGGTTCAATGGCTCTTGCAGCGGGTGGACAATACAAATTAACTGTACCGAATACTGGCTCTGGAACCTCTTTTTCTTCAACAGTTGACACTAAAAACTTAGAAAACATAACTTCTTCTACTATTGCTTCTGCCGTAGCTAAAAATTTGAGAGAGGGTTCTGTTATAGCATCTGTTTCAGGCAAAAATGCTGTAAGCGAGATCCCTGCAGCAGGTGAAAAACTAGTCGTTCAATTTGCTGAACAAAACTACACACTTACAATGCTTGATAATGGCCGTGATGCCGTTGCTGCAACAGCCAACTTCTCTGTCTCCAGTGCTGACGCAGTAGCCGCAGCTAGCAACCACATACATTTAATTTTATCAGCAGGAATGGAACCAGAAATAGACATCGATTACACCGTTGTGGCTGGTCAAACTAATATTTCAAGTATTGTATCAGGTTTAAATAGCGCCCTAAACACAGCTGGAGCCGCAGATAGATATTCATTCTCTTTTCAAGGTGCAAATATTAAATTATCAAGAACGGATGGCGTTAATTTTCAACCCTACAAAGGAGCAAACCATACTACGAGCATCTTATTTTATGATGGTGTAGATATCAGAACTGGCGGAGGAAGAGAAGCAATCAATGGAGCTACACCGAATAAAACATTAGTAACGACTGATGGAAAGTTAGAAGTTGAAAGAGAAATTTCTATATCCGGTGGAGAAGTAAATAGATTGGATGCGTATTTCGATGAGAATAAAAAGTTGCAGATTTTCGCTGGAGGAAGTCTCTCTGCTCAGCAGATAACAATACCTGATGACAATTCAGTTTCTGGTAACAGTAATGCGGCAGTTCTATTTGGAATGGACCAAGCTATAGGAAACCTTTCTGGAAGTGAAATTTCTGTCCCCGCAGCGACTACAACCACTACAATTAAAGTCAAAGACATCAGTTACACCTTAACTGTAAACCCTAATACGTCGGCATCAGCATCTAGAGGTGGCAAGGTTACAACAGCACTGGTTGATGCTAACTCAAATGTACCAACAACTATTTTAGATGGCGTAACGACAAGCTGGATGAGTAATATCATTACATCCAATACGACTAGTGTCGCTTCATCAGCGGGAGCGGTGATTAGTACTGACAGTAAACATGACTTTCAGGTTGGAGACAAAGTAAAATACTTTATTGGTAATACAGCTCTCAATGGATTAACACACAATACTGAGTATACTGTTGCATCAGTTGTCAAAAAATCTAGTTCAAAAGCTAATACCGTTGGTATTACTCGTGCAGCAAGCGCCACGATAACGACGGCTAATGCCAATGAATTTAAGGTTGGTGATTTCGTTAAATACGTCAAGGGCGGCACAAATAATCTTCAAAGCCTTACTGACGGAACAATTTATAAAATAAAGGAAATAATAGGAACCAATCAATTTAAACTTCAAAATGCTGATGGATCTGACTTTACCTATGCAGGAACAGGCGGAAGTTCAGCAGATGCATTCATTCGCTATGATGGCTTTTCATTAAAAAGCTCATCAGGTGCGACTATTACATACGGTGGAGGCAACGGTCATACCTCTGATTTGTTTGTAAAATCTGAACATATTAGAACTGCAAACACAGCTGGCTTAACCAATAATACATCCGCAACGATTACAGTTGGAGAGGGTCACGGCTTCAAAGCGGGAGATACTGTAAGATACATTCCTGCAGGAACAAATGTACAAGGATTATATCCTAACACAGATTATAAAGTAAAGGCTCTTGTAGGAACAACAGGATTTTCACTTCAAACAACAGGGGGTGCTGATTTTGCCTACTTGGGAACAAATGGAAGTGCGAATGATGTTTTTGTAAAAAGTAATGGCAGGATTGTGATTGAAACTGATGCCTACAGCGGAAAGAAATACACCATTGATCAAACTGCTACTGCAGAAACACTAGGGTTAAAAACCTCGGATTACCGAGTGAACGTTGACGGAGACAAAGTGATTGTCGCTTCCACCGAAGGAAAAACTGTTACAGCTGATACGTCAGGAACCAATACGAATGTAACAAGCTTGATAGGAAGCAATATTTCTATAAAAAATGTCCCCAATGAAGATCTTGTAATGATAGTAAATGGGGGTGGAGCAAGAAGTGTGGCAACCAGATCAGACCCTCCTCATCCAAATTACTTAGCCAATCCGAGCAACATTGACATAAAAGTAGCAAACACTGAGGGAAGTGTAATAGAATTTCTCGACGCTAATACGGGTCACTCGATTGCAACTCGAACCTTAGATACAGTTGGAAGAGCTGAAGCTGCAGGATACAAGGTGATTGTAAAGGGTAAAGGTCAACTTGACGATACATTTAAAATCTCTGATAACGCTGGAGGAACTGGAGATGCAAGAAACCTTGATGCGATGATCATGCTCCAAACCAAAGACGCCAACGGACCAAATTCAGGCGGTTTTAGGGAGGTTTTTGACAATATCGTTACAGGAATTGGTGCTGCAGTTTTATCAGGAGACTTGTCACTAGAAGCAGCGGAAGCCACTAAGGAAGCAGCCATGGCATCAGAATTAGAATTTTCAGGAGTTAGCCTTGACACAGAGGCGGCTCAACTCCTTGAACAGCAGCAGGCATTTCAAGCATCAGCAAGGATATTATCTACTGCAAGACAACTATTTCAAACACTACTGGACGTAGTCTAGGAGGATTAAATGCAAGTAAGTACAAAACTATTCAATCAACAAGCAGTCAACCAATTTGG
>CAZCWO010000019.1:16156-20644 GCA_964502335.1 uncultured Rhodobacterales bacterium | reverse complement strand
GTTCAAAATAAAGGGTTTGATAAATTGTTAGGGTCTTTAAAGAATGGACGAGTATCATACCCAAAGGGTACTTATAAATATAATATTCCAATTTCGAAACCTGAAAAAATTATATGTGTTGGTGTCAATTATCCAGACAGAAATGAAGAATATAAAGACGGACAAAATATTCCTTCAAATATGTCTTTATTTGTAAGGTTTGCTAGATCTTTTGTTGGCCACAATTGCCCAATCATTAGGCCTAAAATCTCCAAACAATTGGATTATGAAGGTGAAGTGGCAATAGTTTTAGGTCAATCAGGCAGGCACATACCGGAAGAACAAGCTTATGACTATGTATCAGCAATTACTATTTGCAATGAAGGGACAATTAGGGATTGGGTAAGGCATGCTAAGTTCAATGTGACTCAAGGAAAGAATTTCGAACAATCTGGAGCAATTGGGCCTTATTTAGTTCCTTTTAAAGATAAAAGCCAATTAGAAGACATTCAATTGACAACAAAAGTCAACAATGAACTGCGCCAAGATGACAGAACAAGCAGGATGATTTTCAATATACCAAAGCAAATTTCATATATATCAACTTTTACAACTTTAATGGCTGGTGATATAATCATTACAGGAACACCTACAGGAGCGGGTGCTCGATTTGAACCGCCTAAGTTTTTAAATCCAGGTGATAAAATAGAAGTTTCTGTCGAAGGAGTTGGAACTTTGATTAATACTGTAGAAGACGAATAATGCCACTTTCAAATGATCAAATAAAAGAAGCGGCAAACAATCTTTTTAATGCAGAGAAAGAGAAAAGAAAAATTGGTCTTTTATCTGTTCTTTATGAAGATATTGATATGGAAGATGCCTATAAAATACAAGATGCTCTTGTGGAAAAAAAAGTCCAATCCGGTTTAACTATAAAAGGATGGAAAATTGGCCTTACTTCAAAAGCTATGCAAGATGCTTTAAAAATAGATATACCTGATAGTGGAATTTTATTTGATAATATGTTGTTTGATAGTGGAGATAGTATTCCATCAGATAGATTTATAGAAACTAGAATAGAAGCAGAAATTGCGTTTTGTGTAAATAAAACTCTAAAAGGAAATATTAATCGAGATGAAGTTTTAGATGCTACAGATTATGTTTTCCCTATACTGGAAATATTAGATACACGTATAGATAGAAAAGACGTTAATACTGGGCAATTAAGAACGGTATATGATACGATTTCAGATAATGCAGCTAATGCTGGAGTAGTAATAGGTCATGAAAAACATGATCCTAAAAACTTTGACCTTAGACGTGTAGGTGCAATTGTATATAGAAATGGCGAGGTTGAAGAAACAGGTATGGGCGCTGGAGTTCTTGATGATCCAGTGTCAGGCATTATATGGTTGGTAAAAAGGTTGTCTCAATTCAATCAAACAATTAATCCTGGAGAAATAATTCTTTCTGGGTCATTTATAAGACCGATTGAAGCTAGAAAAGGAGATAAATTTTTAGCAGATTTTGGTGATTTTGGAATGGTTGACTGTAGATTTGAATGAATTATCTATTTAATTTATATGATTGCTTCACTATCATCTAGATCAAATTATAGTACTTTGGATGACTTTGTTTATTTGAATCAAGCATCATTGGGTCTTATTTCTAGACGTTCAATTCTTGAAATGCACAAGTTTTTAGATGATGTTGCTCGTCATGGAAACTCAAAGATGACTGATGATGAAGAGGTCGAATTTTTGGATTCTCTTGGTTCTAAAGCCTCATCACTTTTTAATTGTGCAAAGGAAAATTTGGGAATTCTCTCCAGTGCGAGTGAAATGCTTAATCAATTACCTTACTTAATTTTGCCAAATAAGAAAAGTAAGGTGATCTTGGTTTCAACCGATTTTCCTGCACTGTATAGACCGTGGCTAGCGTATTCAGAAAGAAATAAGTTTAAATTAAAATTTGTAGAAGACAAAGAAAACAAAGATTTAACTGAAACCATTATTAATTGTCTATGTAAAGATACTTCTGCTGTTGTTGTGAGTTATGTTCAATTTTCCACTGGAAGTAAGATAGATGTTGTCCGATTAAGAAGATTAACAAAAAGATTTAATACAAAATTAATAGTTGATGTAACTCAGGCAGCGGGAGCATTAGTTATTGATAGTAAAATTTGGAATTGTGATGCAATTGTTTGTAGTGGCTACAAATGGTTAGGAGGTCATGGAGGTGTTGGTTTGGCTGTATTATCGGAAGAATTAATTAGCAAAACACCATTAACACCAGGTTGGATGGGAGCAGAAAATCCATTTTCTATTTCTCATAAATTTTTAAGCTTGTCTAAAACCGCTAGGCGATTTACTCAAGCAACAATGTCATATGTTTCTATAAAGGGTTTAGAAGTATCGATTAAAGAGCTTTTAGAAATGAAAATTCAAAATATTGAAAAACATTCCAAAGATTTGAAAACAATATTTTTAGGTAAATTAAAAGACACCTCCTGGAATGTATTTCACGACAAAGTTATTGATCTATCGTCTTCGAATATAATATGTATTTCGAATGACAAAAAAAATCTAAAAGAAGTATCTAATCTATTATTTCAAAATAACATTGTATGCAGCTATAGAAATAATCATTTAAGGATTTCTATTGCTCATTTTAACAATGAAAATGATATTGAAAAACTATTTAATTTGCTTGGTGGGCTATAAAAATATATGCGTGTTGCCGTTGGGTATATGATTGTCTTCGTTAGTTGTTCAACTCCTCTAAAAATAACAAGTTAATGGGTAAATTAAAAAATGCCTTTTAGGCCAAAAAGTCATTTCAAAGAGTTTCGTTTAATAGACAATTTAGAATAATAGAGGTTCAATTAGAAAGCTCAATTTTCAATTCTTCTATTTCTCTGAATCTTATCCTATTTGCAATTTTTGGTTTAGAAATTAAATTAAAGTCTTTAAATTGACTGATTAAATTTGAAAAAGCAACTTTCCCCTCTATTCTAGCTAATGTATTTCCGGCACATATATGTATTCCTAATCCAAAAGATAAATGTCTATTTGGTTGTCTTGATATACTAAAATTATCTGGATTAGTAAATTGTTTTGGGTCTCTATTGGCAGCGGCAATGATCATATGAACTGAGCTACCTTCAGGAATGAAAGTATCCCCTAATATAGTTTCTTGCTTGTTTCTTCTATTGTTAACTTGAATTGGTGGTTGAAATCTTAAAATTTCTTCGATTGCAGAATTTATTTTATTGGGATCATTTTTTAAGAGTTTAAATTCGTCTTTATTATTAATAGAGAAAAAGAAGTTATTTGTTATGCTGGTGATGGATGTTTTATGATGAATTTCCAAGAAATCGTGATTGCAGTTGCAAGAAACTTAAACATCACTTTTATCATATTCAATAATGGTATTTATGGATCTATTAAAATGCACCAAGAACTCAAGTATCCAGGGAAGAGTATTGCAACTGATCTAAATAATCCCAATTTTTTAGCTCTAGCTAATTCGTTTGGAATTACAGCTATTGATGTTGATGATCCAAAACACTTAATTAAAAACTACATAAATCTCAGAAAAGATTACAAAGGTCCCATTCTAATAAATATGATGACTGATCCATTTATAATCAATCCTCAAAAAACAATTTCTGAGCTAAAATCTCAAATTTAATCACTTATTGTTAATTAGGCCTTCTTTTACCCATTTATCAAAAATCATTAAAGCTAAATTTGTAAATTCAGGATCATTTATATTTTGTTTTATTTCATGAAACTCAACAGGTGTTTTTAAAATACTTTTAATTTCCAAGTAAAATGCATCAATGGCTTTTCGATCGAAAGCCCACTCACCTTCACGATCCCAGTCATCGAATCCACCATGGGGCATAATGAATGCAGTTGGACCTTTGGCCTTCATTAATTTTTTTCCTATTTTTGTAGCAGCTTTTTTTCTTTCTTCAGGTTCAAGAGCTGCGCAAGTGACAAGACGGTTATGTGGGCGAAACTCCCTTTTCTCAAAACCTTTAGGAGGACTTGACCATGTTTTTGCATCGACTACAGTAAGCCCGCCAGGAGCGACTATCTGAGGCACAGATAGTTCACCAGCGATTTCAAGACGTTTTTTGCCAGCGTTAACTTCAGATTCAAAAAAATAATTACTTACTTCAACTAGTGAGAAATCCATAACAGCTGAAATCCTGCCTTGTCTTATCAAAGATTCCATTGCTGAGCCACCCATTCCAGTAGTATGAAAAACTGCAGCCTCAAAGCCCCTTTTCTCTAGTTCTGGTAATAAAGTAATAATATATCTTAAAGCTGAAGTCCCGAGAGAAGTGATTGCTACTATTGGTTTTGGATTGTCATCTTTATAAGTAGAGCTTACAGAACCAACTATTGCTCCACAGGCTTGGCTCAATGAAGACTTGCAAATACTATTTAATCCATATAAACCACCAGCCCAAAGTATTGTAATAATATCAGAAGGCAA
>CAZCWO010000019.1:0-16056 GCA_964502335.1 uncultured Rhodobacterales bacterium | reverse complement strand
GCTACTTCATGCTTTGAATAATCCACCTCTATAGAAGGTTCACCAAGTACGCTAACATCCATTAAAATAGGGTTACAGTTTAAACCCTTGATACATTTTCTCATGAAACTGATTTCATCAGATTTGGTATCTACGGTTCCAATAATTAAGATATTTTTCATAAAGGTTTCAAATTAAATTTGCCTCAATCTTCTAATAATATATAGTTTATTCTATTTAATATAATTGTTAAATTTTTACCAATTAGAAAGCAAAATTATTTTCCCTGTAAAATTAAGAAAAGAATATATTGGCTATACATGTGCCACTTTCGTATTATTTGTTTGGTCTAGTTGGATAGTCGCCAGCCGATATGGTGTTTTGTCAAGTATGACAATATTTGATTTAATCGCTATAAGGTTTGGTGTTTCAGGTATTATAGTTATACCTTTCATTATTTATTATAAACCTTGGAAAACTCTTACCTTTTTCAAAATAATTGTCTATAGTGCATTACTTGGCCCTATTTACATGATTTTTGTATTTAGTGGTTTTATTTATGCTCCAGCGTCACATAGTGCAGTTTTTTTTAACGGTTTTTTACCATTTCTTACTTTGTTAATTTCATTTATTTGGCTGAAAGAAAAAGTTTCAAAATATCAAATTTTAGCGATTTGCTTAATTTTGCTTGGTGCATTTTTAATTTTATTGGATGGAGCCAGACTCAATATTGTAAACAGTTGGTTTGGTGATTTAATATTTTTATGTGCTGGAACTTTGTTTGCTGCTTATATAGTCGTAAGTAGGGCGTGGAAAATTACAATACCCGAACTTTTGTTTTGCAGTGCATTCGTAAATTTTATAATTTATTTGCCTTTTTGGATCTTGTTTTTTCCAAAAAATACCTCTTATATCACCAATTCTGAGTTAATAATCCAACTAGGTTTTCAGGGCATTGTTCCTAATCTGATTGGTTTGTCATTAGTTACGATTTCTGTTAAGTATATTGGGTCAGGAGCCACTTCTGCTTTTTTGGCTGGCGTTCCAGCAACAGCTTCAATTCTTAGTATGCTGATACTGAATGAATACCTTGGTTATCAAGGTTGGTTAGGTATTTTATCTCTCACACCAGGAATCATGATGTTAGCTTTAATAGAATCAAATGAGACAAAATAGCTTATTAATATAAACTTTCTGCAAACTCAATTAATGATTGTGTAGCACCATCATTATTCATGCGGAAATTTCCAACCTCTTGTTGCCAGTTTGTTTCTGCAAAAGATTTTTTTCCTTCAATAAACCAATTGAGATTTTTAAACTCATATTCCTCATCGCTACAAATTTTGGCTGTTATAAGCCATGACTTGAAATCAATATCATCTAGGTTTTCTATTGATTCAAGGCACGCATCTTTGTTTCTAGCCATAAAGTTGCCAAATAAAACAGAAGCATGTCTTGTATCAGCATTTGATTTTCCCTGTGGTATGGGGTCTAATTCTAAGGCAAGTTTTAATGCATCTAAACCATCATCAACTCTTCCAGTCCTTAAACAAACTTCACCATATACGGAAAGAACTCTGGGATCATTTGGAACCATGTCGTAACATATTTTTGAATGTCTTTGAGCTGCCCTAAAATCTTTCATAACAAGAGAAACTTCAGCCATAAGACGATGAACTTCAAAATCATTTTCATTTAACTCCCTGGCTTTTTTCAGATTATCTTCAGCTTGTTTCCAAACAGAATTAAAGTCTTCCTCAATGTAACCTCTAAATAAACCTTGTCCGAGAGCACATGCTTTCCATGCGTATGCTTGGCCATTATTTTCATCAGCCTTAATTGCATCATCGAATGTTGTTAATGCGTTTAAGAGGGCATCTTTTTGAACTTTATGATGAAGCGCTTTACCTTTTAAGAGCAACTCATATGAAGAAAGTGCTTCTGTCGGTTTCCTATTCGCTCTTTCTAAACTTGAAAGTTCAATTTCACCGAGCAAAGTAAAAGAAATTTTTCTAACAATCTCATCTTGAATATCAAAAATATCTTCCATAATTCTATCAAATTTATTGCTCCAAATCTGTTTGTCTTTTTGGGCTTCAGATAGTTCAACCGAAATTCTAACTCTCTTGCCAGATGTTCTGATGTTTCCAGTTACAAGAAAATCAACTTCAAAATTTTTGCAAAATGTTTTAAGATCTATTCCACTGTCTTTAAAATCAAAACATGATTGCCTTGAAACAATCTCTAATTCTCTTATTCTAGAAAATTCAGTAATTAAGTCTTCGACAATTCCATCAACTAGAAAGCCACCGTCTTCATCTTTATTCATGTTTGAGAAAGGCATGACAGCTAATTTAGGTTTGTGGTTTCTCTCCTTCTCTTTCTCAGCATATTTAATACCATCTGTTTTTATGATTTTTTCTCCTGATGGTGAAATACCATAAGTTTGAAAACTATCAGTTATGTTTTTCAAAGATTTGGTTCCAGCGTCTTCAATGTCACATTCAACTTTATTATTTACTTGATCCTTTACTGACGAAGATAATAGTATTTGCCCTGGAGAGCATGCTGCTTCAAGTCTTGCAGCTATATTAACCCCATTGCCATAAATATTGTCACCCTCAATAATGACATCATCCACGTGAATTCCAACACGCCAAATTAATTTAGAATCATCATCAATTATTTTGTTTCTTTCAAATATAGCTTTCTGGAAATTTGTTGCTGCATTAACACAAGAAACAGGGCTAGGAAAATCTGCAATAACTGAGTCGCCTGCTGTATAAAAAATTTTTCCACCAAACTCTTCAATGTAAGGGTCTATAATTGATCTGCAAGCTTTAAGATTATTTAATGTTTTTTCTTCATTTTTTTCCATGTGGCTACTAAAGCCAACACAATCTGTAGCAAGTATTGATGTTAATTTTCTATTTACATTGCCCATTGTTAAAACCTTTTAATCTAATATATATCATATTCACTATAACTATATACTAATTAAAATTTATAAAACTTAAAAATAATTTATATTATCATTTGATTAATTATATGTAGTTACAATTGACTTCTAATGGCCCTCTAAATGCCCAACCAACAAATTTAACATCTTCTTTGCTGGTATCTAATTTCAAATTTGGAAAATAATGAAACAAAAGTGGGAGAGCTACTTCACCAATTAAGCATCTTGATACCCAAGCACCTGCACAAAAATGTGGGCCTGCTCCAAATGCCAATGAAGCACCTAACTTTCTTTTTATATTAAAGCTATCTGGATCATCGAAAACATCTTCATCCCTATTCCCGGATCCGAACATAAAAAAAATTCTTTCATCTTTTTCAAAGTCTATTCCCTCAACATTAATATTTTTTGCTACTCTTCTAGGTGACATTCCAATAGGTGAAATCCATCTAGAGTATTCCTCAAACGCATTCATCCAAGTACATTCTTTTTTTGTAATATAATTAAATTGAGTTGAATGTTTTAATAGAGCCCAAACTGTTCCAGAAATTGCATCTCTCGGTTCATTTTGTCCACCAGATATAGCAAGTTTAATGTTTGCACGATTTTGATAATCTGAAAGTCCTGCTTCATATTGAACAGATAATAAAGAATTATTGGGAGATTTTTTTAATAAAGGAAACATTTCATCAATGTGTTTATCTATTGATTGTGTGCAATCATTACAATTTGCTTCTATTTCAGGGTCTCCTGAAATGTTGGCAATTCCATCAATCATCCCTTGACTAACTCTATCCATTTCTTTGAAATTCATATTAGTAAGACCGGTAATTGTTTTTAATGCTTCAGCAGATACAGGTAACGCAAAATCTTTAATAATATCACCTTTTTTGAAGTCTATCATTTTATTTAGTATCGCTTTAGTGTTTTTTATAAATTCATTTTTCCAAATATTTTTTACTGTTCTTGGACTAACAGAAGGTAAAATAGCTTTTTTTTCGCATAAATGCTTTTCACCGTCTTTTCTCATCATGTTTTCTCCCATTAGTCTTGTCATTAATCCATCAGGTTGAAATGATGAAAAAACTTCAATCTTTTTTTCATTTTCAGCGATAGAGTCTCTTTTTGTAAATAAGGTTGAGTTTAGTTGCGGTACAAAGCATATTGGGAATTTTTTTCTCATTTTCTTTAAATCTGGATACGGGTCATTCCAAAATTTATTAGTATTGATTTCATAAACTGGTGCATTGGACACGTTGAAGGCCTTTAATTACGTAGTTTAAAAAATTTGCTATTAATTTGTTGCAAAATTTTTAGAATATGGCAAATAAGATATTGTAAATTTATAATGGTGGGAAGTGATGTATTATTTAAAACTATTTACTAAGGAAAATCTTTTATCTTTTTTTTATATTTCAATAATACTTGCTTTAGGTAGATTAATTCCGCATCCTCCAAATTTTACGCCTATTTTAGCGGCTGCAATAGTTGCTCCATATATTATCAATAATAAATGGGCATCAATAGCTGTGCCTTTGACAGCAATGCTTATAGCCGATTTGTTTATAGGTTTTCATCCTTATATTTTATGGGTCTATGGAGCTATTGCCCTTTCAACTTTATTTAGTTTTGCGTTGAAAAAATTTGGTAGGATGTATATCCAACTTGGAATTATGGCTATTCTGTCGTCTTTAATCTTTTTTGTTATTACTAATTTTGCTGTTTGGCTTGTGTGGGACTATTATCCAAAAACATTTGATGGCCTTATTTTATGTTATGCAGCTGGACTGCCCTTTTTAAGAAATACTTTAATGAGTACAGTTTTATATACTGGCCTTTTTGTATTACTAATTGATGTTTTAAGGAATTTTTCTTTAGGCTTAAAGTTAAGAAAAGTTTAAGAACTAATTATCTAAAATATAATTTACCGGTAATATAAATGTGTGAACTTTATGATCACTTTCAAAGGGCGCTGGTTGAAAGCTTTTAATTTTTTTTATAGAATTTATTGTTGCTTCATCAAGAGCAGAAAATCCTGAAGATGTTTCTAAACTTATTTTTAAAATGTTACCATTTGAATTTAATGAAATACTAATTAAAACTCTCCCAGACTGATTTCTATCTTTTGAAATTTTTGGATATTTAATTATTTTTTTTACTTGATTATTAATTGTTTCAACCCATTGGGAAATTAAAACTGTTTGGGAATATTTAGCTCTAGAAAACTTAGTTTTTAAATTATTATTATAAAGTTTCTCGCTTTGTTTATTTGTAGTAAGATTGTCTGCAAGTTTTCCTTTGGTATCTGAGGTAAACTTTTCTTTAGAATTACTGTTTTCTTTTGATGCAGAAACATAATATTTAAATCCGATTGAATTTCCATCATGTTCAAAGGTTAAATACCCAAGTTCTTCAAGATACAATTTAAATGCACCTATACTCTTAGGATTCCCTATTCCAATAAATTTAGGATAACCATCTGGAAATTTCTCTAAAAAATCAGAATATGTTGGGTGTGCAATTTCTTCCGAATACACATTGAAAATAAAAAAAACCTGAATAAAAATAAAACTAGTTTTCCAGGCTTTTATATATGATTTCATTTTAATTAATCATTTGATTGAATCTAGAATGCTCCGTCTAAACCTATATAAAAAGCTCTATTAGATGTGCCATATTTATTAACAACCTGATACTGCTCATCAAAAACATTATCAATTTTTAACAGTAATTTATAATTATTTATCATATAAGAAAACTTAACGTCAAAAACATTATAGTCTGGAAGTGTAACAATATCTATTAGATCAGATACACTTGTTAGTTTAAAGCTACTATCAATTTGTTCACTCAACTTTGAATTGACGGTTACTGACAATCTATTTTTAGGAATTTTTCTAACATGGTCACCTTTTTCATCGGTAACATTGGAATATGATATTTTTGCATTTGTTAATTTAGTTGCTGTATAATTTACATCAAATTCATATCCCTTTCTTTCTTCCTTTGTTGTAGTTTGATGGTAACCAGTGCCCCATGTGTAATCAATCCTGTCTTTTATCTCATTTTTAAAAAATGTCGTAGATAACTTGACAGGAACAACATCAAGTTTAGTTGAAAAACCTATATCAAAATTTTGGCTGCTTTCTGGTTTTAGATTTATGTTCCCATCGGTAGAAGCAAATAAT
This sequence comes from uncultured Rhodobacterales bacterium, assembly GCA_964502335.1. Taxonomy (GTDB): domain Bacteria; phylum Pseudomonadota; class Alphaproteobacteria; order Puniceispirillales. The sequence continues at coordinate 9,930 of CAZCWO010000019.1, read as the reverse complement.
TCATATAAAGATGGTGCTCTGTATCCAGTTCCATATGATCCTTTATATATCACTCCATTATAATTATAAGCTAAGGAAGTTCTGTAGACTGATTTATCACCAAATTTTGAATGACGATCTTGTCTAAGGCCAAAGGCTGTAGTCAAGTTCTCATTTACTTCATAAATATTTTCTATAAATAGACCAATAGTATCTGATGATTTTTTATTGCTACTGATAATCGCTTTGTCCTTTATAAAATCAAACCCGCCAACAAAATTATATTTCGAGCTTATAGCTTTTGATGTTTTGTATGCATATGAATTTCTTTCGCCTTTTCCTTTATAATTGTCCCACGAATTAGGGCCATAATTATCCCTATCTGAATTGTAATAACTGTAATTAAATGAATGATTAAAGTTAGAAATTAAGTTTCCACCAATGTTGAAACCTTCGGACTTTTCTTTAAAATAATGTGTAGATGAGTCTATTGGCCCAAATGCATCAAAATCACCATTATCATTTATTTTGAATCCACCAAAGTTCAGAGAAAAATTCTCATTAAAATAGTATGTATTTTTGAGATAAATACTAGTATTTTCATAGCCATCTTTTTCGGCGTTTCCTAAATTTTCATCTGCAGCAGAAAATCCTTCTGTATCATACTTTTGCACTCTCAAAGAAAGATCATTTTTTTCTGTTCTATTATCAATTGTGTATGAAAGATTGGCAGTCGAATTACTGCCATACTCTAAAGAAATTTTATTTGCAAAACCATCTTTTGTTGGTTTTTTTGTAGTCATACTGACAACACCTGCAATAGCTTGACTTCCATACAATGAAGACTGATTGCCTTTTAACACTTCAATTCTTTCTAAATCTTTTAGCATAAACTTTTCTAGATATGGAGTAGATTGCGGAGCGGATGTTTTAGTTATATCAATTCCATCAATTAAAATTTTTACATAGTGAGGCGAACTTCCCCTCATTCTTATGTTGGATGTTGATCCTGAAGGTCCTGTTTGATCTATTGAAATGCCTGAAGTTGAATTCAAAAAATCAACTAAAAACATTTCATTAGAATTTTTTATTTCCTCTTCTGTAATTACTTGAACGGACGAACCAGTTTTACTTAATTCAATTGGCACTTTGCTTGCAGAAATGGATATTTCATTCATAATAATAGCATTGCTTTTATCGTATTCATTTAAAAATTTTTGAATTTCTAATTCATTTCCTAAAACTACACTTGAGTAAAAAGTAATAGTTATGGGCATTGTATACTTAAAAATGTTTTTAATTTTATTTTGCATTTCCCACCTCTATAAGAATTTAAATATCGAGTGGAAAATTTTCCACAGCGATGAAAATTAATTTTATATCACCGCTGCGATTAGTCGCCCCAATACGCCCCTCGCGTATTAAGTGGGTGAACTTATAAGGCAGGTCTCCTGACTTATAGCTTGGCGCCTTATTTTCACCTTCCCAGATCTATTGATCCAGTGGTATTTGAAATTGGCTCGCTATTTACAGTTGCGAGGGCAGTTCTGGATTTAAATATTTATTTTCACCAAATTCCCATTTTAATTTCAGAAAAATCTGAAAACCTTATAAAAATATTGATGAAATAATTAAAAGTTTTTGTCAAATAAATTTAAATATTTTAATCAAATTTTTTTGACAGTCTGTTCTATTTTACCAAAGATAGATTCTCCATTTTTGTCTTTCATTTCTATCCTTGTTTTATCCCCAAACTTCATAAAAGGAGTAAGTGGTTTTCCATTTAGAATCGTTTCAACCATTCTTATTTCAGCAATACAGGCATAACCTAATCCTCCTTGCTTGATTGATTTTCCAGGACCGCCATTTTTATCACGATTTGAAACTGTTCCTGAACCAATAATTGTTCCTGGGCTTAAATTTCTACTTTTGCAGGCATGAGAAATAAGTTCAGGAAAGTTGAAGGTCATATCTACACCAGCATTTACTCTACCGAGAGGTTCCTCATTTAAATCTACTTCTAGAACTTGTTTAACTTTCCCGTCTTCCCAAAGACTTCCTAATTCATCAGGGGTTACAGCTACTGGAGAAAAGGCTGTTGATGGTTTCGATTGAAAAAAACCAAAGCCTTTAGACAATTCATTGGGAATTAAATTACGAAGAGAAACGTCATTAACAAGCATTATTAAACGAATAGCATTGATTGTCTCATCAGGCTTGGTTCCCATTTTGACTTCTCCAGTTATTACTGCAATCTCTCCTTCTATATCAATTCCCCAGCTTTCATCAGGGAGGAAAATTGGTGCGAGGGGAGGCATAAAATCATCGGAACCACCTTGGTACATAAGCGGATCAGTCCAAAAGCTTTCAGGCATTTCAGCACCTCTAGCTTTTCTAACAAGATGGACATGATTTACATACGCTGATCCATCAGCCCATTGGTAAGCTCTTGGCAGAGGTGAATGAATATTTTTTGAATCAAAAGGCTTTGATTCAACATTTCCGTTTTCTAATTGTTTTGATAGGTAAACCAAATCATCTTGAACGTTATCCCAGTTATCCATTGCATTTTGCATTGTTGGCGCAATTTCGATTGGAATTGTATATTTAGACAGATCTTTGGATACAATTATTAGTTGACCATCTTTGGAACCATTATTTAATGTAGCTAGTTTCACAATTAGGTCTCAAAAACTTTATTTTGTTCCATTGAAATTTTTCTTAATATCATGCCAGCAATCAATATAATCATCCTGAAGCTGGTTTGCTTCAGCAGCAAATTTTGTTAAATGCTGGGGAAACTTTGATTCAAACATAAATGCTAATGTATTTGTAATTTTAACTGGCTCTAATTTAGAATTGCTAGCTTTTTCAAATGCTTCTGCGTCAGGTCCGTGTGGAAGCATCATATTATGCAAGCTTATGCCCCCAGGAACAAACCCTTCAGGTTTTGCGTCATATTGACCATAGATTAATCCCATGAATTCTGACATTATATTTCTGTGGTACCACGGAGGCCTAAAAGTATTCTCAGTAACTGCCCAACGTTCTGGAAAGATTACTAGATCAATATTAGCTGTTCCAGGTGTCTCTGTTGGAGCAGATAAAACAGTATAAATAGATGGATCAGGATGATCAAAGCTGATGGCTCCCACGGGAGAAAAATGTCTTAAATCGTAGCAATATGGAATGTAATTTCCATGCCAAGCCACAACATCTAAAGGACTGTGTTTTAGCTCAGTTTGATAAAATGAACCACACCATTTTATTACCGATATATGTATTTCCTCCGCATCTTCAAAACAAGCAACTGGAGTTTTGAAATCTCTTGGGTTAGCAAGACAATTTGCTCCAATTGGCCCCCTGTCTGGAAGCGTAAATTTAGCACCATAATTTTCACACATATAACCTCTACAAGGTTTTGAATTAGAAATCTTAACCATCATTCCTCTAGGCAAAATAGCAATTTCACCTGGTCCAACTAACATTTTTCCCATTTCCGTAAATAGCAATATATTTTCAGTTTCAGGAACGAATAACATTTCAGCATCTGCATTCGTAAATACTAAATTATCCATTGGTTCATTAAAAGCGTATATAGAGGCAGCCATACCATTATGGGTATTTACATCACCAGAAGTAGTGATTGTTTTTACACCATTTAAAAAATTAGTTGCATTTCTTGGCATTGGAAATGGATCCCAACGATATTGACCTAGTGGTAAATCATTTTCTGAGATATTGGGTGCAGTTTTCCAGAATGGAAAATCAATTTTAGTATATTTACCAGTATGCTTTACAGAAGGTCGTATTCTATATAGCCATGAGCGTTCATTGATGTTGCGCGGTGCTGTGAAAGGAGATCCACTTAATTGTTCAGCATATAATCCATACGCACATTTTTGAGGAGAGTTTCTTCCGATAGGCAGGGCACCTGGCAATGACTCTGTTTGGAAGTCGTTACCAAATCCTGTCATGTAGTTAAGTTTCATTAATCAAATATTCCATAAACTAATAATTAAGTTTATAATGTACAAAGTTTAAATTTTTTTCAATAAGCAATTGATTTCATATTTTACAACTTAGTATTTTGCGAATTGTATTAATTAAATAGATAGGCAAAGAAAATGACAATTTTATCATCAAATAATAGAATCAAAGGAGCATTGGCAGCTTCACTTACGGCTTTTAAAAAAGATCTTAGTTTAGATTTTTCAAAAACTATTTTACATGGGAAAAATTTGTTAATCCAAGGACTTGATGGGGTTGTGTTTTTTGGGACAACCGGAGAAGGAAACTCTCTGAGTGTTTTAGAGAAAAAAGATTTTATTGATAAATTAATTGAAGAAGATTTTCCTATCAATAAGGTTATGATAGGTACGGGTGCTTGCTCATTAACAGATGCTGTGGAATTAAGTAAATTTTCTTTAGAGGCTGGAATTAAAGACTGTCTTGTTTTGCCCCCATTTTATTATAAGAACCCTTCCGATGATGGTTTATTTTCATATTTTTCTGAAATAATTCAGAAGTTAGGGAGTGAGGAATTAAGAATTCAAATCTATCATTTCCCTGCAGTTTCTCAAATCCCAATATCGCATAGGTTGATAGAGAGATTGCTTAAAGAATATCCAGAAAACATAGTTGGTATTAAAGATAGTGGTGGCGATTTAAATAATATGTTGTCCATGTGCAAGAACTTTAATGATTTTGATGTTTACGCAGGATCCGAAACTTTCTTTTTACCAGTTTTGAAAGCAGGGGGAGCGGGAACAATAACAGCCACTGCAAATTTAACAGCTAAAAAATGTGTATCTGTTTATAAAGCTTTTAAAGGTGGGGGTGATGACCCCCAATATATTCAAAATCAATTAAGCGATCAAAGAACTTTGCTTCAAAAGGCTTGTTCTTCTGTAGGGTTTTCAAGTGGTTTAAAATTAATACTTTCTTCATTGGAAAACGATCCAGAGTGGAGAATTTGTAGACCACCTTTTGCTTCAATTAGTGAAGAAACAATTAAAGAAGTATTAGAAATATATAACAATTAGTCCTTATAAACCAATTCTTTTTCATTTTGATAGTCTTCAATTGGAGGGCAAGTACAAACTAAATTTCGATCACCAAAAACATTATCTATTCTCCCAACAGGAGGAAAATATTTGTTTGTATTTTCCGACAAATTAGCTAAGGCAATTTGCCTGGAATAAGCGTGGCTCCAATCCTCTTGTGTTAATGTTTCGATTGTGTGTGGAGAATTAACAAGAGGGTTATCTTCTTTAGACCAAGTGCCTATTTTCACTTCATTAATTTCTCTTGCAATTGAAATCATCGCATTACAAAATCTATCTACTTCTGCTAATGGCTCTGACTCGGTTGGCTCAACCATCAAAGTATTAGCAACTGGCCAAGACATTGTTGGAGCATGAAACCCATAATCAATTAGACGTTTTGCTATATCTTCATTAGTAATATTTGTCTCAGCAGTTATCTGATTAACATCTAAAATACACTCATGAGCAACTAATCCCTTGTCATCTGAATACAGTATTGGATAATAGGGTCTAAGTTTTTGCGCTATATAATTTGCTGAAAGTATTGCTGACTTAGTTGCTTCCTCCAATCCTGTGCTGCCCATCATTGCAATGTATGACCATGAAATTGGAAGTATCCCAGCACTTCCAAATGTCGTTGCCGAAATCGCATTTTTCCCAGTAACTGTATTTTCAGGAAGAAAAGGGATCAAATGTTTCTTTACAGCCACAGGGCCAACACCGGGTCCTCCACCACCATGCGGAATACAAAAAGTTTTATGGAGATTGAGATGACTTACATCTGCACCAATTTCAGTAAGGGATACAAGACCAATTAGGGCATTTAAATTTGCACCATCTACATATACCTGCCCCCCATTGTTATGGATGATTTCACATACTTTTTTAATGTCTTTTTCGAAAACACCATGAGTAGAAGGGTAAGTAATCATCATGGCAGCTAGATTTGCATGATATTTTTTTGCCTTATCTTTTAGGTCATTTATGTCAATATTTCCTTTGTCATCACAAGAAACAATTTCTACCTGCATTCCAGACATAATTGCGGATGCAGGGTTTGTTCCATGAGCCGAAGATGGGATTAAGCAAATATTTCGATCAACATCGCCATTTGATTTATGCCAGCCACGTATTGCCATTAACCCCGCGAATTCACCCTGAGAACCAGCATTGGGCTGAAGTGAAATACCGTCATAGCCAGTAAGTATACAAAGCCAACTTTCTAGTTCTTTTATTAGTTTTAGGTATCCCTTGGTTTGATTTTCAGGTGCAAAAGGATGAATGTTAGAAAATTCTGGCCAAGTAATAGGTATCATTTCAGTTGCAGCGTTTAATTTCATTGTACAAGATCCGAGTGGTATCATGGTTCTGTCAAGGGCAAGGTCCTTATCTGATAATTGGCGGATATATCTCATCATTTCAGTTTCTGAGGTAAACGATGAAAAAATTGGATGCTTTAAAAATACGGATTTTCTTTTGATGGAAGGATCAATTGTAGGCTCTTGCTCAAGAAAGTCAGTGTTTTTTAAGTTAAATGCTTTTATTAATGAATCCAAAAGGTCTTGATCAGAAAGCTCATCAAAACTAATTGATATAGCATCGCCCAAATTTCTGACATTGATATTTTCATTAAGAGCACTTGCAACAAGTTTGTCAGTATTATTTCCTGTTTCAATTACGATTGTGTCAAAGAAATTCTTGTGTCTGATTTTATATCCATTTTTAATCGCAGATTTTGCAAAATATTTTGTAATATTATGAATTTTTGAAGCGATTCTCATTAAACCTTTTGGGCCATGCCAAAGTGCATAAAAACCAGCCATTATAGCGAGTAAGGCTTGTGCTGTACAAATATTTGAAGTCGCTTTTTCTCTTCTAATATGCTGTTCTCTGGTTTGAAGAGACAGCCTAAAAGCTTTTAATCCGGTTACATCCTGAGAAACTCCAATAAGTCTTCCTGGCATTTTTCTACTAAACTTTTCTTTTGTTGCGAAATATGCTGCATGTGGTCCACCAAATCCTAATGGGACCCCAAATCTTTGAGTTGACCCTACAGCTATATCAGCTCCCATTTCGCCCGGCGATTTAAAAAGACTAAGTGAGAGAAGGTCAGCAACAACAACGGCAAGACCACCTGAAGCTTGTATCGTTTCAATTTCTTCGTCTAGATTTCTTATTTCGCCTTCTGTATTTGGATATTGGTAAATTACACAAGCACAGTCATCTAATTCATTTTTATTAATTTTTTTAAATGTTTTTAATTTAATTCCTAACGGCTCTGCTCTAGTTCTAATAACATTCAAAGTTTGTGGATGAAGAAATTGATCTAATAATACCACATTTTTGTTTTGAGTGGAGCGTATTGCCATAGACATTGCTTCTGCGGCAGCAGTTGATTCATCAAGCAGTGATGCATTTGCAATTGGTAAAGAAGTAATTTCTGATACCATGGTTTGAAAATTTAACAGGGCCTCTAATCTGCCTTGGCTTATTTCTGGTTGGTATGGTGTGTAAGCAGTATACCATGCAGGATTTTCTAGAATATTTCGTAACAAGACAGAAGGGGTATGTGTTCCGTAAAACCCCATTCCAATTAAGGATGTTTTAATACTATTTAATGATGCGTATTGTTTAATTTTTTTTAGCAGGTCTTTTTCAGAGGCAGGGTCTTCAAGAGACATTTCAGACTTTCTTTTGATATTCTGAGGAATGACATCATTAATAAAACTATTAATTGATTTATAACCAAGCTCGTTAAGCATATAATATTGGTCTTGATCATTTGCACCAATATGTCTGTATGAAAACTTTTCCAGTAGAATATTTTTGTTTTTTGACATTAAGAATAGCCTCTATATTACTTATCGATTTCTTTTTGATATTCCTGCTCATCTAAGAGAGAATTTAATTCATCTTTATTAGAAACCTCAATTTTGAATAACCAAGATTTTGGATTTTCGTTTAAATCTTCAGGCGATGTTTCCAGGTCCTCATTTTTTTCTGTAACTTTTCCTGAAACTGGAGCATATATATCACTTGCTGCTTTTACAGATTCTACAACTGCTATAGGGCTGTCTTTAGAGAATTCTTTCCCAACATCAGGTAATTCCAAAAAAACAATATCGCCTAAAAGCTCAATAGCATTTTCTGTAATGCCTACCTCGCCATTTTCAATATTTATCCATTCGTGAGTTTTAGTATATTTTTTCATATTAGACTTTTCCCTTTCTATGATATCTATGAGGGACAAAAGGAAACGACGTTATTTTAAGGGGAATGAAGTTGTTTCCTATTTGTGCTTCAAGTAGATCGTTTGTTTTATTAAATTGACTTTTGATTGATCCCATAGAAATTGGAGATCCAATAGAAGGACCGTATCCGCCACTAGTAACCTTTCCTATTTTTTCACCATTTTTATAGATCAATGTGTCTTTTCTAATAGGTCTTTTCCCTTCTGGCAAAAGACAAACTCTAGAAAATTCTGGACCATTGTTAATTTCATTAATAATTTTTTCGGCACCTCTAAAATCCTTTTTATTTATTCTAGAGGAAGATACAGCAAATCTTAAATCAGCTTGTATTGGAGTGATACTTTCACTTAATTCATTACCGTATAAAGGAAGCCCTGCTTCTAACCTTAAAGTATCTCTTGCCCCTAGACCACAAAATGAAACCCTTTTATCATTTAAAAAGTTTTGGGTTAATTCTAATAACAAGTCCTTCGAGGTAGAAATTTCAAAACCATCTTCACCAGTATAGCCTAATCTTGAAATTCTTACCTCAACATCTTTATAAGTGGTTTTTTTATAATCCATAAAATTTAATTTGTTTATATCTTCAAAATAACTTTTGATTACATCTATGGCTTTGGGTCCTTGTAAAGCTATCATTCCTTTAGAATGAAGGTGGTTAATACTAATATCTTTAAATGATTTTGCCACATTAAAGATTTCATCAAGATCATTTTCTGTTCGACTTGCATTAACTACTAAATAATATGATTCTCCTTCATTGGTAATCATCAAATCATCAATTATTCCACCTTTTTCATTAAGTATAAAACTATACTTGACCCTTCCAGGCTGGATGCTTTTAATATCAGTGGGTGTTATTGATTCTAATAGTTTGCAACTATCCATTCCAGTAATTGCAATCTGTCCCATATGAGAAATATCAAATAAACCTGAGGAAGTTCTAGTGGAAATGTGTTCGTTTATAATTCCAGTAGAAAATTGAACTGGCATTGACCAGCCAGCAAAATCAACTAGACGAGCATTATTTTTTATATGCAGTTCTTCTAGTGGGGATGATTTTAATTTATCTATTGTCATAACTCTCGATCCAAAACACACTTTTGCATTCAGTAACTTTACTGAATGCCTCCTCTGTCTTGGTACCTGAGAGATTAATTAGATATAACTTCTTCTCTAACTTTCACCTTGGGTGGGCTAAAGCCTCTTTCCAGAGTGTCAAATTTTAGCGGTCCTTTTGCCTGAGAGATTCTGAGGCGGTTACCCCTTCGGCGCATAGACTCTTCAAAAGAGCTTAGTCTCTCCCACTAAAATTATTTGACAAAATCATCTTACATAAATTTTCTAGAATAGAAAGAAAAAATTATTAATCCCAAAATCTTCTTTTTTCTTCTTCTAAATCAGGAGCAGTTTCTTTTGAAACCTTTATATCAAGGCCCTTATTGATCAATTGCCTGATAGCATCAGCACGAGTAACATTCATGCCAGGAAAATTTTGTTTAATTTGATTGACGTAATTATCAATTTCTAAAATGATCTCAAATGGCAACCTTACCGCGATCGTTTCCATCACAGACTCTTTCTTAGGTCGCCCCCGTTTATTTTTTTCTTTTTCCATATATAGCAACTGATAACTAAAAAGTATTTTATGT
>CAZCWO010000018.1:0-20936 GCA_964502335.1 uncultured Rhodobacterales bacterium | reverse complement strand
CAACAAAGAATTGTTATTGCCATGGCATTGCTGTCTAAGCCAAGCCTTCTTCTACTTGATGAACCGACCACTGCATTAGATGTCACAGTAGAAGCTGGCATCATTAATCTTGTAAAAAATCTCAGCAAGGAAATCGGTACTTCAATGCTCTTTGTTTCTCATAATTTGGGGTTAATCCTTGAAACCTGCAATAAAATTACAGTCATGTATTCTGGTGAAACTGTTGAGACAGGAGAAATTAATCAAGTTTTTCGCAATATGAGACACCCCTACACACAAGGTTTGCTCCGCTCAATTCCTCTGCCAGGGAAAAATAAATACGATGCCCCCCTTCAAGCAATTGCAGGACAACTCCCTCTTCCTCATGAAAGACCGAATGGTTGTAACTTTGGCCCTCGTTGTCCACACTTTGATAAAGAAGTATGTACGTCTGGAAATATAGAAATGCAACTTATCAGTAGTAATAAAAATCATTTAAGCCGTTGCGCTAGAATAGATAAAATACAATGGGATGAAAAAAGTTTAACCTCAGAAAAAAAATCTAAAGGGTTTTCAGGTGACACACTTTTGACCATTAAAAATTTAAGCAAGGATTATGACGTTGCTGCTAATGTTGTGTTTGGAGGTAAAAAGAAGGGCACAGTGAAAGCAAATGTTGATTTAAATTTTGATGCAAAAGTTGGTGAGACATTAGCAATTGTTGGTGAATCTGGTTGTGGTAAATCAACTTTTGCTAAAGTTTTATTAGGGTTAGAGAATGCTTCAAGCGGAAAACTTGAATTTGAAAATAATGATATTGCCAACACTATGGTGGAGGAAAGGGAAAGAGCAACAGTATCAGCGATTCAAATGATTTTCCAAAATCCATTTGATACACTTAATCCTAGTCATTCTGTAGGTGGCCAAATAATGAGAACCTTAGAGAAAGTTGGCGTTGGTTCAACAGTTGAAGAGCGAAAAGTTAGAATGTACGAACTTCTTGATTTAGTTAAATTACCTCGCGAATTTGAAAAAAGAATGCCCCGTCAATTATCTGGAGGGCAAAAACAGAGAATCGGTATTGCTAGAGCGTTTGCAGGTTCTCCAAAAGTTGTTGTTGCTGATGAGCCTGTATCAGCTCTTGATGTATCTGTTCAAGCGGCTGTGATCGAGCTGTTAATTGATATTCAAGAAAAGTTTGATACCACCATGTTATTTATAAGTCATGATCTTTCAGTCGTTCGATATGTTGCTGATCGTGTAGTAGTTATGTATTTAGGAAAAATATCAGAAACGGGTACTACAGAACAAATTTTTTCTCCTCCTTACCATCCTTATACAGAGGCTTTACTTTCTGCCGTGCCTATTGCAGATCCAGATATCAAAAAAAGACAAATACTACTCGAAGGAGCCTTGCCAAGCCCTTTAAACCCTCCAAAAGGGTGCGTTTTTAACACAAGGTGCCCAAATGTTATTTTAGGTAAATGTGATAGAATTGATCCTCCTTTACAAAAATTGAAAGAAGGTCACATGATTTTTTGCCACATAGATGCTAAGGAACTAAGTAAAAAAGGAAGTGTTTTTGCTCAATAAGAATTAATTTTTTTTTTCATTTCATCTAACGAATTAATTAGTGCGTTTTTAATACCAGATTCAAAAGCTGAGTGACCAGCATTTTCAACTATTGTTAACTTTGAGGACGGCAACTCATTATGTAATTTATATGCAGAATGAGGCGGGCATATGATGTCATGCCGGCCTTGTATAATAAATACAGGGATATTATTTAACTTTTTTATATTATTCAAAATTTCATTAGTATCTAAAAAACAATTATTCATAAAGTAATGGAGCTCTATTTTAGCCATTGAAAATGCAGATTCTCCAACCATTTCTCTGTGCTTATATTCAATAGTAGAGCAACTCATTTCATAGCTAGACCAAACATTTGCTGCGTTTTGGCTAAGTTGATGATCATCATTAAATATTAGTTTAGATGCTCTATCTATGATATCTTCAGATGAAGGAGTGTCTTTCTCTGAAAAATTTAATCCCTTTAAAAAATGATTGTATGCCTCTGGGTAAAACCTTCCCATGTCACATAAAAACCAATCTATTTCTTGTTTAGTTCCTAAAAACACCCCGCGTAAAATTAAACCTAAACATCTATTGGGAAATTTAATACTATAGTATAAAGCTAACGTACTTCCCCATGAACCACCAAATAATACCCATTTTTCAATTTCTAAAAATTGCCTAAGCGCTTCCATGTCCTCAATTAAATTTTGAATAGTATTATTTTTTATACCTGCAAAAGGTTTGGATTTTCCACAACCTCTTTGATCAAACAAAACAGTGTTGTAATCATCTAAGTTGAAGAAATTATGATGCGCAGGTAATATTCTTGCTCCTGGACCTCCATGAAGAAAAACTATTGGAATTCCTTCTTTGTTTCCAATTGTCTCCCAGTGAATCTTCTGACCATCTGAAACATTTATATAGCCAGATTTATTATTATTGTTATATTGGAGAGAAAAATTTTTTAACATCTAAAATGCTATGCTACTATATTTATAGAAATTTTTATAAAATTTTGTAAACTGCCAAAAAGAATTTTTTAAGCAGCTGTCATCATTCCTTCTAATTTGACTGTTGCGCTATCTTTATCTATATCCTCTATCGCTGCAAACTCGCCAGCCAGCCTTTCTAATGCCGCTTGATACATTTGTCTTTCTGAGTATGACTGATCAGCTTGATTTTCACCTCTGTGTAAATCTCTTACTACTTCTGCAACCCAAATCAAGTTTCCAGAATTAATTTTAGTTTCATATTCTTGAGCACGCCTAGACCACATTACTTTCCTAACTTTAGCTTTTCCTTTCAATGTATGAAGTGCATCTTCCATTTGTTTTTTAGAAGACAATTTTCTTAAACCTGAAGAGGCTGCTTTGTTAACTGGTATCCTCAAAGTCATTCTATCACTATCGAACCTTACTTTCACAAGATTCAACAAACTTCCTTCAATTTCAGTTTTTTCTATTCCTAATACATGCCCAACACCGTGGGCAGGATATACAACAAAATCACCTTTTGTAAAATTTGTTTCCTCATCAATTTCATTTATTTCTAAATTCATTTTTGCACCAATTCTCCAATATAAAATTATCGTCTTTCAAGAATGCTAATGATAACAGAATTGTGGTTGTTTGTCAGTAATTTTTTTAGTCTCCTTCACCAGGATTTTCACTAAAATATAATTTATATTTATTGTCTTCATCTTCATGTTTATCTGCATCTTCCATAGCGTCTTTCATTTGAGTAATATTAGGCCAAATTTCAGAATATTTTCTATTAAAGTTCACCCAATCTTCCGCACCTTTTTCAGTGTCGGGTAAAATAGCCTCAGGAGGACACTCAGGTTCACAGACACCGCAATCAATGCATTCATCTGGATGAATTACTAACAAGTTTTCACCTTCATAAAAGCAGTCAACTGGGCAAACCTCTACGCAATCTGTGTATTTACATTTTATACATTTTTCGTTAACTATATAAGTCATATTGGGATATCTAATTTTTGAATTTTGAAGAGTTTTGCAATTTTTCGATGGCTCTTTTTTTACAATTTCCTGAATCGAAATCTGATACAAACAATAGTCCGGCAACTCTTCTCATTAATTGAGATTCAAAAACGTCTAAAACTTGATCAACGAGAACAATTTCCCACATCAACTCAACAATATTAAGTCTTTCTTCATAGTCCATTTCTTTTCTTATATCATGTGTTTTTGACCAAATTTCTATCTGATCTTCAGATTTGATAATTGCCTCTTGAAGGATTTCATTAGCTTCAGTTTCTTCTATATTTAGCTGCTTTTTTAATATCAATGATATATGGGATTTTTCCTCTCCCCCAATGTTTCCATCTACAGATGCAGCTTCAACTAACAAGGCAACTATAGAGCTTAAAGCCTTTACCTCCTCTTTATGAACTTCTTTGTCATTATTTTTTATTTTGCTTATAGCAGATTTAAAAATCTCAAACATTTTTTCCTCTTTTATATTTTTTGCCCTTTAAAACGATTGATAAGTCGTCTTTCTTTTTTATTTAATTTACCAATCCTCAGAGACTTTTTTTTAAATTTTCTGTGAAACGTTTCTGAATAGAGTTCTTCATTTTCTTTGCTATGATCAACGTAGAATTCACTCACTTCTTTTGGACTAATTCTTCTTTTTGTCAATCTGATAATTTCAACTTCTTTCAAATTGTTTCCTTTAAAAAACTTCACTTTAGAGCCTGGTTTTAATAAAGTATGGGTTTTTTTAATATTGCTATTATCAAGAGTTACATGCCCTGAAACTATAGCTTTCGACGCTAAGAGCCTGGTTTTATAAAATCTTGCATGCCATAGCCATTGATCAATTCTTTGCTTGTTTTCTATTTCCATAATTCTCTAATTTTTTAGTTTTAAATTGGACAATACTGAAAATGGTGAATTAGGGTTAATTAACGTAATATTTGTTTTATTAATTTTCTTTTTTGTTAATACTTTTTTCTTTTTGTGTTTGATGGAATTTTGCTTTGATTTCGTTTTTGAAATATTTAAAAATGAATTTGATTTCTTTTTAAACAAAGTTTCAAATGTTACCTCTTCGCCATTCGTTTTCCCAGATTTTTCAAATCCTAAGTCAGATAAAATATTGGCCATCTGATCTTTAGATGCCCCCGCTATTGAAAGCATTTCCTCAGAAATTTTAAATGAGCCATCTCTAGCAGAAGTCCTGACTATAACTGACAATCTTTCAACCATATCAACTCTCATTACTCTGTCTCCAAGCTTTGAGTAACCTATTAAATTGTACCATTTTTGTGGAGCACTTGCATTAGGCGTGAATGCTACTCTTCCGTCATCTGGTAGAGAATTGTTGTAATAAGTGTTATTAAAAACCCCCCAAAGCAATGCTCTTAATCTTACAGCAGCAGGCTTCAAAAGTTCTGGAATATATAAGTATTCTACTCCAAACCTAAGTCCTACTTTGCTTAATGTTTTTTTATCCTCCTCCGATAACTCTCTATACAGCTTTTGAATCTTTTTAAATGGTGCCGTCCCAAAACCTTCCTTTAACTGAAAAATTATTCCTCTTGCGGAGCTGTTAAACTCATCTTCATTCAAGGAAACAAGAGGAAAAAGAAACTTTTCTATTTTATTATATACAAATTTTTTAAGTCTTTCTGTAATTAAAGTTATTTGTGAATCTTCTAGTAAGTCACTTTGAGTAATATGGATGTTTGGGCTAAAGGGATTATCAGATGGAGCTAACCAGCCGATTGGAGATGCGCCCCAAAATATCTTGGCTTCATCATTTATCTCAAGATGATGATCTTCAATAGTATAAAAATTTTTGACTCGCTTTTTTATTTCTGCATCTAAACTCTTTTTTAAATTTTTCAAAAATAGTCCAGATGATGGCGCAGAAGAATCAACCAGTTTCAAAACAAATCCATTTAATTCTCCTACCTTCATACTATCTAAATAAATACTACTATCTGATTTGATTTCTATTACCAGCTTTAAATTCTCCTTAATTTTTTTCCCCAACACAGAAATTCTTTTGTCGACAAATCTATTAGTTAGTTCACTATTTAACGCATCTGACAACTTATCTTCAATAGCTAATGATATATCTTGCCAATTATTTGAATTAGCTAACCAATCATTTTTATGACTCAAATACGTCCATGTTCTAATAGATGCAATCCTTTGCATTAAAGTGTCAATATCTTTTGTTACTTTATCTAAACTATATATTTGGCTTGAAATAAAATCATTTTTTAGTTGGCCGTTTAAAATTAATTGTTCATAAATTTTGCTTAAAAGAAACACATGGTCATTTGTGAGGTTTTTATTAAACTCTGGAACCTGAGCCACTTCCCATAAAATTTTAATTGCTTTTGGGGATTGAGCTATTTTTTTAACATCTTTAACTTCACTTAAAAAAACCAGGTGACGGTGATCTTCGGCATCAGACTTTCTTATCAAAAATGGCTCAGGAGGTGGGGTTTCTAAACTTTTTATGAGGTTAGTAACTGATGAAAAGTCTAAATTAGAATTCCTCCAAAAAACATTGGTAATTTGATCAAATTTAGAGTTTTCAACCGCGTCAATTGTGTGTTCTGACATATCAGAAGAATTTTCAGTTACCCCAAAAGTTCCATCAGACAAAAATCGTCCTGCCCTCCCAGCTATCTGAGCTATTTCTGAATCAGTCAAATTCCTTAAAGACATTCCATCAAATTTTCTAATAGAGGCAAAACTCACATGATCAATTTTTAAATTTAAACCCATTCCTATAGCATCAGTAGCCACAAGATAGTCAACGTCACCATTTTCATACATTTCAACCTGAGAATTTCTAGTTCTTGGAGACAAAGCACCCATAACTATAGAAGACCCTCCCAATTGCTTCCTAATAACATCGGCAATTGTATAAACTTCAGCCGCAGAAAAAGCTACGATAGCGCTTCTTTTCTTAATTCTAGTTACTTTTTTCCTTCCAATATAACTAAGAGAAGACAACCTTGGCCTTCCTTCAATCTTAATTTCAGGGACTAGTACTTTCAATTTAGAGCTAATAGTTTCAGCGCCCAAGAAAACAGTTTCTTTAGTCCCTCTTGAATTCAGGATTCTATCTGTGAAAATGTAACCTCTTTCAAAATCACTTGCTATTTGAACTTCATCAATGCCAATAAATTCAACCTTTTTATTAATTGGCATAGCTTCTATTGTACAACAAAAATAAACAGCATTTTTAGGTACTATTTTTTCCTCACCTGTAATTAAAGCAACTTTATTCTTGTCTACAACTTTAATTATTTTGTCATAATTTTCCCTTGCAAGAAGCCTTAAAGGAAAACACATTATTCCAGAGGAATGGGCTAACATCCTTTCAATTGCAAAATATGTTTTGCCTGTATTTGTTGGGCCTAAAATAGCTCTTAAGTTTTTAGTAAACATAATGTATTTTTATATTATCTTTTAAGCACACAAAATTTTATGAGGCCAGTTGCCTTAAAACATAGTGTAAAATTCCACCATGGGAGTAATACTCAGCTTCACCATCGGTATCTACTCTACTCAAAAGTTGAATAACATCAATAATACTATTTGATCGATTTATTTGTAATTCAAAATTCATACGGGGTTGAAAGTTATTTTCCAACCCTATAATATCAAAAATTTCGTCCCCCCTTAAATTTAGTGAGTTTTGTGATTCTCCATCAATAAACTGAAGAGGAAGAACGCCCATACCAATTAAATTTGATCTATGTATCCTTTCAAAACTTTCAGCAATAACAGCCTTTACGCCTAATAGCCTTGTACCTTTTGCCGCCCAATCTCTTGATGAACCAGTACCATATTCTTTTCCCCCAAAGACTATTAGAGGTGTGCCTTCTTTAGAGTAAAGCATCGCAGCATCATAAATGTTCATTTTCTTTTGAGACGGCTGGTGTTTTGTATACCCTCCTGTTAAATTAGGAACCATTTCGTTGCTGAGTCTATTATTTGCAAACGTACCCCTCATCATAATCTGGTGGTTTCCTCTCCTTGATCCGTATGAATTAAAATCTACTTCGCGTACTTGCCTTTCTGATAAATATGCACCTGCAGGGCCAGACTTTAAAATCGATCCAGCAGGACTTATATGGTCAGTAGTAATTGAATCCCCTAAGATGGCTATAGATCTTGCTCCTATTATATTTTCAATTTTATCAGGATCGCTTTTCATATTCTCAAAATAAGGAGGACTTTGAACATAAGTAGAAGTATCATCCCAGTTATAAGTTAAATCATCGCCACCTATTATCGATCTCCAATCCTCACCACCCTTAAAAACAGATTTATATTGCTCTCTGTACATTTCAGGAGTTATCACTGAGCTGATTACTTTAAATATTTCCTCATTAGAAGGCCAAATATCCTTTAAAAAAATTGGCTTATTTTCTTTATCAAAGCCTACTGGATCTTCATCTAAATTAATAATTACAGTTCCAGCAATTGCATAAGCTACTACAAGAGGCGGAGATGCAAGATAGTTGGCTTTTATATGAGGACTTATTCTCCCTTCAAAATTTCTATTTCCTGATAATACTGAGGTAACTAAAAGATCATTACTATCAATTAACTCTATTAATTCATTTGATAAGGACCCTGAATTGCCTATACAAGTTGTACATCCATAGCCTACTAGATTGAAGCCCAAACTGTCTAGATGCTCCTGTAAACCAGATGCAACTAGATAGTCAGTGACTACTTTACTGCCTGGAGCTAGAGATGTTTTTACCCATGGCTTGACTTTTAATCCCAATGTATTGGCAGATTTTGCAAGTAATCCTGCAGCTATTAAAACTGATGGGTTAGATGTATTTGTGCAACTTGTAATGGCTGCTATAGTAATATCTCCGTCTCTAAGTTCTGAAGATTCAGAATTGGAAACTCTAATCTTTGTTCTTTGAGAAGTTTCGAAAAGCGTGCTCATAAAATTTTCTTTAAGCTTGCCTACTAATACCCTGTCCTGAGGTCTTTTTGGTCCAGCTAAAGATGGTTTAATATCTTGTAGGTTCAATTCTAATGTTGAACTAAAAACTGGATCTTTTGTATGTTTATCTCTCCACATCCCTTGTTCTTTTGAATACATTTCAACAAGTTCAAGATTACTGTTATCTCTTCCTGTAAATTTTAGGTAGTTAAGAGTTTCTTGGTCAATAGGGAAAAACCCACATGTAGCTCCATACTCTGGAGCCATGTTTGAAATAGTAGATCTATCAGCCAAACTTAAACTATCTAAGCCTGATCCTGTAAATTCTACAAACTTTCCTACAACACCTTTTTCACGAAGCATTTCAACTATCCTTAAAACTAAATCGGTGGCTGTTGCTCCTTCAGGCAGTTTTCCTTTTAATTTAAAACCAACAACTTCTGGAACAAGCATAGAAATAGGTTGACCTAACATAGCAGCCTCTGCTTCAATGCCGCCTACTCCCCAACCCAAAACCGCCAAACAATTTACCATTGTTGTATGGCTGTCAGTGCCAACTAAAGTGTCAGGAAAAGCAAAAAGTTTTCCTTTAATTTCTTTGGTCCAAATTGTTTTGGCAAGATACTCAAGATTTACCTGGTGACATATACCTGTTCCAGGAGGTACAACTCGAAAGTTATTGAAAGCTTTAGACCCCCATTTTAAAAAACTATATCTTTCAACATTTCTAGAAAACTCTAGTTTTACATTTTTTTTAAACGCATCTGCGTCTCCTGCAAAGTCAACCATCACTGAGTGATCAATAACTAAGTCCACAGGTGACAAAGGATTGATTTTACTAGGGTCTTTTTCCAATTTTATCATCGCATCCCTCATTGCAGCCAAGTCAACAACTGCTGGAACACCTGTAAAATCTTGCATTAAAACTCTTGCAGGCCTAAATGCTATTTCCATGCCCTTAACATTCCTTGCAGAAGCTTTAGCTAGAGCACTAATATTTTCTTTGTTAACACCTTGCTGATCTTCATGACGTAATAAATTTTCTAATAATACTTTTAAAGAAAAAGGCAAACTGTCAATTTCAGGAAATTGTTTCGATAGCTCTTTAATACTATAATAAAAAACTTTCCCAGAACTTAGATTAAGTTCTTTTAAGCAATTTTGTTTTAATGTCATTGACATGGTCATCTTCCTATAAAATTTTAATTATTCATTAACAATATAAATTTATAATGTTATGATTTTAAGTTATACTTGCGTGCAGATTATACAAATTTTATTAATAATTTATATAATAATTTATCATTATTAGATCTAAAAACTTCAAGAAAGTGAAAAAATAATCAAAACTCCAGATACTAATATTAATTTACCCAGCAAAAATACTTTGAAATTAGACAATCTTGAAATAGTCAAAGGCTTTAATAGGCTGTTTTCTAAATTTAATTATATCTTTAATTTTGGTAAATTATACATTTTAACTGGCTCTAATGGTATCGGGAAAACAACTTTATTGAGATGTATATGTGGATTTTTAAGGCCTGAAAGTGGATCCCTATTATGGAATAATTTAACAATAAATATTGAATATAATGAATACGCAAAAAATATCTTTTATTTGGGTCACTTAGATTCTCTTTCGCCAAACTTATCAGTTTGGGATAACATAAATCACTTATCCATTCTTCAAGGCATTCCTAATCCCTTCAACGAAGGAATAGATTTATTTCAAATTTTTCATTTGAAAGATCTTCATGTTTATCAACTTTCTGCCGGCCAAAAAAGAAGAGTTGCGTTATCTCTTTTGAACCTAAACAAAAAATCGCTATGGGTTTTGGATGAACCCTTGAACTCTGTTGATAAAAGATATGAAAAAGTTTTTATAAAATTAATTAATGATCATATAGATAATAATGGCATTGTTATCATGTCATCTCATGACACTGTCCACCATTATAAAAAAGCATCTACTCAGATTATAAATTTGGATGTAATTAAATGAAAAATATAATGTCTTCTATGTTTTACAGAGAGTTAAAGGTGCAGAACAAATCACTCAAAGATCCCTTGTTTGTGATTGGAGTGTACCTAAGTTTGCTTTTGGTATTTCCATTAAGTTTAGGCCCATCGTCAGATTTATTGAAAAGCTTTTCTCCTGCCATTATATGGACTTGTTCATTAATTACCTTTCTTACTGCAATAGAAAAGTTCTTTATATCTGATATATCTGAAGGATATTTAGAGCAATTATTTTTATCAAGTTTGCCTTTGAGTGTTATAGTTTTAATTAAAGCATTTTGTCATTGGATTTCTGTAGGGTTACCTTTAATTATTTTATTTCCCCTGATATCAATTTTTTTAAATTTACCATTAAACCTTTTATGGATAATATGCTTTAGTTTGTTCCTGGGAACATTATCATTTTCACTCATAGGTATAATGGGAGCCGCTTTAGTTATAGGTGCTAAAAAATCAAACGTTATCGTTATATTAATTATTATCCCATTAACTATACCAATATTAATTTTTGGAATTTCGTCTACTCTTTTCTGTTTAGAAGGCCTTATACCTTATTCAACTCTTTATTTGCAATGTATGTCTCTATCATTTTTATTAGCTATTGCACCCATAGTCACTTCTTCAGCTATTAAGATATATTTAGAGTAAACTTTCCTATACCAATTGAATTAAAAATGAATATATTACTGTTATGATAGATTATTTAGCGAATCCTTCCCGTTTCTTCAGAATAACAAATTTCTTGTTACCCTGGTTAATGGGCTTGTCAATTATATTAACTATAATCGGGATTTATTTTGCTCTTTTTGGTAGTCCGGAAGATTTAGTTCAGGGGTCAGCAGTAAGGATTATGTATGTTCATGTTCCAAGTGCTTGGCTTTCAATATTTTCTTACCTCTTACTATCAATTTGTTCTTTTTTCTTTATTGTATGGAGGCACCCTCTAGCTGACATCTTGTCGAGATCAATTGCCCCTGTTGGAGCTTTATTTTCATTGCTAACACTTCTTACTGGATCAATATGGGGAAGACCTATGTGGGGCACTTGGTGGGTATGGGATGCAAGATTAACTTCAATGCTTATTCTTTTTATTTTTTTTCTTGGTTATATTGCCCTTGCTAATGCCTTTGAAAGAAATGAAAGGGGGAGCCGTCCTGCTGCTCTATTAGCGATAGTTGGCTCTATCAATTTGCCTATTGTTAAGTTTTCTGTTGACTGGTGGAATACCCTTCATCAGCCAGCATCTATTATTAGGACTGGGGGAATTTCAATTGACCAGTCCATGCTTGTTCCCCTTATAATTATGACTTTTGCATTTCATTTCTTTTTTGTTTTAGTTGTAATTTTGAGAGCTCATTCGATTTTAATTGAAAGAAAAGTTTATCATCTAAAAGTTTTAGGAAAGATTTAAATGGAAGCAGTATTTAATAATAACAACTATGACTTTTTTATTTATCTGTCTTATATTATCACATTCGGTTCATTGATATTTTTATTTATTTTTTCCTATTTAAAATTTTTAATATCAAAGAATTTATACTCTACAATAATAGAGAACAATAATGACACCTAAAAAGCGTCGTCTTTTTGGAATTATATCTTTTATTTTGCCTCTAGGATTTGGGGTATTTTTTTTGTTGTCTGCTTTAAATAACAATATAGTTTATTTTATAGATCCAACTGAATTAATCAGTAAAAAAAAGACTGGTCAACGTTTAAGATTGGGTGGATTGGTTAAATCTAATTCAATTGAAATTATAGGTACAAAAATTCAGTTTCAAATAACTGATGGAAGTAACTCAGTAACAGTTAGTTATGATGGTTCTTTACCTGATCTTTTTAAAGAAAATCAAGGAGTAATAGTTCAGGGAGTATACGATTCAAACATTTTTAAAGCAGACACTTTATTAGCAAAACATGATGAAAATTACATGCCAAAAGAAATCTCAAAAAGCCTAAAGTCGCGAGGGGTTTGGAGAGGGAAAGAGAATGATTAATAATTTGATTGTTGAATTAGGTCATATTTTTTTAATTGCCTCCTTAACATTGTCTTTATGTCAATTTGCATTGCCATTTTTCAAGATAAATAAAAATCCAATATTTATACCAATCATTTCAATTTTAGGTTTTTCTTGTACAATGATTTCATTTTCTGCATTAATGTTTTCATTTGTTGTTTCAGATTTTTCTGTTGATCTGGTTGCTAAATTCTCTCATACATCAAAACCTCTAATTTATAAAATTTCTGGCTTATGGGCAAACCATGAAGGCTCTCTTTTATTATGGATCTTAATACTTCAATTTTTTGGATTAATTACTTCTCTTATAAAGTTGCCTGATGAGTTCCATTCTATACTTAACTCGGTCCAAGGTTTCTTAAGCTCCCTCTTTCTATCTTTATGTATATTTAGTTCCAATCCATTTCATAGATCTGAAATCATCCCTATTGATGGTGCAGGGTTAAACCCAGTACTTCAAGATCTATCATTAGCGATACACCCGCCAATTCTCTATGTAGGATATGTTGGTTTATCTGTAGCTTTTTCCTTTGCAATTGCAGCTTTAATAAATGGCAAGATTAATAAACAATGGGCTATATTCTTGCGGCCTTGGATTATTACTTCATGGATAGCTCTAACTCTTGGAATAACTTTGGGAAGTTACTGGGCATACTATGAATTAGGATGGGGTGGTTGGTGGTTCTGGGATCCAGTAGAAAATGCAGCTTTAATGCCCTGGTTAATAGCTACTGCTTTAATGCATTCAATAATTGTTTATGAAAAAAGAGGTGAACTCGGTGCTTGGACAGTCCTTTTATGCATCATGGGATTTTCTTTCTCCATCCTTGGAACATTTATAGTTCGGTCAGGAATAATTACATCAGTTCACTCTTTTGCAACTGATCCTAAAAGAGGTATCATAATTCTATCAATTTTATTAATAGTCACAGTTTTACCTTTAACAATTTTTGCTATTAGATCCAAAATTTTTACTCGAGATACAAACATCAATTTTTTGAGCAAGGAAATGATCTTAATTATTAATAATTTTATTTTAGTAATCTCTTCATTTATAATTTTAATAGGCACCTTGTATCCTTTAATATTAGAAATATTTACTGGAAATCAAATCACTGTTGGCGCTCCTTATTTTTTAACTTCGTTATCACCTTTAATGGTTTTAACACTTTTTTTCATGGGTATTGGTCCAATATTATTATGGAAAAGAAACCATTTAAATGAAATTTTAAAAACTTTTATTCTTCCAATCCTAATCAGTATAATTGTTTTTATTTTATTTTTTTATTATCTAAACTTTCCATTAATCGCTGTGGTTGGCTTTAGTTTAGCAATATGGCTGTTCTTAAATATACTTTTTATGGTTTATAAAAGTACTAATCTTGATGCATTATTTAATAAAAATAAAAACTTTAAGTTTCTTACAAATTACCAATTAGCAGTTTGCATAGCACACTTAGGTGTTGCAGTTTTTTCAATTGGAGCTGTGTCTGAAAATTTTTTCAACAAGGAAATCATAGTAAGAATTAAGCCAGGTGAAAAAATATACATTGGAAGAAACTTATTAATATTTGAAAATGTTGTTCAAAAATTAGGCTCAAATTACATTTCTGAAATAGCAAAACTTGTTTACAAAAATAAAAATGGAGATGTAATTTCTAATCTTTACCCTGAAAAAAGAATGTTTCCAGTTGAAAGACAAACAACAACTGAAGTAGCTATTTATAGAAAGTTATTTGGAGATATTTATGCCGTTATGGGAGACGGAAATATAGATAAAGGTTATACTTTTAGAGTTTATTCTAAACCATTTGTATCATGGATTTGGATTGGGGCTACACTTATGGCAATTGGAGGTATCTTTTCAGTTATTTCAAGTTTTCATAAATTACCTTTTAGAAAAAGTAAGTTACAATGAAAAAACTATTGTTTTTAATTCCTTTGACTAGTGTATTTATTTTGCTTTCTTTAGTAGGTTTAATCCTTCTTCAACAAAGTCAAAAAACTAACCAAAGATCATTAAAATCTGCCCTGATCAACAATCCTTTCCCAGATACAAAAATATTATCATTATCCGAAACAATAGAAATTAATTTAAAAAGTAAAATAGGAGACCCATTTCTTGTAAATTTTTTTTCTTCTTGGTGTCTGCCATGCAAAATAGAAGCTGGCAACCTAGAAACTTTATCTGAAAGAATAAAAATCATTGGCGTTTCTTATAAAGACATAGAAAGTGATACGATCAAATTTTTGGAGGAGTTTGGAAACCCTTATGAAAATATCGGAGTAGACCATAATGGACATATCGCAATCGATTGGGGAGTGTACGGTGTTCCAGAAACATTTTTAATCAACAATAAGGGACTAGTAATCCTTAGGCACGCTGGGCCAATAACAGAAGATGTTTTAAAAAAATTATTAATACCTAAATTAAAAGAAATTGGTCTATGAGAAATTTCTTTATTATTTTTATTTTAATTTATTGCTTTAATCCTTTAATTTCAAATGCTATTGAACCTGAAGAAATTTTATCTAATTCTGTATCTGAAAACAGAGCCCGAAATCTGTCAAAAAGCATTAGGTGTTTAGTTTGTCAAAATCAAACTATAGATGATAGTGACTCTGAATTAGCAAAAGACTTAAGATCAATCATTAGAACAAAAATAGTTCAAGGAGAAACTGACGACGAAATAAATAAGTTTTTAGTTGATAGATATGGAAATTTTATTTTGATGAAACCTCCAATTAACAAACAAACTATAATGCTATGGCTGAGTCCATTAGCTTTAACGTTATTAGGTATAGTTATAATTTATTTTTCATTTAGAAAGAAAAAAAATGATTTTTAACAGTTTCAAACAATGACGTTACT
Organism: uncultured Rhodobacterales bacterium; assembly: GCA_964502335.1. Taxonomy (GTDB): domain Bacteria; phylum Pseudomonadota; class Alphaproteobacteria; order Puniceispirillales. The sequence goes on along the minus strand of CAZCWO010000018.1, from coordinate 5,510 downwards.
TTTCCTTTCTTTAGGCATTGGCTTTTTATTATCTAAATTAATTACCGATTCCATTCATAAACAATATAACGAATACACTGATGATGTTTTTATTTATAACAAAAAACAATTTATTTCCATTTTTAAAGCTCTAAAAAAAAGAAGCTTTTCCAGTAAACTTTCAAAGCAAAGTATAGCTAGTATTTTAAAAACTTTGGTTCATGCTAATGAAAGTTCCATGCAAAAAAGTATAAAAACCAAATATGTTTTTTATTTTATTCCTGGATTAATTTTGATAATTTATTTCTCATTTGGGGAGCCATTTTACCAATTGCAGGATAACTCAAAAAGAACTCTTTCAGAGTCTGTAGACATGAATGAACTTATCAATATTGATTTTTCACATATTGAAACAATGACGAAGGAAGACCAAATTACTTTATATTTAAAGCTAGCTATCATTGCAAATAATACTGACAATCTAAAAGCAGAAATCTTCGCTCTTGAGAAGCTCTCTTCATTAGATTTAGAGAATTTAGATTTAAAGGTAACCCTTGCTCAAAAACTTACTAAGCAAGCGTTTGGAATTGTTACACCTAATGCAAGAGATTTAGTTAAAAATGTTCTAATAAAAGACCCAGAAAATCTTGATGCTTTATATCTGGCTGGATTAGCTGCAAAACAAAATGGAAGGAGTGATTTGGCAACAAAAATTTGGGAACAGATAATAAAATACAATCCACAATATAAAAATATAGACTTAATAAAAGATGAATTACAACAAATTAATAAGCTTAATTAATCTTTGCATTCCTTCGCCTACGTGTTCTCATTTTATCTGTTAAATTTTTGTTTTCCATTGATTTAGGCAAATTGATTTGAGAAGCAAGTTTTGAGTAAGGATTAGTTTTATGGGGGAATGCCATAGCTTCGACAAAATGCTCTTGAAATTTTGGTTCAACTGCCGTTTCTATTTTTTCTATTTTTTCTACTAAACTTTGAATTTCAGTTCTTTTTTTTCTTGAAAGCAAAGCCAGTCTAGCTCCTGCTCCTGCAGAATTACCAACCGAAGATATTGAGGTCAATTCACAATCAGGAACCATTCCTAGTACCATTGCATATTTTGGTTCAATATGACTTCCAAACGCCCCAGCTAACATGACTTTCTCCACATTTAAAATTCCCATTTTATCCATTAACAACTTAAATCCTGCGTGCAACGCTGCTTTTGCTAATTGAATTGCTCTAACATCATTTTGGGTAATAACAACCTTATCAGACAATCTGTAACTATAAGTTCTTCCATTTTCTTCAATACGCTTATTTTTATCTTTTAATTCACCTTTGATAATACCGTCACTTGTTAAAATTCCAGACAAATACATTTCCCCCAAAACTTCAATAATTCCAGAACCACAAATCCCAGTGATCGAGACAGGATTTTTATCTTTTTTTATAATATTTTCATCTAGCCAACCTTTTGTACCGATTACACAAAATTTTGGTTCTAAAGTTTTTGGGTTAATTCTAACTTTTTCAATTGCACCAGGAGCAGCTCTTTGCCCGCAAGTAATCTGAGCTCCTTCAAACGCAGGTCCAGTCGGTGAAGAGGCTGCTAAAATTCTTTCTTTATTTCCCAGAATAATTTCAGCATTAGTGCCTACATCTATTATTAATGAAAAGAATTTATTTTTATAAGGCTCTTCAGCCAAAGTAGCAGCCGCAGCATCTGCTCCGACATGACCCGCAATACATGGCAAACCATATAACCTTGTTCCAGGGTTCAAATTAATATTTACTTCATTTGCTAAACATTGAAATGGACTATCAATGGAAAGAGCAAAGGGTGCACCGCCAAGTTCTGTAGGATTTATACCCAATAATAAATGATGCATAACTGGATTACCAACAAAGACAACTTCGAGAACATCTTGAAAATCAATTGATGCAGTTACAGCTGCTTCTTTTATCAAATTTTCAATTCCTTCTTGAACTGCCTTAGATAAGTCCTTATCTCCTTTTTCATTCATCATTACGTATGAAACCCTGCTCATTAGATCTTCGCCATATCTAATTTGAGGGTTCATTCCACCTGAAGAAGATATGGTTAATCCTGAGTGCAAATCAACGAGATGAACTGAAATTGTGGTCGAGCCTACATCAACAGCTGCACCATAAATACGTTCTTTTAAACCTGGCCAAACATCAACTACTCTTTTACCATCTCTTAAAGCAACAGTGACACCCCATTGACCATTTCTTAAGACTGCTTGTAATTTTTGAAGCACTTTTAAATCAATAGAAATTTCATCCTTTGTATTTAAATTCCATTGCTGTTTAAGAGATTCGATCAGTCTTTGAAAGTCTCCAGACGGATCATGCATACTGGGCTCTCTAACCTCAACAAAATATAAGTTAATGACTGGATCAATTGTTACTTCTCTATCGTCAATAGCTTTCCTAATAACTTGCCTATGAACTTGGCTTTCAGGAGGAACATCAATTACTACATCTTCATTGATTCTAGCCTGACAAGATAACCTTCGATTAACATTTAAATTTCTTTTTTCAGAATACCTTTTCTCTGTATGGGTTCTTTCTGACAAATTTTCTGACTTGCTTGATATACCATACTTGGCAAATTCACCTTCAGAAACCTCTACTTGACATCTTCCGCACATCGCTCTTCCGCCACATACAGAATCGATATCCACACCTAAACTTCTTGCTATTTGAAGTACTGTTTTATTAGTGTCTGCAAGGCCTTGTTTACCTGAAGGAGCAAAAAAAACCTTAATATTTTTATTGCTATGGTCAAAGTTTTTGTTAATACTTTTTTGTTTCATTTATTTATAATATCATATTTATACAAAATATAATTATTGTCTTCTTCGTCTTCTTGGCCTTGTTCTAGAATTTTCCCCTTCTTTTTCTACTGAGGGTTCTCTAAAAGTTTTAATCCACCTTCTGCACTCAGGATCTACTCCCATCATAACATCCGCACCCTTAATTGAGGTTACCTCTTCATTATGAAGAGGGTTCATAATAGCCGATGTCATTCCAGCACCCATAGCCATTGATAAAAAAGAGGAGTTCAAACCATGCCTATTTGGCAATCCAAAAGATATATTTGATGCGCCACAAGTTGTATTAACTTTTAACTCCTCTCTTAATCTTCTAATTAATTTAAATACTCCGATTCCTGCAGAGTTAATAGCACCAACAGGCATGACAAGAGGATCAACAACTACATCCTGGCGCTTTATTCCATAATCTTCTGCACGTTCAACAATTTTTTTGGCAACATCATAGCGCACATTAGGGTCTTCAGAAATCCCAGATTCATCATTAGAAATGGCAACCACAGCTGCGTCATATTTTTTTACTAATGGAAGAACCACGTCTAATCTTTCCTCTTCCCCTGTAACTGAATTAACTAATGGTCTACCTTTATATACAGACAAACCAGCCTCTAATGCCTCTACAATCGAACTGTCGATAGATAGAGGGACATCAACAACATCCTGAACAAGTTGTATGCTTTTCGCTAAAATTGCCGGTTCATCTGCCAAAGGAATACCTGCATTAACATCAAGCATATGAGCTCCCGCATTTACCTGAGCTTCTGCATCAGAAATTACTCTGGAATAATCTCCACTTTTCATTTCTGAAGCCATAAGCTTACGGCCTGTCGGGTTGATTCTCTCGCCTATAATACAAAAGGGTTGATCAAATCCAATGATGATTTCCTTCTTATCCGATGAAATTACAGTTCTTGACATAACTTTTTACCTTCCAATTTTATAAGTATTCAGACTAAAATCCTCTTATCTTGAAACCACCAATTCCATCAAAGATAAAGTTTCCATTTTCAAGTCCTGAAATCCATTCAACCGTCCTTTTAAATCCACCAAAAGGGTAAAAATGTAAATTTTCAATCATACATTCTTTGTCCATGTTAATGCCATTTGCCAAATCAAAAATATATTTGTCTGGAGCTTGCACCATTAATAATTTTGAAATATTTCTTGATTGCTTTGCTATCATCCTAATAGAAGCCCCTACACCTGAAGATCTAGCAAATTGAAAAAGTGTTTTGATATTAGCTGGGCCAGGAACTCCAATACGAATTGGTAGTTTTATGCCTTCATTTCTGATTGATTTTTCCCATAATAAAACAGGCTTGGCATCAAATGCAAATTGCGTCTCTAAATAAAGGGAGATGTCTTCTTTCAGTGACCATTCAAATTTTCTTTTCAAAGTATCCTTAATCAAAGTATCAGAAATATCAGGACTGCCTTCAGGATGACCAGCAACACCTACTTTCTCGATATTATATTTTTGAAGGATACCAGAATTTAAAATCTGCATGGTCTCATGAAATTCACCTACTGGAGAATCTAAACTACCTGATATTACTAGAACCTCACTAACATTAGAAGTTTGTGATAATTGTTTTACAAAAGAATCAAGCTCATCAAAGTTTTTTATTGACCTTGCAGATATGTGTGGAACAGGGTTCATACCATCCTTAAAAAGTCTTTTACAAACTTCAATTGTATCTAAAGGATTTGAGTTGGGCAGAAAAGTAACGTTAACTGTTGTATTTTTTTGGAGCAGTTCAGCAAAATTATCAATTTTTTTTGCTGCATTTGGAGTAACTTCAATTGACCAACCTTTTGTTACTTGATGTAAAATGTATTCAGGGCTTTCAGCTAACATAAAATTTTCCAAATTTTTAACAAATAAATAGGATATATAATTAATTTTATTATTCTATTTTCGACAAATTAGTAAATAAAATCGACTAAGTTTTAAAAGCTTTGTTACTTAAGTCGAAAAGATAAAATTATCTGGAAATTCTATAATATTTACAATTACTTATATCCACCATTTGAAATAAGCGCCTTTAATACAGCATTTGAATATTTTTTTTCAAGTTTTTGTCTTAATTTATCTGCTTCAAATTCCAAACTTCCTGATATAGTTTCTGGTTTTGACCTTCTCCAATCATTTAAGTAATCATCTGTATTGTCAGCACCACTTTTCATAGCTGCAGAATCAATGGCAATTAGAAATCTTTTTTCAAGTTCAACTTTGGCCTGTTTTCTCTTCCTGCCTCTGCCTTCCTCTGCAATTACTTGGGCGGGAATGTCTCTCCAGAAAACAGTGATTATATGAGCCATTAAATTATATTTAAATAATTGGAAAACTTAGCCCACAAGACTGCCTGACAATCTTAAGCGACTGCATTAGATGATTCTCTCTCAAGAATAAGTTTTTTTGCCGTTTCAACAGCTACAGCTGCATCCCTGCAATACGCATCTGCGCCAACACTATCAGCAAATTCTTCATTCAAAGGAGCGCCACCAACCAAAATTATATAATCGTCTCTAATTCCCTTTTCAACCATAGTATCAATTACAACTTTCATGTAAGGCATCGTCGTTGTGAGTAGAGCAGACATACCTAAAATATTTGGTTTATGCTTTTCCATTGCCTCTAAATAATTTTCAACTGGATTATTAATT
>CAZCWO010000017.1:7731-21005 GCA_964502335.1 uncultured Rhodobacterales bacterium | reverse complement strand
TTCACATTATTGCCAGACTTTCCGATTTCACGTTACTTTTGTCACATTTGTCACACTTTTATCTCTCTCTCTCTGTTTTAACGAAAGGGTATAATATTAATACTCCTATCCCTCGTTACTAACATCCAATATGTGGTTTCCAATGATGACACCTAATCTGTTGCAGAGGTTATGTATATATACGTAGGCAGGTGGGGTGGCTCTCGTGTGGGGGTAGACAAAACGGTAGACAATTTGTGCCTGTTGACACAAAAACTGTATCACTTAAACTGTTGGTATTGCTTGTAATGATATGTGATTGGTGCTTGTGGCATGAACAAACTTAGTCCTGGGGAGCCATTCCTTCCAACAAATTAAATGTAACACATTGATTTATAAGCATAAGACTTATTTAAGAATTATTTATATTTATTCTTAGGTATAAAGTTTTGGTTTTCAATTGCTCTTGGTCTGCAAATCCATAATTTCCTATCAGGATGCATACCCGCACCATAAACTGCAGAAACTTCAGATGATCTCATTCGGCTAAGGAGTCTTGTATCTGCTTCACCCACTGATGGGTGAAATTCTCCATTTTCAAGAACCTTATTATCCCATTGTTGTTTTCTTTTTGAATAAACAATACCATCTAATAATTGGGAGCAGTTAATTTCATTTTTATTTAAATCAACAATAATATCATCACCTTCTTCAATTAAAGCTATTGGTCCTCCTATAGCTGCTTCTGGACCTACATGGCCAATTACTAATCCAACAGAGCCTCCAGAAAATCTTCCATCAGTCATTAACCCAACAATGATGTCTCTTTCCCTGCAAAGTGAAGTAATTCTTGATGTAGAATCAAGCATCTCTGGCATCCCGGGGCCACCTACAGGGCCTTCATACCTGACTATTATCATATCTAAATTTTTGAATTGGTCTGGTGCTTCCTCTAAGGACCTAAGCAATGTTTGCTCACCATCAAATATCTTAGCCTTTCCATTAAATATATTATTTTCAAGACCTCCCTCAACACCAGCAAGTTTTAAAACAGCACTGTATTCTGGTGATAAGTTTCCTCCCAACACCCTTAAACCACCTGTATCCTTAAAAGGATCTTTGACATTATATATTACGTCTCCATCAGGCTTTACTGGAGAAAGTCTATCAAGTTGATCTTTTAGAGTTTCACCCGTACAAGTCAAAGTATCACCATTAAGCAAACCAGCATCAAGTAAGTCTTTGACAAAAACTTGTATACCTCCTTTGCGATCTATATCAACCATTGAATATTTACCAAATGGTCTTGCATTAATTACAACGGGTACGATTTTTTCAGATAAAAGATTGAATTCATCGGGGCTCATGATTTCATCAGAAAAACTTTTATATCCCGAGGCTCTAGCTAACTCTGGAGCATGCAACATTACATTGGTAGAACCTCCTACAGCCATTGACACAATAATTGCATTACGCAAAGATTCTCTAGTTACAATATCTCTAGGCTTAATATCTTTCTCTATTAAATTTTCCAAGTAATTAATCAGTTCATCTGGAAAAATTTTAACTCTTCTCTCATCCTCAGATGCAGGAGAAACCATATGAAGCGGTTGCATTCCTACAACACCAATAAATGTTTGCATAGTATTGTAAGTAAACATACCTCCACAGCTGCCATATCCTGGACAAGCTTCGCACGCAATCCTTTTTTTTAACTCTTCATCATCACTTCCGGCTGATTGGAAACTAGTGATAATGTCTATAGGCTCTTTTGACACTGAATCTATTCCAGGCCTAATAGAACCGTCTGACATTATAATAGCTGGTCTATTATGTTCTAATATTGCTGATAATGTTCCAACAGGAGGCTTATCACATGCAACCACTGCTATCACTCCTTCCAAACCACTCGCACTAAGATGCTCACAAATTGAATCATTTGTTACTTCACGGCCAATAAGGGAGTACCGCATTTCTTTAGTGCCATTTCTAATTCCGTCAGAAGTCGCAATAGTAAATTCAGGTTGAACCAACCTCATATTTAATTGATCTGAATTTATACCTATCCTGTTCCTCAATGCCTCATGTATAACTTTAACTTTTCTTTCAACTCCAATATAGCATTGAGAATCCCCTTTATTACCTACAACTCCAATTGATGGCTCATGAATCAAATCAAGATCTGTATTTAATTCCCTTGCTATTCCATAGGTTTGTGCATTTCGACCTGGATTTTTGTCTATCAATACTGTTTTCGAATTTTTCATTTATCCTCCAAATGATATAACTGATAACTAAGCTAAAGCATTTCCATAATAAACTTTAATAAATTATTTCACAAAAATATATAATATAAATTATAAATTAAAATTATATAGGCTTTGTATTAAAAGGAATTTGAAGTAATTAACAGATTTAAAGAACACTTAAGATATCAAGAATAAAATATTCATTGTATATCGAAAATAATTAAGTTGATTGATATGTTATTTTTTGCTGAAGCATTTTTTCTGGGACTTTTATTTAATGCTGCTCCGGGTATTGTTTTTACTGAAACAATAAAAAGAGGCATGTCAGGAGGATTTCTACCAGCACTCAATGTTCAAATAGGATCGCTTGCAGGTGATGCACTATGGGCTATTCTTGGTCTTCTCGGAATTGGAGTTCTTCTTAAGATAGATATATTAAAAATTCCATTGTCATTGGTTGGTATTATTTATTTAATTTATTTGGCTTATGATTCATTTCAGTCTTCAAATATTCAAAATGATAATTTTGTAACTACAAAAAAACTAAATAATAGCGCCTTAAAATCTGGAGTGATGCTTTCAATAACCAACCCACAAAATATAGCCTACTGGGCCGCCTTAGGAAGTTCGTTTAGTGCTTTAGGGGTTAATGACCCTGAATTATCACATTATTTTATCTTTTTCTTTGGGTTTATTTCATCCTCAATATTATGGTGCTTCATTTGCGCTTATTCTGTTGATAAAATTTTTAAATACACCAATAGTCTTTTAAAAAAGTATATATTTAGAATATGTTCAGTTACTTTTCTCTATTTAGCTTTAGGCACATTTTATAAAATATTTTTATAACTCATCAATAAAATAAGTTTAATATTCCTAATATTAATCCTCCAAATATTGCAAAAGAGAATACAACGTAGACATTCTCACCAAAAGCAATTTTAATTGACGAAACCTTAAATAAATTTGAACAAGTTATAACTGTAAGTGAAGCCACTGAACTAAGCGTACCTACACACCAGCCAATTAAATGTGCTTGCATCAAAAGTGCGTGATTTAAATCAAATTGATTGCTAGTAAAAATAGTCAGTAGCACAGTGCTGCTAATTACTGGATGCACACAGATAATTGATCCTATACACATAATCATTGGTATTGTAATGAATATTAAAAATTCTGGTATCTTTTGGAAATTATAAATTGCTAAAATATGCTGATTATATTCTGATTGGGTTACTAAATATCCAACCATCATAGCTAGACTTATAATTACTACGTCATCAATATTTTTTCTCATTGAAGTTATTGTTTGAGAAGTAATGCTTATAATATGATATGGTCTGGCAATACATTGAATTAAAATTAAAATGGGCATAATTAAAATAACTGCAGATAAAGCGGTGAAATTAAACATTAGAGCACATGAAATAATAATCGACATAATAACTACTAGATGAATAAATATCGGCTTTAAACAAGCTATAGAATTTAGTAATTTATTTAAGTTTAAGCCTTTATTTAATAAAAAAACTGTAACTGAAGTAAATACCATGCTGATAAATACTCCAATCAAGAGGCCAAGCCAAGAATGGAATGAATCAATAAAAACTTGTCCAACAGCAAATGCAACAAAAAATGGAGACCAAGTTACAGAAGATGCCATACCACGAATAGAAGCTTCAGCAACTTTTTTTCTGTAGTAATGATCGCTGTCTTGTGGGATTGATGCAGCGAGCATAGGAAAAACTCCAGTGTTGATTATAGAACCTGATAAATGTGAAGTGATTTGAAAACCAGTTGAGGAAAAATCAGTTGATAGTTGAGATAATAATTTTTGCGTTTCTTTTACTGAATTTAATTTAAGGGCAGCCGCCCTAACTAAACCCATTGTTGGTATCAAGCCAGCAAAAATTAATATAAATCTTCCACCTTCATAAATTTCAACCATTGATGGGAACTGATGAAATAAAAGAACACATAAAATTATTAAAATAAAAATTATAAAGTAACTTTGAATTGTCAAAAAAAATAAATTTAAGAACAAAAAAATCCCAAAAGAAAAAACTCCAATATCCACAATGATATTATGGTTATTTACAATTGAAATAAATGCAGCAACCCAAGAAATTATAAAGGTCAGCAATCTTATATTATGAATCAATTTTAACAAAAAGAATTAAAGCCTTTTCTATATATTAAGTCTATTTATGCCCAATCTAAATTTATATTATTAATATTTAATTTTTTGATTTTAAGTTTTAATTTAGCAGTCTCTAAACCTAAAGAGTGAGAAAATCTTTCATGGGTTTCAACAAAAATATTACCTATTTTTCTATGCAAACCTTCATTAATTATTTCATTTAATATTTCTACTTCACTTCCCTCAATATCCATTTTCAGCAAAGATAAATCGTTAGGTATTTTTTTTATATATTCAATAAGATTAATAACTGTTATTTCTACAAATGGTTTATTTTTTCCACTTCTGTATTCTAAAAGTGACGAGCCTTGCGTTGTGTAAGGATTTGCTTCATCAAACTTTCTATATCTATAAAGCTTTTTAGTTTCATTTTTTAATCCAACTGCTGTTTGAAATAAAATAAGATTATCTGCTGATTTACACCTGCTCTTCAATTCAATAATTGCTATTGGATCTGGTTCAAATGCATGAACTGTTAAACCTTTATCTAAAAATATTTTAGTTAATTCTCCGACGTTAGCACCAGCATCAATAACTGTACGTCCCTTTTCGAGAGAACTTAATACTTCATTAAATTTTTCAAATGCAGTTTTTATTCTTTCTCTTCGACCAATCTTCAAACGGCCGAAAAAATACCATTTCAAAATAAAAAAATAATCTTTCATGATTGAAGTTCTATATTTCGAATAAACTAGATACGGCCAAAATCATCCCCGTATTGAATTATATCATCGTCGCCAAAATAATCCCGAAATTGAATTTCATTTACAATTAAATCAATTTCTTTATTATTTGTTAGTCTGCGGACAGCTCCCAAAGGTATGTCAATGCTGTCACCTCTGAGTAATTTTGTAACTTTACTGTCAATTTCAACTATAGCTTCACCTGAAACTTCAACCCAATGTTCTTTTCTGTGCTTGTTGCTTTGAAGCGACAATTTTTTGTTAGATGGAACTGTAATTCTCTTAACTTGACACCCTATTCCAGTATCAATTATTTCCCAATAACCCATGGTCTTTTATCAAATATTGAATTTTCTTTTAACATATATTTTTGCAAAATGTGTTGAAATCTATTTTAATGAATAAATTTTTTGAAGTAAATCTGAATTCACCTCTACGCTGTTTCTTGTCTCTCTATTATTGTGTCTTCTTTTACCTGGAATTCTAACTCCATTTAAATTTGAAAGTTTATTTATAAAGGGTTCAGAATTCTTTTCCCAGTCATCAAGATCAGATATTATTTCCGGTGCCATTGCTATTATAAGTTCGCCCCCTAATGGAGGGCCTCCATCATCAAGATTATTTTCTTTAGTAAGAAAACTAGTGGTCTCCCCAACAAGAGGTCCAGCCAAAAATTCTATCATCATAGAAAAATGAGAGCCTTTGTAGCCTCCAAATGGAAGCAACATACCTTCTAAAATTTTATTTGGATCTGTAGTGGGTTTACCTTCTTTGTCAATGCCTGTTCCAAGGGGCAACTCATGACCATCTCTAGCGGCTATTTGAATATCTCCCAGGGCCAAAGAAGAAGTAGCCATATCAAAAACAATTGGCTTATCTTTTTTTCTCGGCCAAGCAAAAGATATTGGATTTGTACCGTATAGCTTTTCACTGGCTCCAAAAGGAGCAGCCGCAGGCATATATGAAGTACATGCAATACCCACTAAACCACTTTCCGCTAAAGTTTCTGTTTCAGGCCATAAAGCAGCAAAGTGAGCAACTCTATTTATGGATAGTATTGAAACACCAATTTCTTTTGCATTTTCAATAAGGTTGTCAAGATACATTTTGTGAACTAATGGAGCGTATGATCGATCACCATCACATTTAAGTACAGCTTTAGTAACATTTGTTAATTTGGGTTTAGGATTTTGATTTATCTTCCCACTTTTAAGAGAAGCAAAGTAACCAGGGAGTCTAAACAAACCATGAGAAGCAGATCCATCTTGTTCTGCTCTTGAAATGGTATCTGCTACGGCTTCAGATTGACCTTCATTTGATCCAGCTTTAACCAGTGTATCCCTAGCTAAATCAAATATCTCTTGAATTGAAAGTACGTTTTTCAATTAACGCTCCTATCAATCAAGCTCTTTTAAAATGCTTGAAACAATATCAAATATTTGGTCAATTTCAGACTTTTCAATTATTAGTGGAGGTGATAATGCAATTATGTCTCCAGTAGTTCTGATTAATAACCCTTTTTCAAAAGCCTTAACCATAGCATTCATACCTCTCTTAGTTGGCTCTCCAGAAATTGTTTCAAGTTCTATAGCTCCGACTAAGCCAATATTCCTTATATCAATTACATGAGGAAGTCCCTTTAAATTATGTATAGATTGTTCCCAGTAATCAGCTAGCTCAGAAGCTCTTGTAAGGAGACCTTCTTCTTCATAAGTATCCAAAGTTCCTAAAGCAGCCGCACATGCCATTGGGTGACCAGAGTATGTATATCCATGGAAAAACTCAATTAAATGTTCTGGCCCATTCATGAAGGCATCATGAATATGCTTCTTAACATAAACCGCGCCCATTGGAAGCACACCATTTGTCAAACCTTTTGCAGATACAATCATGTCAGGAAGTACATCAAAGTGTTGTGCTGCAAATGGAGCACCAAGTCTGCCATAACCAGTTATAACTTCATCAAATATTAATAAAATATTATGTTTATCGCAAATTTCTCTAATTCTTTGAAGATAACCTTTAGGTGGAACCAACACCCCTGTTGAACCAGAAACAGGTTCAATGATTAGAGCTGCAACGGTAGAAGGGTCATGCAAAGCCAAAACTCTTTCTAGGTCTTCTGCGAATTCAACACCATGCTCGGGTTGCCCTTTACTAAAAGCGTTTCTTTTAATGTCGTGAGTATGACAAATATGATCAACTCCGGTTAACATTGCACCAAACATTTTTCTATTCGCGACAATGCCCCCTACAGAAATACCACCAAAATTAACACCGTGATAACCTCTTTCTCTGCCAATAAGTCTAAAGCGCTGGCCTTCACCTTTTGCTCGGTGGTAGGCAATGGCTGTTTTTAGGGCAGTCTCCACAGATTCAGAACCAGAATTGGTATACATAACATGATCCAATCCATCAGGAGCTATATTAATTAACCTGTTAGCTAATTCGAATGCTTTTGGATGGCCCATTTGGAAAGTAGGAGCAAAATCTAATTCTTCAGCTTGTTTTTGAATGGCTTCAACTATTTTTGGCCTTTTATGACCAGCATTTACGCACCACAGACCAGCTGTGCCATCTAAAATTTCTCTTCCTTCTGGAGTTTTGTAATGCATCCTATCAGCAGATGACAATAAACGTGGGTTTTTCTTATACTGCCTGTTAGCAGTAAACGGCATCCAAAATGAACTTAGGTCATTTGGAACAATAGTTGAATCAGGCATATTTAATATCCTCTATAAAAATTTAATGTTTTTTTCATTATTCTGCAGCATCAGAAATTCTTGATGGATTATTAGGGTGAGTAGTCCAATTTCCATAATTATCTATTTTTTTCTTAGTTCTTGGATCAACCCCGGAAGACATATGCTCCATTGTTATACAATCTTCAATTGGACATATACTTACACAAAGATTGCACCCTACACACTCTTCATCTATTACTTGAAAATGTCTTTCACCCTCAACAATATTAGTAATAGCTTGGTGGGATGCATCCTCACAAACTATGTGGCAACGACCACATTTTATACATGAATCTTGATTAATTTTAGCCTTTACCACATAGTTTAAATTTAAATACTGCCAGTCAGTTACATTTGGCACAGCTTTACCTATTATCTGATCAACTGAAGTGTACCCCTTGCTATCCATCCAATTAGATAAACCTGAGGTCATTTCATGAATAATATTAAAACCGTAAGCCATGGCAGCTGTACAAATTTGAACATTCCCTGCTCCAAGAGCCATAAATTCCGCAGCATCTTTCCAAACTGTTACCCCTCCGATACCTGAAATAGGTAAATTTTTCATTTCTGGGTCACGAGCTAATTGTGCCACCATATTTAATGCTATTGGCTTAACTGCAGGGCCACAATAACCTCCACTGGTTCCCTTTCCATCAGTATGAGGTTCTGGACTCATTTCATCTAAATCAACTCCGACTATTGAACTGATTGTGTTGATTAAAGATACAGCATCAGCACCCCCATTCAACGCTGCTCGTGCAGGTTGTCTTATATCAGAAATATTTGGTGTTAATTTAACAATAACAGGCATTCTTGTGTTTTGCTTGCACCATTTTGCAACCATTTCAACATAATCAGGAACTTGACCTACAGCTGAACCCATGCCTCTTTCTGACATGCCGTGAGGGCATCCAAAGTTTAATTCAATACCATCAGCTTCAGTTTCTTCAACACTTTTAAGTATGTCAACCCAACATTGTTCTTCACAAGGGACCATTAGTGAAACAACTAAGGCTCTATCAGACCATTTTTTTTTGACTTCTTTAATTTCTTGCAAATTAATTTCAAGAGGTCTGTCTGTAATTAATTCAATATTATTCAAACCTAACAACCTTCTGTCGTTAGAATGAATTGCACCGTATCGAGGTCCTTGAACATTGACTATTGGAGGACCTGCTTCTCCCAAAGTTTTCCATACAACTCCCCCCCAACCTGCTTTGAATGCTCTTTCAACATTATATTTTTTATCGGTAGGAGGCGCTGAAGCAAGCCAGAATGGATTGGGAGATTTAATTCCTAAAAATTCACTAGATAAATTTGCCATAGATTTCTCCTAATTATAAATTATAAACTTAGTTTTTTATGAATAGACATAGCGGCTTTTTTACCTGCTTCAACAGCAGATACTGTTAGATCTTCTCCGTCTTTAACACAGTCACCTCCTGACCAAATTCCAGGAATACTTGTCCTATATTCTTCATCAACCTGTATTTTTCCGTTTTCAACTTTGGGAAAATTATTTATGTCCTCCTCTAAAGTTTGACCAATGGCTCTGAAAACCATGTCAGCTTTAAGTTTGAACTTTTCACCAGTTGAAGTTAATCTACCATCTTTGATTTCTGTATACTCAAATTCTACCCCGTTCACAGTATTTTGTTCGATAAGTAGTTTTGATGGTTTTGACCAATGCCTTATTAATACACCATTATTTTGTGCATTCTTTTGCTCTTTTGAAGAAGCTGGCATATCTTTTTGGCCTCTTCGATAAACAATAGTTACCTCTTCAGATCCTAACTTCTTAATTTGTACAGCTATATCAACAGCTGTCATGCCTCCGCCTAAAACAATTACTTTTCTTCCAACGGGGAGCTTAGAAAGTTCTTTTGTTTGCCTTATGTCTTCAATATATTTGACTGCATCTTCAATGCCATCTCTATTTTCTCCCTCTAAAGAAAGATCGTTAACTCCTGATAATCCTATACCTAGAAAAACTGCATCAAATCTTTGTTGAAGGTCATCAAGGGTTATATCTTTTCCAAATGTTGTGTTTAATTTATATTCGATTCCACCTAAAGATAACACAAACTTTGCTTCTCGTTCTGCAAAATTATTCAAACTTTTGTAAGCTGCAATTCCATACTCATTTAAACCTCCTAGCTTTGGCTTCGAGTCAAAAATCGTTACTAAATATCCTTTCATTGATAATCTATGTGCACATGACAATCCTGCAGGACCACCACCAACAATTGCTACCTTCTTTCCATTTGGTTTGTCTCTTTCATAGGGGTGAGACTTTGAATTCATCAAAGTATCTGTCGCATACCTTTGAAGCAAGCCTATTTTAACTGGTTGATCTTCACCTGTATTTCTTACACACGCCTCTTCGCATAACGTCTCAGTAGGGCATACACGAGCACTCATGCCACCTAAAATATTCTCATCAAAAATTGTTTTGGCTGCACCTTCCGGATTCCGAGAAGTTATTTGTCTAATGAATAGAGGAATATCAATTCCTGTTGGACAGGCCTCTATGCACGGAGCATCATAGCAATAATAACACCTATCTCCCTCAACCAAAGCCTCATGATCATTTAAAGGAGGATGAATCTCATCGAAGTTTTCAATATACTCTTGTTCAGAAAGCCTACCCTTTTTAACGTCATTTGGCGTCTCAGTCATTTTATGTCCCCGTATTAATAAGAATAATTTATAACTTAAAATAGAAATAAATTAAATAAAATTTAAATAATATAATGTTATAAATTTATAAAGGGGTTGGCAATCAATCCAACCCCTTTTTATATAATCAAAGTTATTTTTGATTTTTGACTACATTTGGTTAGTTACAACATGAGACCATGCACCAACTGGCTTTTTACTGATGACAGCATCAGCTCCAGCTGACATAAGATTCTCAACGGTTGTATTAAAATCCGCTTCAACTAAAGAGCCATCTGATCCAGCGGTAAGTTTATTAATTTCACCCATCATTCGTCTTTGATGTGCTTCAGTTTGAGCTCCAGTATCATCATTTTCTAACACAATATCTGCTGCAGCATCAGAGTTTTCTCTTGCCCATGCCCATCCTTTCATGCTTGCTCTAACAAATTTAGCCATTTTAGTCACAAAATTTGGATCTTTTAATTTATCTTCCATAACGTAAAGACCATCTTCTAATGAAGCAACTCCAAGGTCAGTATAATTAAATATTGTTAGATCGTCATTGGTTAATCCAGCGTCTATAACCTGCCAGTATTCATTGTAAGCCATAGCAGAAACACAATCTGCTTGTTTTTGAAGAATAGGGTCGACATTCCATCCCTGTTTCATAAGAGTTATTCCGCCAGCACTTCCATCTGTTGGGATATTTAACTTGCTCATCCAATTCATAAGAGGGTATTCATTTCCCCCAAACCATACACCAACAGTTTTGCCTTTGAGATCTGTAGGTTTAGATATACCTGAATCTTTTCTGCAAACTAAAAGAAGACCAGAGCTTTTGAACGGTTGCGCAATGTTTACAATTGCCAATCCTTTTTCTCTCGCAGCTAACGCTGAAGGCATCCAATCAACCATAACATCTGCAGCACCACCAGCCATAACTTGAGGTGGAACAACATCAGGGCCTCCAGGAAGAATGGTTACATCTAACCCTTCATCAGCATAATAACCTTTATCTTTTGCTACATAATATCCAGCAAATTGAGCTTGAGTAACCCATTTTAACTGAATTGTAACTTTATCAGCAGCTTGTGCAACTATTGAAGTAGCGCTAAATATAACTGCTATAATAGTTAATATTAATTTTTTCATATATTTTCTCCTAATTTTTATTGACGACTATGAAACGAAGGATGCCAAAAAGTCAAATATCTTTCAAGCAAAGCCAAAATTCCATATAAACATGAGCCAACCAATGCTGCCATTGTTATTTCAGCCCATACTAAATCAAAACTCATTCTCTGAGCTTCAACTGAGATTCTAAAACCCATTCCGACAACAGGAGTTCCAAAAAACTCTGCTACAATTGCTCCTATCAACGCAAGAGTTGTATTTATTTTTAAACCATTAAAAATTAAAGGCAAGGCCTTTGGTAATCTCATTTTAAATAATGACTGCCAATAGCTACTTCCCCAGGTGCTCATAACATCGTGATCTATGCTGTTAGCAATTTGTAAACCTGCAACTGTATTCACTAGCATCGGGAAAAATGTCATTATTGTAACTACCGCAGCCTTAGACTGCCAGTCAAAACCAAACCACATTACCATAATTGGTGCAATACCTACTATCGGCATTGCGCTAACTAAATTGCCTATGGGCAGTAAGCCCCTTTGCAAAAAGGGTGAGCGATCTATTATTACTGAAAGAATAAAAGCTGAACCACATCCATAAATATAGCCGGGGATAACTGCTTTTATTACTGTTTGATAAAAATCAGCATACAGTAGATCTAATGAATTTGATATTTGAAGGCCTATTAAACTAGGTGCCGGTAAAAGTAATTGAGGAACATTAAAGCCAACACACAATATCTCCCATAATAAAATTATCCAAAGACCAAAAAAGAATGGCACAACTAAAATCATAATTTTTTTAAAAAAATCAATTTTAGGATTCAAAAATGCTAATCTAGACACAAAAATAATGGCTGAAATCCATGAAGCAAAAAGCTGGAGCCATAATCCAACTGAAGTGTTTGATGAATAAACATCACCTAATAAGTAAAATATGAATGCGTGTAATAAAATCCCTGTTAAGAAAATACTATGAATGGATTTACTTAAAAAACTCACTAGCAAAAATAGTAAAATTAATGAAAACCCAATTACTGAACCATCAAAAAAAAGTGAAATCACAATAGATGTCAAAGAAATTAAAGAAAAATAATTATTTTTTAAAATTGATGAAAACATTAATTTACCTGACCGAAACGTTTGATTGTAGACCGTCTAATCAAGTCGATGATTGTTACTAACAAAGCTGCAATAAATGAAGCAAAGATTAAGGCTGACCATATTTGAACCATTTGCCCATAATATGAGCCTTGAAGCATGCGAGCGCCTAAACCCGAAACAGCACCAGTAGGCAATTCTCCAATAATTGCACCAACCAAAGCAGCGGCTATTCCAATTTTCATTCCTGCAAATAAAAATGGTATTGAAGATGGCAGTCTAAGCTTAAAAAGGGTCTCAATTCCATTCGCATTCCATGTTTTCATCATGTCTAACTCAATTGTTTCAGGAGAGCGAAGTCCTTTCACCATACTAATAGTAACAGGAAAGAAGCTTAGATAAGTCGATATAAAAGCCTTTGGAAGTAGTCCCTGAATTCCTAGTGCACTCAACACGACTATTATCATTGGAGCAATCGCTAGAATAGGAATTGTCTGAGAAGTTATAATCCAAGGCATTAA
>CAZCWO010000017.1:0-7631 GCA_964502335.1 uncultured Rhodobacterales bacterium | reverse complement strand
TTCTTTTATAAACATCTTTCTGAAAGGGGCTGTTCAATAAAACAGTCCCAACATACCAAATCGCAAAAATGAATATTAAGACGCTTAAAATTGGTAAGGTTGAACCTGAAATTATTTTATTCACTATTAACTCTAATAAATATTTTTAGTCATCATATGAGTGCCCCGCACGTAACCCTTCCCTCACTCTTTGTGCTATTTTTAAGAACTCAGGAGTTTCTCTTATAGAAAGATCCCGTTTGCTTGGCAGTGGACTTGTAATAATGTCAAAAATTTTGCCAGGCCTAGGAGACATAACCACAATATGCGTGGACAAAAAAACTGCCTCTGGTATAGAGTGTGTAACGAAAACAACAGTTTTTTCTGTCTTTCTCCACAACTCTAAAAGTTGTTCGTTTAAGTGATCTCTGACTATCTCATCAAGAGCTCCAAAAGGCTCATCCATTAAAAGTAACTCTGGGTCAAAACTCAATGCACGTGCAATTGATGCCCTTTGCTGCATTCCTCCAGAAAGTTGCCAGGGAAACTTTTTCTCAAAACCCAATAAATTAACTAATTCAAGGTTTTTCTTTATT
This sequence comes from uncultured Rhodobacterales bacterium, assembly GCA_964502335.1. Taxonomy (GTDB): domain Bacteria; phylum Pseudomonadota; class Alphaproteobacteria; order Puniceispirillales. The sequence goes on along the minus strand of CAZCWO010000017.1, from coordinate 7,056 downwards.
CTTTTAATTCTGTCAGATTTTTCAAAACCCATAATTTCTAGAGGTAGGCCTATATTACCAGAAATTGTCCTCCACGGAAATAAAGCAGGGGACTGAAAAACATATCCATAATCTCTCTCCATTCTTGCTCTCTCAGCAGACTTTTCATTAACAAGAATAGAGCCAGAAGTAGGTTCTTGAAGGTCAGCTATAACCCTCAAGAGAGTTGTTTTTCCACATCCTGAAGGCCCTATTAAAGAAACAAAGTCTCCCTTAAAAATGTCTAGTTCTATCTCATTTAGAGCATGTACTGGACCATCATTAGTATTAAATACTAATGATAGATTTTTGATTTCAACCGATTTAATATTACTCATAATTTATAAAGTCAAATTAAACCCCAGCAGGCATATTTTCAGCTTTTCTCTCTACCCTTCTTGGTGATGTAAGCTCTTTCCATTTTGATAGAGCTTTATTTACATCTGAAAATGGCTTTCTAGAAACGAATTCACCATCGCCTGGGCTTGCTTGAACTTTACCTTCTTCAGCAGCAACTCTTCCTCTAGATAAAGTAAATCGAGGTAATCCTTTTACTTTTATGCCTTCAAAAACATTGTAATCTATTATTGATTGTTGAGTTTTGCTTGCAATTGTTTTTTCAGAAGAAGGATCCCAAACAATTATATCTGCATCAGATCCCTCCCTAATGGCACCTTTTTTTGGGTAAATATTAAGTATTTTTGCAATATTTGTAGAAGTTACTGCTACAAACTCGTTCATAGTGAGTCTACCTGTTCCTACTCCGTATGTCCAAAGTACCGGCATCCTATCTTCCAACCCACCTGTTCCATTTGGAATTTTAGTGAAGTCGCCCAATCCCATTCTCTTTTGCTCCGTTGTAAATGCACAGTGATCAGTTGCCACCACTTGAAGACTTCCTGAGGCAAGACCATTCCAAAGAGAATCCTGATGAAGTTTATTTCTAAAGGGAGGAGACATTACTCTTCTAGCGGCATGATCCCAATCTGAATTTTGGTACTCGCCTTCATCTAAGACAAGATGTTGGATTAATGGTTCACCGAATACTCTTTTACCATTCTGTCTTGCTCTTCTAATAGATTCATGAGCTTGTTCACAGGAAACATGAACTATATACAATGGCACTCCAGCCATATCAGCCAACATAATGGCACGATTGCATGCTTCCCCTTCAACATCAGGTGGCCTAGAATAAGCGTGCCCTTCTGGTCCATTATTACCTTCGGCTAATAATTTTGCTTGAAGTGCAGCTACAACATCCCCATTTTCTGCATGCACCAAAGGCATGGCACCAAGTTCGGCACATCTCTGGAATGATGCAAACATCTCGTCATCATCAACCATTAGCGCTCCTTTATAGGCCATAAAGTGTTTAAAAGTATTGATCCCTTTATTGTTTACCACCTCTTCCATGTCATTAAATATTTCTTCTCTCCAAGAAGAAATGGCCATATGATAGGAATAATCGCAAACAGCTTTAGTTGACTTATTATGCCAGCCATTAAGAGCACTCAAAAGAGATTGATCGGGTGAAGGCAAGCAAAAATCAACCACCATGGTAGTTCCACCAGAAACAGCCGCCTTGGTTCCTGATTCAAAGTCGTCTGCAGAGAATGTTCCCATAAAAGGCATTTCCATATGAGTGTGAGGGTCAATTCCTCCTGGCATTATATAGCAGCCACTCGCATCAATGACTTTATCCCCTTTAAGATTCTTTCCTATTGATGATATTTTTCCATTTTCAACCAAAACATCTGAACTAAAGCTCAAGTCAGCTGTAACGATTGTTCCACCTTTTATAACAGTACTCATTTATTTTCCTCCAATAAAATTAATCAATTATTTCTGCAGTATTCACAACAGCATGAAACAATACATCTGCTCCAGCTGTAGACCAATCTTTTGTAATCTCTTCTGCCTCATTATGAGACAAACCATCTTCACAAGGGCACATAACCATTGCAGTTGGTGCAATCCTATTAATCCAACAGGCATCATGTCCAGCACCAGAGACAATATCCATATGCGTATAGCCTAATGTTTTTGCAGCTGATCTAATTTTTTCAACACAATTTTTGTCAAATTCTACAGGGTCAAAGTTTCCAACTTTCTCTATTTCCATCTTTAACCCAAGATCGTGTGCTATTTCTTTTGCTCCTTTTCTAAGCCTGTTCTCCATATCCTCAATCACTTCTTTCTTAGGGTGCCGAAAGTCAACTGTAAAAACAACTTTACCTGGTATAATATTTCTTGAATTTGGATATACATCTGCGTGACCTATAGCCCCGACAGCAAGTGGAGCATGTGACCATGCAATCTCATCAACTAGTTGTGTAATTTTTGCCATGCCCAATCCAGCGTTCACTCTTTTTGGCATTGGAGTTGAACCTGTGTGAGATTCTTTTCCATGCAGTGTTACTTGAAGCCAATTTAAACCTTGACCATGAGTTACTACACCAATATTAACATTCTCATCTTCCAGTATTGGACCTTGCTCAATATGCAATTCATAGAAGGCGTGAAGTTTTCTTTCACCCACGGGTTCATCTCCTCTCCATCCAATTCTCTTTAACTCATCGCCAAATTTTTTACCTTCTGCATCTTCTCTATTATACGCCCAGTCTTCTGTATGCATTTTTGCAAATACTCCGGAAGCCAACATAGGTGGAGCAAACCTAGTTCCTTCTTCATTAGTCCAATTAACTACTTCAATTGGATGCTTAGTCTTTATATCCAAATCATTTAATGATCTTATTATTTCTAACCCAGCTAAAACTCCTAGCACACCATCGTATTTACCTCCTGTTGGCTGAGTGTCTAAATGGCTTCCAACCATTACTGGAAGAGCATCAGGGTCACTGCCTTCTCTTCTGGCAAACATGTTTCCCATACTATCCAAACCCATTTCAAGTCCGGCGTCTTCACACCATTGTTTAAATAACTCTCTTCCTTTGGCATCATCATCTGTTAAAGTTTGACGATTATTGCCACCAGCAATACCAGGACCTATTTTTGCCATTTCCATGATAGAATCCCATAATCTATCTCCATTGATTCTTAAATTTTTGCCTTCTGGCCTCATTCATTTTCTCCGTAAAATAAACAAATTGAATAATTAAATTTACTATTAATACTGCTCAATTTTATCAATAGTTGTCAAATTATATGTTTTAGAATTTTTATTTTACAAACATTGACATAAAATCTTGTACAGTTGTTTTCTCAAGTTTGTCCTGATTTAGGCATAAATCATAAATTTCTTTAGACTTCTCTTTATCAAAACAAGTGTTTAGATTTCTTAAAAATTTTTTCTCTAAAAGTGGTATCCCCTCTTCTCTTCTTCTTCTGTGCCCAATAGGATATTCCACCTCTACATCTTCTGAATAAGAGCCATCATTAAAGTAAATTTTAATAGCATTGGCAATCGACCTTTTACTTGGTTCAAGATATTCTTTTGAAAAGCGTTCATCTTTAATAATTTCCATTTTATCTCTTAAAGAATCTATCTCAGGGTGTTGATCATGAAATTCATCTTCATAGAATTCCGCTCTTAAATCCCCAAAAATAAGTGCAACTGCCGTCATGTATTGAATGCAATGGTCTCTATCTGCAGCGTTTGATAATTTACCTTCTTTTGAAATAATTCTAATTGCAGGCTCCTGGGTTCTAATTACAATTTTTTTAATTTGGTTCAGTTTATTCTTAACATTTTGATGTAATTTTACTGCTGCTTCAACTGCAGTTTGAGCATGGAATTCTGCGGGGTATTTAATCTTAAATAAAATATGCTCCATTACATAACTATCATATTTTCTATTAAAATTAAAAACCTGGTCCTTCTTTTCTTTTAATTTTTGGTCTTTGTTAGTTTTGTTGAAACTAATATCATAAAAACCCCATTGAGGAGCAGTAAGAACTCCCGGAACTCCCATTTCTCCTCGAAAGGCAATATCTGCTAATCTGACACCTCTTGATGAAGCATCACCAGCAGCCCAAGATTTTCTGGAACCTGCGTTAGGGGCATGTCTGTATGTTCTTAATGATGAACCATCAACCCATGAATGAGAAATTGCTGATAGTGTCTGTTCTTTTGTAGCTCTCATAATTTTTGAAGAAACAGCTGTTGAAGCTACCCTAACTAGTAAAACATGATCTAATCCAACTCTATTAAATGAGTTTTGAATTGCAAGAACGCCCTGAATTTCATGAGCCTTGACCATCAATTCCAAAATCTCTTTAATGTAAATTGGCGTTTCTCCTGCATGAATTCTTTTCTGCGATAAATGATCACTTAATCCTAAAATGCTTCCTAAATTATCGGAAGGATGTCCCCATTCAGCTGCTAGCCAAGTATCGTTATAGTCTAACCATCTAATTATGCACCCGATATCCCATGCTGCCTTAACAGGATCGAGTATAAAGTTAGTTCCTGGGACCCTTGATCCAAAGGGGACCTTTGTGTTTTCAACAATAGGCCCTAAATGTTTTGTGCATTCTTTAAATTGAAGAGCTAACAAGCCACACCCAATACTATCAATTAAACAATTTCTTGCAGTATCTATAGCTTCCTTAGATTCAACATTGTAACTAGTAACGTATTCAGCAATATCTTTGATTACATCATCATAATCTGGCCTAGAATTAAAATCTACATTTGAAGACATTTTTAATACTCTTTCTATTGTCTGTTTTCTAATTTTATAAACTTTCGAGTTTCCGGTCCTATATACTCTGCTGAGGGTCTGATTATCCGATTGTTTGCTCTTTGTTCCTTGATATGAGCTGCCCAGCCAGCAATTCTAGACATCACGAAAATAGGAGTGAAAAGTTTAGTAGGTATCCCCATGAAATGATAGGCAGAAGCATGGAAAAAATCTGCATTGCAGAATAGTTTTTTTTCTCTCCACATCACCTCTTCACATCTAACCGAAACAGGGAAAAGTGTTTCATCATTGAATTCTTTTGATAATTTTTCAGACCAGTTTTTTATAACATTGTTTCTTGGATCACTCTCTTTGTAAACAGCATGGCCAAATCCCATAATTTTTTCTTTTCTTTGAAGCATTCCAAGTATTTGTCTTTCTGCTTCATCAGGATTTTTAAATTTTTTAATTAACTCCATTGCAGCTTCATTTGCTCCACCATGCAATGGCCCTCTTAGAGTTCCTATTGCTGCAGTAATACAGCTGTGAATGTCCGAAAGTGTTGAAGCGCATACTCTTGCAGCAAAGGTTGAAGCATTAAATTCATGCTCTGCGTATAATATTAATGAGACGTTCATAACTTTTGAATGGAGCTCAGACGGTTTTCTGTCATGCAATAAATTTAAGAAATGCGAACCAATATTATCATCGTCTGTCAATGTATCAATCCTAACATTATCATGACTAAATCTATACCAATAGGAAATAATTGATGGAAACAAAGCAAGCATCCTTTGAATTTTTTCATCTTCCTCTGAAAAATTCACTTCAGTTTCCAAGCAACCAAGCATGGCGCATCCCGTTCTCATTACATCCATAGGATGACTGTCAGCGGGAATTTCTTCTAGCGTTGTTTTTAAGGGTTGAGGCAAATCTCTTAATATTTTTAACTTCGATTTATAATCTGATAATTCATTCAAATTTGGTAAATGGCCTTTTAGTAATAGGAATGCAATCTCTTCAAATTCAGCATTTTCTGCCAAGTCAGTAATTTCATAGCCCCTGTAAGTTAAACCAGTTCCAGATTGGCCTACAGTGCAAAGCTCTGTTTCACCGGCAACTTGACCTCTTAAACCAGTTGACTTGTTAGTATCTGAAGACAAGTTTTTCTCCCTTGTAATGTAAATTAGTTTATTTTTATTCTAAAAATTATCAGACTATATCATGCTCAGTTACGAATAATCTATCTCTTTTAAAAACATTACTTATTGAATCTTCTGCTACAGCTTTGCCTATATCACTGGCATAAGCTTTTTCAAAATCCTCTTTGCTGTCAAACCATTGCTCAGCAACACCATCATAAGCCTTGTCACCATCATTAATAACAAGGTTAAAGCATAGCTTCCTTATCTTAGGTAACTTAGAAGCTTTAGGAGAGTGAGAATTTATCCACCAACTTTTGAATTCTTCCGAGGAAACCTCACTTTTCTTTTTTAATAATATAATAGCTTTAAACATAAATTCTTCTCCCTTTAATCTGGTTTAATTCTTTTTAAGGGTCTTCCTCCAATACCTAAGCACACAGCAATTAAAATTTCATCAGACTGAGGAGCGTCTGGAATTGTAATTTCAGCTGCATCCATATGATCAAAATCCCAAATATTATCTTTATCTGTCATCGGCATGACAATAACAGATCCTGGCCCTCCAATTTTTTTGGTAGACGGAATGATGTCTTTTCCAGTTCCTACTGCAGCTCTAACAGGTGCACCGAATCTAGGGTGAAGGAGAGCTGCTGCATGTTCAATTTCACCATTAACCCCAACAATGGCCCCTTTCCCGTAGCTTTCAATTTCATTTGGCTTAACCTGAAGTATACTCACGCATCTCTCAGCCAAGTAACCTCCAACTTCTGCTCCAATGTCATAAAGAGGTTCAAGGTTACTAACAAATTTGTTAGCAAAGTGATTCTTGATAACAGCTGCACCAATAACTTTTTTTGGAGGATCAGATAATATTTTATCCATTTCCCTGTGTGTTTCATCAACCTGAAAAACTACTTTTCTAATATCTAAAGATGGCAATTCTATTTCCTTTCATAAGTCAATTAATCAATTGAATTTTATTCTACTTAATTTTCTAAATACAGGAAAACTTTCAATTAATAAATTTTATAAATTAAAATTTAATAATATTTAAAAAAATGATAGTAATTAAATGCAAAATTTGCATAGATTAAATTAAATAAAATTAATTCAGAATTTGCTCATATGAGATAAATATTTTAAAGCAAACTAAAAGGGAGAAAAATATGGCTAAACTTTTCATAAATAGAAGAGAGTTTTCGATTGGCGCTACAGCTTTATTAGCTACGCTATCTAACTTTCCTTCTTTT
>CAZCWO010000016.1:0-21220 GCA_964502335.1 uncultured Rhodobacterales bacterium | reverse complement strand
TCGCTACTTTAATTTGGAGATTAATGGGTATCGTGTTTTATAATAAAATTTCAGAGAATGGCTTGTTAATCAAATGGGTAAACTCAATAGCTTACTCTATGGTTTCAGCTGTAATGATGGTAATATTGATTTATCCTACAGGTTTGCTAGATACCACTTTGACTGAGCATAGAGTTTTGGGTCTTGTAATTGGTTTATCTGTTATGATGATTTATAAAAACTTATTAGCTGCTATCTCAATTTCTCTTATAAGTTTTGGTATAATTGTAACTTATTTTTAAAGATTAATTAAATAAGTTTTCTATTCCCACATCCTCTGCGGCAACATCTTTTAATAATTCGATGGTAATATCTTTTTCTATTGCCCAACCTGGAGGAGCTAATTGCATTTGACCACTTCTCATTGCAAAAATATAGGCTTTAAAAGCTTTTTTAGCATAATTTACATTATATCCTGGCGTAGGGGTCCCCTTTAAATCTTTACTAAACAAACCTGTTAAGTTTCTCTTGGTTTTTGGATTAACAAAATTTATCTTGTAACAACAAAAACCAGTTAAATAATTTAAAGATTCTTCACCTACTTCTAGCTCATTTAACATCAAAATATATTGCTCAGCTACCTCCTCAAAAAGTTCTGGCTCAATTTCATTATATTCCTTTGCAATACATTGCGAATACTTTTTAGAAATAGCTGGCAAAGTGGTATTTTTAGAAATAAATTCAGTTGCTATCATTCCACTGCATAAGTTAAAAATCCATTCTGGTGCAAATGAGCTCATCTTCTTCCTATGCAAATTTATAAATAAAAATAATTAATATCAATTAAATTATTAGTTTCAATACTTTATATTAACAAATAAATTATTTCATAATTTATTACATAAATATTATTAAGTAAATATAATTAAAAAAAAACTAAACCATGAAAAATTATGAAAATACAAACAAATTGGCAAAAAATACATTTGTGTTCTTATAATGGGTTTACCTGGATCAGGCAAATCTACAATAGCTATCCAACTTTCGAAATTAATTAATGCTTATTTTATTGATTCAGACCGACATCACTCGTTAAAAAATATTCATAAAATGAAATCTGGAATTCCACTTAATGATTTTGACAGGGAAAATTGGTTAACAAAAATCCTGTCTGATGCACAAAAGATAAATAAAGGTCATGTTATTATAGCATGTTCAGCGTTGAAAAAAAAATATAGAGAGTTTTTAGCGCCATTAAATTTTAAACTTGTTTATTTAAAAATAGACAAGAAAACTGCCAAGAAAAGAATACTAAGCAGAAAGGGTCATTTCATGCCAGTTTCTTTGCTTGAAAGTCAGATTAGTATTTTAGAAGAACCTGATGAATCTTTAATTATAGATGCAACAATTGATCAAAAAGAAATTTTAAATCAAATCATGAAAAATATTTTCAAAAGTTAGGAAAGAGTTGATTTAAACAATAATTACAATTTTCTTGGTGGAAATATTTTCCACATTAAAATCGTCCAAGACATACATACAGCATAAAGAGCGATAAAAAATATGGTGGGCAAATCCCAATAAATAACCTTTGAAATCCAATAAGCAATAAAAGTTTCAGAATAATTAAGGTTATTTAAATGTAATTCAATGATAGTTAAAGGGCATTTAACTCCTAGAAAAGCCTCTAATGCCACTAAACATATTAATCCAAGATGCAAGGATCTTAACTTTATATTTCTCAACCATTCCCAATTCAGTTTATATCCAACTGGAACAAGAAAAAAGCCCAAAGTTATAAAAATCACAATGCAAAAATGTAGGATTAAAACGATATCAGATATTAAATAAAACACATTAGAAGTCCTTTAATATTCTTTTAATGAGGAATAAATTCAGAATTATTTTTTTCCAAAAATTAATATTTGGCATATATATATAGCATTAACTTATTTATTTAAAAATAGAGGTTCAGATGACAAAATCAGATATATACAAAGTAATGAATAAAGTTTCAATTGATAATGCTGAAGTTCATGTAACAAGCATTGATGAATTAAAGGGTTCTGCTGATCCGCGTAATGCAGAATTAATGTATTTTACTTCGCATTCAGGAATGAAACTTAAGTTTGTAAGAATAATCTTAAACGAAACTAAAGTGAGAGTTGAACCAGGTGCACTTTACTACATGAATGGCAGTCTTGAAATGAAAGCATCTACTGGTGGAGGAATAGTAAAAGGTTTGTTTAGGAAAGCAACTTCAGGAGAGAGTTTTTTTGTTAATGAAATTCATGGCACTGGAACTATAGTTTTGGAACCAACATTTGGGCACTTCTTATTACATGAAATGGAAGATGGAAATGATGGGGTAATTTGTGACAAAGGTATGTTTTATGCTGGGGCAGGTTCACTGGATATAAGTGCTAAAATGCAAAAAAACATATCTGCTGGATTATTCGGTGGAGAGGGTTTGTGGCAAACAAGCATTACGGGTAGTGGAATTGCAGTGCTGTTTTCTCCTGTTCCAGAAGATGAAATAACAATAATTGAATTGAATAATGAAAAACTAAGTGTTGACGGTAACTTCGCCCTTATGAGGACTTCAGGAATTGATTTTAGAGCAGAAAAAAGTAGTAAAAGTTGGTTAAGTACATCAGTATCAGGCGAGGGAATTCTTCAAACTTTTTCTGGGACAGGAAAAGTTTGGTTAGCACCAACTCAAGGAGTTTATGAGAAACTTGCAACTAAAGATGGTATGATGATACTATCTCGACCTCCGGGTAGTTTAGGGACTAATGTGGGTGAGAAAAAATAATTAATCTTTTTTTAATTAATTTAAAGTATCATTGAATAACAATTTTATTTCTAAGGTCTATTGTTAATAAAAATTTGATCAGATATTTCCTGGAATTTTATTTCTAATTCTGTGCTTTCAAAAGGGATAATTTCAGGCAATTGCATGTCCATGATCTCATTAAAACTATTTTGAGTTTCATTTATTAAATTTACAAGATTCACTGAATTAGCAGCCGTGTCGTATGTTGAATATGAGACGTTTATCTGTTCAATTGTCTTTGAAAGAGCTTCATCTAAAGAAATTCTTTGTTTCTTAAGAATTTTCCTATATTGATCGAGAACCTTAAGAGAAAACTTATTCGACTCTATGTTAGATTTGAAAATATCACGATTTTTTTTATCTTTTGAATCTTTATAAGACTTTTCAGCAAAAGAAATGCTTGATTTAATATTTCCTTCTATTTCGTCAAGAGCAGGTAAATAAATATTGTCAATTGCATTTATAAACTCTCTTTGAGAAAAACCCAAAATTTCGCTTAAAATAACATAAGTTCCATAATACTTAATTGTTGCAGAACCACTAAATGAATTCTTTACAACCAACTCTCCAAGAGTGGTAGAAATTTGTTTAGTAATATCAAATATTGCAAATGAACGAGCAAGATCATCACCGTCAATTCTAGTTGTCATAACACGCACTTGTTTACGATTTAATCTAACTCCAAGAGAGCTCATTTTTCTAATCAAATCGTATTCTAATTCATCAATAAGTGTTTTAGATTTTCCAATTAACTTTTCCACTCTTATAATCTCTTCCTGAATGTCTTTTTTGGATGATTTCAACAGCGATCCATTTTCTGGAGCAAACAAAAGCTTTTCGTTTAGCGCTACTTTTTCGCTTCTCAAGAGCATGATGTTTTCACGCACTTCTCTAATTCTGGAAGCATAATTTACAATAGCGCCATCAAAAAGTATTGGCTCAATTTCCTCTAATACATTATCTATTTTGATTCTGTAGTCTTTTTTTGATTTTGAAATTATTGTAAATGAGGATGCGTTTTCTTCTTTTTTCTTTAAATCACTAATTTCATCAACTCTTAACCTAATATCATCTATTTTATCTAAAACATTTATTTGATTATTCTCATTAGATATTTTTCTTAAATCACTGATTTCTTCATCCAAGACTTTATTTAATTTTTCAAGTGTACCCGAAAAAGTTTCGATTGAACTTTTTAAAAGGTCACCTCCTTGTTTGCTTATACCACCCCAAAGGTTTTTGAATGTAAAACTGTTCTCTTCAGCATAAAGTTTTTGAAAACTTAAAGAACTCATAAATAAAAGCGTAAATATCAAGGGTATAATTTTTAACATTAAAGTCACATAATTTAGTTTCTAAAAATCAAACTGTTAAAATTTAAATTAAATTATTATATTATTAATTAATAATAAATTAAAAGGTTTAAAATCTCCATTTTTGTTTGAATGCCAACCTTAACTAACTCCAAATATGAAGACAGATATTTTTTCATAAAGAAAATCCTATCATCGTATCTTTAAACTATTAACATTCCAATATACGCTTAATTTGGGCTAGGAATAATGAAATATTTTTGAAAATGTTTTCACTGTGTTTCCCCAGAAACAAAAAAGAGGTTTACTTAAAATGTAACCCCTCTTCTTTTTGTCTTTATCCCTTTGAATTATAAGGGAAATTTAATGGTGAGCGTGAATTGATAAAATCCCATTTTTCTGCAAATTTCAGAACAAGTGTGACAGAGATGTAACATTGTAGGATTGTTGATTTAAAATTCGACAATTTTGTATGTGACAAAAAGTTCTCAAATTCGACAAGATTTTGTAGAGTTTGTAGATCGACTGTTGGTCAACTGTCACAAATGTCACCTTATGTCATCATATGTTATCTAAAACATGTGTCGAATCTTGCGTATCGTGTTGACCAACAAAGGTAGGTATGGTGAGCCGTGCAGGATTCGAACCTGCGACCCAGTGATTAAAAGTCACTTGCTCTACCAACTGAGCTAACGGCCCATTCCATAAACGCAAACTATTAAATGAAAGCAAATGAATCAAGTAGAAATTCAAAAGAAATTAATTTTATTTTTTCTTTGACTCTAAATGCCTTAAGACAGTACCTGGAACAAATGATGAAACATCCCCGCCCAAAGAATGGATTTCTTTTACAAACCTAGAAGCAACAAACTGTTGATTTTCTGAAGCCATTAAAAATATTGTTTCAAATTCACTGGATAGCCTTGCATTTATACCAGCCATTTGAAATTCATACTCGAAATCTGAAAGCGCCCTTAAACCTCTTAGGACAGCAACTGCGCCAACATCTTTTACATGATCTACTAGTAAACCATTAAAGCCCTTAATTTGAATATTATCCAATTGAGTTTCATTAATAATAACCTCTTCAATAATTTCTTTTCTTTCCTTAATGTTGAATAGTGAGATCTTATTACTATTTTCAACAACTGAAATAATGATCTTTTCAAACATTTTCGATGCTCTTCTTACTACATCTAAATGTCCGTAAGTAAAAGGGTCGAAAGTACCTGGATATACAGCAATTTTTATTGTCATTTACCCTCTTTTATTAACCATTTTTAAATCTTAAATTGTTTCTTCTTCATCTTCTTCTTCATCTTCTTTAACTCGATCAACTGAAACAACTTTTTCCTCATCGGCAAGAGTAAATAGATTAACTCCTTGGGTTTTTCTTCCAGCAACCCTAATAGTATTTCCCTCGCCTCCATCAACAGATATTCTTATAATTTTACCCTGATCTGTAGCAAGCATAAGCTGCTCGCCCTCAAGCACAGGAAAAGAAGCCACTACTTTACCATTCTTTTTCGATATTTCAATGTTTGCTATGCCTTTTCCACCTCTTCCGGTACGCCTATATTCTGAAGATTTTGACCTTTTTCCAAATCCGTTTTCAGTGACAGCTAATATAAATTCTCTTTCATCGTCTGCTAAAACAGAAAGGCTAACGACATAATCATCATTTTTTAACTTAATACCCCTTACACCCATAGAATCTCTACTATTAAATACTCTTAAATCTTTAGTAGCAAATCTAATTGCTTTTCCTTGATTTGAAGCAAGCATAATATCACTATCATCATTGCAGGGAACTACACCTACCAACCTATCTGTTTCTCCTAATTTCATTGCTATTTTCCCGTTTGCCCTAATGTTAGTAAAATCAGAAAGTCGATTTCTTCTCACACTTCCTGAGGAAGTTGCAAATACCACTGACAAACTATCCCATTTATCTGTTTCATTCGGCATAGGCATAATAGCTTGAATGTTTTCTTCATTAGAAATTGGTAATAAATTTATCATCGCCTTTCCCATTGAATTAGGAGATGTTTCAGGTAATTTATAGCACTTCAATTGATGAACTATTCCAGAAGAAGTAAAAAATAAAATAGGTGTGTGCGTATTTGCAATAAATAACCGTGTTACAAAATCTTCATCTCTGGTTTTCATACCAGCCTTGCCCTTACCACCCCTTCTCTGGGCCCTATAGGAATCAAGAGGCACTCTTTTTATGTAACCTTTATGACTTACAGTAACCACCATATCTTCCTGCTGAATCAAATCCTCATCATCCGCGTCAATCGCATGCTCACTTATAAAAGTTCTTCTTTGGCCATCCATTTTTTCTTTTGTGAAAAGCAATTCATCTTTAAGTAGTTTAAGCAAAACATCTCTTGATGATAAAATCTCCAAATACTCAGCAATTTTAACAGCAATTTCCTCTGTTTCATGAGCCAGTTTATCTCTTTCCATCCCAGTTAATCTTTGTAACCTGAGCTCTAAAATTGCTTTTGCCTGTATATCGGAAAGAAAGTAGTTTCCTTCTTTAATAATATACCTTGGATCGTCAATGAGTTTAATAAACTCACTTACCTCTTGAGCAGGCCAAGCTCTGGAAGTCAAAGATATTTTTGCTGTTTCAGCATCGGTTGCAGATTTAATCAAAGAAATAACTTCGTCTATGCTAGTTAATGCAACCATCAAACCAGCAAGTATATGAGCTCGTTCACGCGCTTTTTTAAGGTGAAAACGAGTTCTCTTATAAATCACTTCTTCCCTAAAAGAAATAAAGGCAGAAATAACTTGCTTAAGGCCCATTTGCTCTGGTCTTCCACTATTCAACGCTAATAGATTAACTGAAAAGGCAGTTTGAAGCCTAGTATGTCTATATAATTGATTTAAAATAACATTTGGATCGGCATCCCTTTTAACTTCTACAACAACTCTCAATCCGTCTCTGTCTGATTCATCTCTAAGATCCTGAATACCCTCAATAGTTTTTTCCCTAACCAGCTCGCCCACTCTTTCCAATAATTGAGCCTTGTTAACCTGATATGGAATTTCAGAAATAATGATTTGAGACCGATTACTTGCTTCAATAATTTCTGCTTTTGACCTCATCACAATACTGCCTTTTCCCGTCTCGTAAGCAGATCGAATACCTGTTTGCCCCATAATGAGTGCACCTGTTGGAAAGTCAGGTCCAGGTACAATTTCCATTAATTCATCGATTGTAATATCCGGATTTTCAACAAATGATATGCACGCATCGATAACCTCTGAGGGATTATGCGGGGGAATATTTGTGGCCATTCCCACTGCTATACCACCTGCTCCATTGACTAATAAGTTAGGATATTCAGCAGGTAAAACTTTTGGTTCTAATTGGCTTTCATCATAATTGGGAGCAAAGTCTACAGTCTCATAATTAATATCTTTCAGTAAAAACTCTGCAACTTTTGCAAGTCTAGCTTCAGTGTATCTCATGGCGGCCGCGGGATCACCATCCATTGATCCAAAATTACCTTGACCATCTATAAGGGGAACTCTCATTGAAAAATCCTGGGCAAGCCTGACCATAGCATCATAAATAGCTGCGTCGCCATGAGGATGGTAATTGCCCATCACATCGCCTACAATTCTAGCTGACTTCTTATAAGGCTTTGACCAATCATATCCCCCTTCAATCATTGCAAATAAAATTCTCCTGTGCACTGGTTTTAATCCATCCCTTACATCAGGCAATGCACGGCTAACAATCACACTCATGGCATAATCAAGGTATGATTTTCTTAATTCATCAGCTATCGCTATGGTTTGACTATTGTCAGGTGTAACTTGATCGGTCATGAATAATCCAAAGATGTGCTATATATTCAATATACTGTATTTTATAAGCAATTAGCAACTAAATATAGAGATTAATTATGTACTAAAACGGTATTTCATCATCTAAATCGCCCGCTCCTCCCATTGGAGGATTTTCATCAGTTTTGCCTGGTTGTTCCCCAATAGTTTTATCTTGCACAATACTCTGTCCCTCATCATTCATAGAAATATTTTCATTACGGCTACCAATCATAGCCAACTCTCCTCTAAAGCGTCCTAATACCACTTCAGTCGTATATTTATCTTGACCATTTTGATCTTGCCATTTTCTTGTTTGCAATTGACCTTCAACAAACACTGTGTTTCCTTTCTTCAAATATTGCTCAGCTATATTGCTAAGGTTTTCATTAAAAATAACCACTCTATGCCACTCTGTTTTTTCTCTTTGTTCTCCAGTATTCCTATCTTTCCATCTATCTGATGTAGCTATACTTAATTGAACAATCTTATTTCCGTCCTGCGAGGTTCTAACTAAAGGATCCTGTCCTAAATTTCCCAATAACATTACTTTGTTAACACTTCCAGCCATTTAATATCTCCAAAATATTTTCTTTTTTATACTTTATATTTCTAATTATTAGACTAAATTAATAATATAAAAATACTAGAACAATTTTCACTTTAAATCACTTTAATTTAATGAATAAACCTTTATTTAATCCCAAATCTAATCCGGACATTCTGCGTATTAAAGGTGCTCGAGAGAATAACCTAAAAAATATTAGTATCGACATTCCAAAGGGAAAAATAATCGTTATAACTGGTGTTAGCGGATCAGGTAAATCGTCATTAGCATTTGATACAATTTACGCTGAAGGACAAAGACGTTATGTTGAAAGTTTATCAGCTTATGCTCGCCAATTCTTAGACATGATGCAAAAACCTGATGTTGATCTGATTGAAGGTCTATCTCCTGCAATTTCAATTGAACAAAAAACTACACATAAAAATCCTAGGTCTACTGTAGGAACAGTTACAGAAATATATGACTATATGAGGCTTTTGTGGGCCAGAATTGGCGTTCCATATTCTCCTGCTACTGGGTTGCCAATAAAATCTCAATCAGTATCACAAATTGTTGACAGAATTCTAGAGATTGAAAAAAATACTAGAATTTATTTACTTGCACCAATTATCAGAGGCAGAAAAGGGGAATATAAAAAAGAAATTGCAGAACTCACAAGAAAAGGTTTTCAAAGAATACAAATAGATAGCCAAATATATAATATAGATGAAACCCCTATTATTGATAAAAATAAAAAACATAACATTGAAATTGTTGTTGACAGACTGGTAGTGAACGAAGACTTAATTGAAAACAAACAAAGAATAGCTGACTCAGTTGAAACTTGCTTAAATTTAGCTGATGGTATTGCATATGTAGATTATGCAGATACAAAAAATCGATTAATTTTTTCTGCAAATTTTTCTTGCCCAATCTCTGGATTTACTATTGACGAAATTGAACCACGCTTGTTTAGCTTTAATAACCCTTATGGCGCATGCCCAAAATGTGATGGTTTGGGTATAAAAAACAGCTTTGATGCATCTTTAGTAGTCCCTAATCCATCTTTAACTCTAAGAGGTGGGGCTATTGCACCCTGGTCTAACAGTTCTTCAAAATACTACATGCAAACTTTAAACTCTCTGGCCAGATATTTTGACTTTAGCTTAGATACACCATTCGAAAAACTTGAAGATACTGTTGTAAAAACAATTCTTTACGGTTCAAAAAATATGCCAATAAAGATGAACTATGACGATGGGCTAAGAAGCTATGAAATAAATAGACCTTTTGAAGGAGTTATACCGAATCTTGAAAGAAGATACAAAGAGACTGAATCTGCATGGATAAGAGAAGAAATTTCAAAATTCCAGTTGGATACACCATGCCTTGATTGTGATGGTAAAAGGTTAAAAAAAGAAGCTTTAGCAGTTATGGTTGATCAAAAAGAAATTTCAAGCATTACAAATTTATCTATTTTAGATGCTAAAAAATGGTTTAAAGAATTAAAGAAAAATCTTAATAAAACTGAAATTGAAATTGCAAGCAGAATTCTTAAAGAGATAGAGGATAGACTAGGTTTCTTGGTAAATGTTGGTTTGAATTACTTATCCTTAAGTAGGAGTTCTGGAACATTATCTGGAGGAGAAAGCCAAAGAATACGTCTGGCATCACAAATTGGATCAGGCTTGACAGGGGTGTTGTATGTTTTAGATGAACCTTCAATAGGCCTTCACCAAAAAGATAATGAACGTTTATTACAAACACTTATAGGACTTAAAGACCTTGGTAATACTGTAATTGTAGTTGAACACGATGAGGAGGCAATGTTAAAAGCAGATTTTATAATCGATATTGGTCCTGGAGCTGGTGTAACTGGAGGGGAAATAATCGCTACAGGAAATATAAATAATATTAGAAAAACTGAAAATAGCTTAACTGGCAAATATTTATCAAAAAAATTAGAAATTAATGTTCCTATAAAAAGAAGAGCTGTCAAAAATGGTGGCCACCTTATTGTAAATGGAGCATGCGGCAACAACCTCAAAAACATTAATGTTAAATTTCCTCTAAGCACTCTAACCTGCGTAACAGGAGTTTCAGGCGGAGGAAAATCAACTCTTGTTCTTGAGACACTTTGGAAAGGTCTTAGTAGAGATATTAATAAATCAAAAAATATTCCTTTAAAACATCGAAATATTGAAGGTATACACTTTATAGATAAAATTGTTGATATTAATCAGTCACCCATTGGGCGGACCCCAAGGTCTAATCCTGCAACTTACACAGGTGCATTTACTCCAATAAGAGAATGGTTTTCATCTTTACCAGAATCTAAAGCAAGAGGATATTCTCCTGGCAGATTCTCATTCAATGTCAAAGGAGGAAGGTGTCAAGGATGCCAAGGGGATGGTTTAATAAAAATTGAAATGCATTTTTTACCTGATATATACGTTCAATGTGACCAATGCAAAGGCAAAAGGTATAATCGAGAAACATTAGAAATTTTATGGCGTGGAAAATCTATTTCGGATGTACTGGAAATGACCGTCAGCGAAGGTCTTGATTTTTTTAAAGCCGTTCCATCTATTAAAGACAAGTTAGAAACAATGGATAGAGTTGGTTTAGGATATATTAAAATTGGGCAACAGGCCACCACTCTATCTGGTGGAGAAGCTCAAAGAATCAAGTTATCAAAAGAACTATCGAAACGAGCAACAGGAAAAACTGTCTATATTCTGGATGAGCCCACTACAGGACTGCATTTTGAAGATATAAGAAAGCTATTAGAGGTTTTAGATCAACTTGTATCTTATGGGAACACTGTAATAGTAATTGAGCATAATTTAGATGTAATAAAAACTTCAGACTGGATCATTGATTTAGGTCCTGAGGGAGGTGACAAAGGAGGATATATAGTGGCAGAAGGAACCCCAGAAGATTTGGTAAAAATTAAAAACAGTTATACGGGGCAATATTTAAAAAAAATGTTAAAATAATATTCTTCATGAAGTATCCTCATTCAGTAAATATAATAGGTGGCGGGTTGGCAGGCTCAGAAGCAGCCTGGCAACTAGCTAATGCTAATGTGCCTGTTATTATTCATGAAATGCGCCCTTTAAAAACTACTGAAGCCCACAAAACTAAAACTTTGTCTGAATTGGTATGTTCCAATTCATTTAGATCAGATGACTTTGTAAATAATGCCGTTGGTGTGTTGCATCAAGAGTTGAGATTAGCTAATTCCTTAATCATGTTTTGCGCTGATAAATGCAAGATACCCGCTGGAGGAGCGTTGGCTGTCGACAGAGAAAATTTTTCTCAAATGGTTGAAAAAAAAATTAATGACCATGAATTAATTCAGATAAAAAGAACTGAAATAAATCAGCTATCAAGGCTAACCAATTATAATGAAACTATTATTGCAACAGGACCGCTCACTTCTTCAAGTTTAACCAAGGATATTATAAAACAAACAGGGGAGAATTCCTTAGCATTTTTTGATGCAATCGCGCCAATTATATATTATGATAGTATTAACATGAAGATAGCTTGGTTTCAATCAAGATACGACAAAGGTTCAGGAAAGGATTATATAAACTGCCCATTGTCAAAAGAACAATATTATAATTTTATAAATGATCTTATAAATTCAAAAAAAATAGAGTTTAAGGATTGGGAAAAAACTACTCCCTATTTTGAGGGATGTATGCCAATTGAAGTCATGGCAAAAAGAGGAGTGGAAACATTAAGGCATGGACCCATGAAACCATTTGGGCTTACAAACTCAAATGATATCAATAATAAGCCTTATGCTGTAATTCAGCTAAGACAGGATAATTCAATAGGCAGCCTATGGAACATTGTAGGGTTTCAAACTAAAATGACTTACGAAGAACAAAAACGAGTTTTTAAGACAATTCCAGGCTTAGAAAATGCAAAATTTGCTAGATTAGGAGGATTGCATAGAAATACATTCATAAATTCTCCTAAACTTCTTAAAAAGAATTTATGTTTAAAGTCAAATCCAAATATTTATTTTGCTGGACAAATTACTGGTGTTGAAGGTTATGTTGAATCAGCTTCAATAGGGTTAATAGCAGGTATTTTTATTGCTTTTAAAAAAAATCAAAAAAGAATAATTTACCCTCCAAATCAGACTGCTTTAGGCTCTCTTCTTAACCACATTACAAGAGATGCTGATAGAGAAACTTTTCAACCAATGAATGTAAATTTCGGTTTATTTCCTGATGTTCAGTCAAAAGAAATTAACGGCCAAAAAATTAACAAAAAAAATAGAAGACAAATGTTATCAATGCAAGCTCTTCACCACTCAAAAATTTGGTCTCAAAAAATAAATAAATTGCGAAAAAATTTTTAATTCGGCAATTTTAAACAAGCAAACAAATTCCTTCCTTCAGATAACAGAACATTCCAAGTTCTACACGCTGCTGATGTTGTCATGATGTCAACAGGAATATTTAAACTTGACATCAATGATCTCAATTTAAAAAAAGGGTCTTCTAAACTGACCCCCACACCAATTATTAATAATTCTGGAGTAGGTTTAACTTTTTTTAGAAAGTTAAAGTCTTTTAATGTAACATGATCACTTTGTAATTTCCATAATTCTACTTTTTCTGAAGTTATAAATATTGAATTTTTATATAACTTTTTGCCTATTAGAAACCCAGATCTGCTGAATTTATTTATTACTGCTGACCCTTTAACTTTTGCTTCAAGCAAATCAACCATTTGAGTTTTTTCATCATTCATTATTAAAGTAATTCAAGTCTTCTTTTTCTTCTTCTCTAGTTCTTCTTAAATTAAAAAATGTTAAAAAGGCAGAAGCTACAAATATAGATGAATAAGTGCCAATCATAACTCCCCATATCATTGCTAATGTAAAATCTGAAATCACTTCACCTCCTAAAAAATAAATTGCTAAAAGAGCTAATAAAGTTGTAACTGAGGTAGTAATTGTTCTACTTAAAGTGTCATTTAATGATTTATTTATAATAGAGCTTTGGTCAATTGATTTTGATTTTCTCAAATTTTCTCTTACTCTGTCAAAAACAACTACTGTATCGTTAACTGAATACCCCGCTATTGTTAATACAGCAGCAACTGTAGATAAATTAAACTCCAGGCCAGTAAAAACAAAAAGTCCTATAGTTGTAATTACATCATGAAATAATGCTAAAATAGCTGAAAGAGCAAACTGCCATTCAAATCTAAACCATATATATAAAAGTATTCCAAATAAAGCTACAACGACTGCCCAAAAACCATTTCTCTTTAATTCTTCCCCTACGGTTGGACCTACAAATTCTGTTCTTCTGATGTCATATTTCAATGTTAAATCTTCTTTCACTTTATTGATTTTAGTATCTTGACTTTTTTCATCTCCTTCTTGTTTTTGTATCCTTACAAGTGCATCACTTGGCTTGCCAAATTCTTGAATGGTAACTTCCCCTAAATTAAATTTATCAAGACTAGATCGGAGTTCAGAAATATTTGCAATACCATTTTTTGAACGGAGTTCTAATAAAACACCCCCTCTGAAATCAATCCCAAAATTTAATCCTATTATCCATGTAGATAAAAAACTAATTAAAACAAATAAAATTGATACGCTCAGAAAAACATTCTTCAATGAAAGAAAATTTATTTGTGTATCCTCTGGAATTAAGTGAATAGGTTTAATCATATTTATCTTTCAAATAATTAGTTTTGAAGGTTTTCTTCTTCGAAGGTAAATAACTACGAGCATACGAGTAACCATAATTGCAGTAAACATTGAAGTTAAAATTCCAATAGAGAGCGTAACGGCAAATCCTTTAATCGGTCCAGAACCCAATCCATACAGACAACCAGCAGCAATTAATGTGGTTAGACTTGCATCTACAATAGTCCCAATAGCTCTTTGATAGCCACTTTCAACACTTGACAAAAGTGACCTTCCCCCTCTTAATTCTTCTCTAATTCTTTCAAAGATTAGAACATTTGCATCTACTGCCATTCCCATAGTTAGAACTATCCCTGCGATACCTGGCAATGTGAGAGTAGCTTGTAAAATTGACAAAAGAGATAAAATTAATGTGATATTTATAAACAAAGCTATATTGGCAAAAACACCAAATAATCCGTAGGTTACAAGCATAAAAAGTACAACTAGAAACATCCCAATAATTGAAGCAAGTTTTCCAGATTCAACAGAGTCTTTTCCAAGACCAGGACCAACTGATCGTTCTTCCATCACTGTTAGCGGTGCAGGAAGGGCTCCGGCTCTTAATAACAAAGCCAGGTCTTTGGTCTCATTAACAGAAAAGCGCCCAGTAATCTGACCAGATGAAAAAATTTGAGATTGGATAGTAGGTGCGCTGACAACCTTTCCATCTAAAATAATTGCAAATGGCTTTCCAATATTTCTTGCTGTCACTCTACCAAATCTTTTGCCACCTTCAGGAGTTAGAGAAAAACTTACTGAAGGCATTCCATTTTGATCAAATGAAGACCTTGCATCTGTTAACATTTCCCCAGAAACCATTACTCTTCTTTTAACAACAAAGTATTGATCACTATATGAATAGGATTGCATCAGCTTTGTTCCTGGAGGCACCCTTCCAGAAGCCTTAACTTCAACAGCGTTTGAATTAGTGTCTACAAGTTGAAATGTTAGCTTAGCCGTTTTGCCTAAAAGGGACTTTATCCTCTCTGGATCATCAATACCCGGTAACTGTATTAATATTCTTTGACTACCCTGACGTTGAATCAGAGGCTCCTTAGTCCCAGTTTCATCTATTCTTTTTCGAACAATTTCAATTGCTTGTTCTATAGTAAGATCAATAATTTTTTTTGTAGCTAATTCTGAGTATTCTATTAAAATACTATTACTATTATTTGATGATATATTAAAATCCGAACCTAGAGATTGCCTCAGAACTTTAATAGCTTTTTCTACTAGAAGGTTACTTTCAAATTCTATGACCAATTTTTTATCTGATAAAATTTTGTCCAATAAAACGATTTCATATTCCTTAAAGGCTTTTAGGACGTCTTCATTAACCACTTCAAGTCTCTCATTTAAAACAGTATCTATATCAGCTTCCAAAAGCAGATAAGATCCACCCTGCAAATCCAAACCCAAATTTATAGTTTTTCCTGGGAGAAAGGAATGTTTGCCATCTCTTTGGAAATTAAAGAAATTTGGCAATGCATAAATAATTCCTAATAGGCAAACTGCAATAATAAAACCTATTTTCCAACCATTAAAATTTAACATTATTTTTTTTTCGTTATTTTACTTTAGGTCTTTAAAATTTATTTTTTTTCATTAGGTTGAATCATCTCAGTAATAAAGCGTCTCTCTGTTTCAATCTTAACGCCTTCAGAAATTTCAATATTTATTCTCTCTTCCCCTTCTTTTGCCTTAACTACAGATCCAAAAAGCCCTCCTGCAGTTAAAATTTTATCTCCCCGCTTTAAAGAAGATTGCATATTTCGTCTTTCTTTTTCTTTCTTTTGATTGGGTCGTATTAAAAAGAAATAGAATATAATAAAAATACCAACCATCAAAAATAGAAAACCAAAATCTGGGCTTCCAGCTCCACTTTGAGCATATGCAGGAGAAATAAGCATCACCAACCTCATAAAATTAATAATTTTTTGGATAATATAACTTTTAAAATTAATTTCAAATTAATATTTATTCAAAATCAAATTATGTATATAAATATTGAGGTTATGGATGATAAAGTATTGATAAAAATTGAAAAAAGTCTTAGTAGAATAGCTGACAATTTAGAAAAAAAGAACTTTAGTTTATCTTTAAACGATTTTGATTATTCACATGCTGCATTTATATGGGAGGCTAAAGAAAAGTTTTTACGCCCAGCTTATAAGATAAATTCTATACCAATCTATCTACTAAAAGGAATAGAGGAACAGTCAAAGATATTATACAGTAATACTTTAAATTTTTGCAAAGGATTTCCAGCAAATAATGCTTTATTATGGGGTGCTAGGGGTGGAGGAAAATCATCTCTCGTGAAATCTATTTTCAGTGAACTGCATGATAAAGTTAATAAAAATTTATCAATAATAGAAATAAATAGGGAAGATCTTGAAACTCTCCCTCAACTTTTAGTTTTACTTAATCAAATTCAAAAACAATTCATCATCTTTTGTGATGATCTATCCTTTGATAAAAATGATACAAAGTTTAAATCATTAAAGTCTGTATTGGAGGGTGGCATTGAGGGAAAACCAAATAATGTAATATTTTATGCAACTTCTAACAGAAGACATTTAATGGCTCGTGAAATGATTGAAAATGAAAGATCAGGAGCTATCTCGCCAACTGATACAATTAATGAAACTATTTCTTTGTCAGATAGATTTGGTCTGTGGCTTGGATTTCATAATATAGATCAAAATACATACTTAGAAATAGTCAGTGGTTACCTAAAACATTACCAACTTGAAATTAAAAATATAGACATTAAACAAATGTCTCTCGAATGGTCTAGCCAAAGAGGCAGCAGATCAGGCAGGGTTGCTTGGCAGTTTGTTATTGACCTTGCAGGAAAACTAGAAAAAAGCATGGATTAATTTAACCTTTTACGAAGATTTCTGGATTTAACGCTTCATTCTTATTTCGAATTTCAAAATATAGTTGTGCTTTTGAAACTTTTCCCGATGTTCCTACTTCGCCTATTAGTTGTCCTTGTGAGATATGATCACTTTCATTTACATAAATTTTTGACAAATGTGCATAACTTGAGATCCAGTGGTCATTATGCTTAATTAAAATCATGGTACCAAAGTCCTTCAAATTAGAACCTACAAAAATTATCTCACCACTAGCTGAAGCTTTAACTTTAGTTCCGTATTCAGCTTCAATGTTAATACCCTCATTCAGAACTCCTTCATCGTTCGAACCAAATTTATTGATTATTTCACCTTTGATAGGCTTAATAAATGATATTCCACTCAGCCTAAGATTTAAAATTTGTTTTTTAGGTTTCGGAAGAGGCAATGAAACTATTTTAATATTTTCTTCTTTACTGTCTAATAAAAAGTGTAGAGAATTTTTATTATTTTTGGGAATAACTAAAGCCTGACCAATAAAAATTGTATTGTCTTGTTTCAATTTATTTAACTTAATTATTTCTTCAACCGTAATTAAGTATTTTTTTGAAATAGAAAACAATGTGTCCCCCTTTTGAACAAAGATCGTTTTAATGGTTATTTCAGGCTTGACCTCTATAGGAACAGTTTTTTTATCAATTAGACTAGTTTCAAATAATGATGGATCAAGTGAACAAGCTTCAAAAAATAAAAGAAGGACTAAAAAAATGAAGTTTGGAATATATCTATAACATTGGAACAAATCTAACTTCCTCAATTTTCTTTTTTTCAAATTTGTTTTTTTCTAAATGAATGTAAAGATTTAATGCTTGCTTATCTCCTTCTAACGTTTCTGGTCCAATTAATAATCCACCAACTTTTAATTGTAGGAATAAATCTTTAGGAATATTACTACTTGCGCAAGTTAATATAATTCTATCAAATGGACCAACTTCAGGCCAACCACCCCCACCATTTGCATGCTTGGTTGTTACATTTGTAAGGCCTAGTTCTCTGAATTTAGAATTTGAAAAATCATGAAGTGACTTAATTCTCTCTATTGTGAAAACCCTTCTGCAAAGTATTGATAAAATAGATGCTTGGTAGCCACTGCCAGTTCCTATTTCTAAAATAATTTCCTTCCCTGACAAATTTAATAGGGAAGTCATTAGCGCTACAATATACGGTTGACTAATTGTTTGGCCACTGCCTATAGGCAATGGCACATCTTCCCATGCATGATTTTTAAGGGCCTTTTCTATAAAAATATCTCTTGGGATTGTCTCAATGGCGGATAATATTTTCGAAGATCTAATGCCCTGACCTCTAAGTTTCATTATCAGGTGAGCCTTTTGTTCCTCACCGGAATTATTCATTCAAACATCTCACACATTTTTTTTAATGACTTATAGTCTGTAACATTAAGTGATAGAGGGGTTACTGAAATATAACCCATTTTTAAATAAAACAGATCACTACCTTCTACTTGATGTTCTTTAGTAATCATTGAACCAATTCTAAATTTAGAACTCCCATTATTTTCAATATTATCACTCAATTTATGTGTATCGAGAGCAACAAACTTTGTACCCTTCACTTGTTTTTTATCTACAGCAGGAAAATTAACATTAATTACAGAATTTTTGGGCAGATTTTTAGAAATTAATTGTTTTAATATTATTGGTCCATATTCTTCAGAAGCAGAGAAATTCATTCCTGCTTTCTTATTATACATTTGACTAAATGCAATTCCCTGGACTCCTAAAACAGTTGCTTCCCATGCAGCTCCAACTGTTCCTGAATATGTAACATCATCTGCAGCATTTCTACCTGCATTTACACCACTTAAAACCAAATCTGGCAAACAGTCCTTCATAAAATGATTTAAAGCCAAAATCACACAATCAGTTGGCGTGCCATCAACCTCATAGACTTGATGTTCTCTTTTGACAACATTTATATTTTTTCTAAGTGTAATAGATCGCCCTGCTCCTGAATTGTCACTCTTAGGAGCAAAAACCCATATTTCATGTGCAATCTTTTCAGCAATTTTTATTAATACAGAAAATCCAGGAGCATCGATGCCATCATCATTAACAAGCATTATTCTATTTAGTTTTTTAAAATTCAAGCTCATCTTAATTAGCTAGAAGCCTATCTGTTTTAATATATTCATGCAGAACTTCTGGAAGCAGGATATCTCCATTTGATAGTTGTCCGTTTTCTAGTATTGCAATTATAGTTCTTCCTACAGCTAACCCAGATCCATTTAGTGTGTGTAAAAATTTATTTTCGTCATTATCCTTATATCTAGCTTTCATTCTCCGAGCTTGAAAAGATCCACAATTTGAACAAGATGAAATTTCTCTGTAATCACCCTTACCGTTATTTTGTCCTGGAAGCCATACCTCTAAATCATAAGTCCTTCTAGCCGAAAACCCTATGTCATTAGAAGCTAACAAAACTACTCTATAGGGAAGATTAAGGAGCTTGAGAATATTCTCTGCAGCACCAGTCATTCTTTCTAATTCATCCTGTGACCCTTCTTCATCGCAAATAGATACCATTTCTACTTTTGAAAATTGATGGTTTCTAATCATTCCTCTAGTATCTCTACCAGCAGCTCCAGCTTCCGCTCTGAAACATTGGGTGTAGGCGGTAAACCTTAAAGGGAGTGATTTTCTTGGCACTATTGTATTAGCAACAATATTGGTTAAGGGAACTTCTGCAGTTGGAATAAGCCATCTATTATCAATAGTTTTGAACAAATCATCTGAAAACTTTGGAAGTTGGCCTGTGCCTGTCATTGTATTTTCATTCACCAAAGCAGGTGGCATGATCTCAGTATAATCAAAAGAAATTGTATGAGTATCTATCATAAAATTAGCCAAGGCTCTTTCTAACTTTGCTATTTGGCCCTTTAAAATAACAAACCTACTTCCAGAAAGTTTTGTAGCATTTGAAAAATCAATTCCTGATAAATTTTCACCTAATTCAACATGATCTTTGGGCGTAAATTCGAACTCTTTAATATCGCCCCATTTTCTCAATGTTTTATTGTTTTCTTCGCCTCCTATAGGCAAATCTTCATCAATTATATTGGGCAATTCCAACAGGTGTTTTTTCAACTGACCTGCTAACTCATTTTCACTCTTTTCATATTCTGAAATTTCATTTTTAATTTGAGAAACTTTTGAGAACAATTCTTCTGCATCCCCACCTTGAGATTTAATTACAGAAATATTTTTAGATATATCATTTCTTAGTTTTTGTTTTTCTTGAATTAAAGTTTGAAATTTTCTCCTTTTATTATCAAGCAATAAA
The DNA here is from genome assembly GCA_964502335.1 of uncultured Rhodobacterales bacterium. Classification (GTDB taxonomy): domain Bacteria; phylum Pseudomonadota; class Alphaproteobacteria; order Puniceispirillales. Next base: position 744 of record CAZCWO010000016.1, on the reverse strand, counting down.
ATTGTTTGCGATGAAGGTGAAACTCCTCTTTTTTCAAGATTACTATCAAATAAATCTGGTTTATCTCTTATAAATTTAATATCATGCATCTTTTATTTTTCCTTAATTCAATCCAATTAACCGCAAGATTAAAAATTACTTTTCTTCAGCTTTATACATTATTTTTGCAGCAATTATAGATAGCTCATATAAAATAATTATTGGTGTAGCCAACATTACCTGGCTAATCACATCTGGAGGTGTCAGTATTGCAGAAGCAATAAAGGAAACTAAAATTGCGTATCGTCTCTTTTCTGCTAGCCATTTAGGAGTTATAAAGCCTGATTTGACCAATAATAATAAGATTACAGGTAACTCAAAGCTTAAGCCAAAAGCAAACATTAATCTCATAACTAATGATAAATATTCTGATATTCTGGGTTCAACCTCTATCGGCAGAGCTCCCTGACCTGGGTTAATTTCAAATGAAAGAAAAAACTGCCACGCTAAGGGAATAACCAAATAATAAACCATTGCAGCTCCTAGAATAAACAAAAATGGCGTTGCTATCATAAAAGGTAACATTGCATTTCTTTCATTTTTATAGAGGCCAGGCGCAACAAATTTCCAAACCTGGATTAAAATTATCGGGAGCGCAACACTAATTGATGTAAAGAATGCAACTTTAATTTGTGTGAAAAAACCTTCATGCAAACCGGTGAAAATCATTCTCCCACCCCTTTCTACAAGAAGTTCTGCAAGAGG
>CAZCWO010000015.1:0-22326 GCA_964502335.1 uncultured Rhodobacterales bacterium | reverse complement strand
AGCGCCCTGAATTTTAGGGCGCTTTCTAATTAAAAATTTAATGTATTATGCTGTTTCAAATTTATTAGCGTATTCAGCTCTTGCATCAGCATACCATGGTGGCTCTGGTGGCCAAGGATTAAGCTTAGAAGCGGTATCTCCAGGATAAACAGCCTGTGAAATTGCTTTTGTTGCATCTGAATAATGATCTGAAGCACCTATAACTGCTGAGTTATAACCAATTTCATTAATTGTCATGCCTCCAACTTCAGGAGTGAAGCTATAGTTAATCAATTCATAAGCTTGATCGATATTTTCTGCTTTTGCTGATAGAGTAATACCATCAACCCATGCTAAAGCGCCCTCGTCAGTTGTTTGATAAGCTACTGGTTCACCAGCTTTCATCATAGATACAATTGGACCATCCCAGGTTTGACCTACAACAACACCATCTGATGTAAAGCCTTGTTTTTGTGGGTCTGCACCTGACCAGAATTTTACTAGATTACCTTTTTTAGAAATACAGTAGTCAGTAATTGTCTGCCAATTCTTTCTCATGGTATCTTCATCTTTATAAGAAGCCCAAAAGTCCATTTTACCCTGATGATGCATCCAAATTCCACAACCAGTCATCATAGAGTATGTTCTACCCATCATGAAAGCGCCACTTATTGCAGGGTTTGGCTCCCAAATATCTCCAAAGCTTGGAAGACCATCAGGTGTCCACTTGTCGGTTCGCCAAGAAATAGATTCAGTGCCCCAAAGTTGAGGAACCCAATGCGAACCTTTCCCACCAAAGTTCCAGTCTCTATCACCAACTGCAACCATTCCAGGATTAACATTGCCAATGTTTGTTATTTTGCTCATATCAAAAGGAGCAAGAACCCCTAAGTTTTCCCATTGGAGTGCTCTCATGTTGGTTGGACTGGCTAGATCATATCCAGCGCCTCCTCCAGCTTTCATCTTTGCAATAATTTCACCATTATCACCGATTTTAGTGTGATTAATGGTAATGCCTGTTTTAGCCTTAAAATCAGCCACAACAGAGTCTGGTAAGTATTCACCCCACATTAAGACATTTACCTCGCCGCTAGTGGCAGCAAAGGCATTCTTAACATACAAAGGAGCGACACTAGCAAAAGCTGTTAATGCAGCACCTCTTTTTAAGAGTGTTCTTCGGTTAAATGTCTTCACAGCACTTAAAGTAGCATGTGAAGATTTTTTAATTTTGCTCATAAAATTTTCCTCCGATCCATAGTTTATTTAATTCTGAACATAAGAATTAAAAATTACAATAAAAATTTTACATAATTTTTAATTTTTTTATTTAAACTTTACCCTAATAAATAATAAAACATAGTTATTAATACTTTATATTCAAATTAATAATATTATAAATTAGGTATTATATTGGATGCTTATGCAAAAAAAGATTAGTCAATATTTACTTACGCCTGGGCCATTAACTACTTCTAGTTTAACAAAAGAAGCGATGCAAAGGGATGTTGGGTCTTGGGACGGTGATTTTAGAAAAATAACGAAAGAAATCAGGCAAAAATTAATAGAAATATTATTAGAAACATCAACTAAAACAGATACTTTAGAGGCAGATCCATATATAGCTGTTCCAATGCAAGGTAGTGGAACATTTTCTGTTGAGGCTATGCTAGGAAGTTTTGTTCCTAAGGATGGTAAAGCACTTGTGTTAAGCAATGGAGCTTATGGTAAAAGATGTTTTGAAAGTCTAAAATATTTTGGTCGTCCATCAGAAATAATCGATATGGGGGATTTTTTACCCCCAGACCCGAATTTAATTAAGAAAGCGCTCCAAAAAGACCCTTCTATTTCACATGTGGTGGTTATTCATTGTGAAACGAGTTCTGGCATCTTGAATCCGATAGAAAAAATCTCACAAGTTGTTGAAATGGAAAATAGATCTTTATTGATTGATAGCATGTCAGCATTTGGAGCTATCCCTATAGATGCGGGCAAAATAAAATTTGACGCCATCGTTTCTTCAGCAAATAAATGTATAGAGGGCGTGCCAGGGTTTGGATTTGTTTTAGCAAAAAAATCAATCTTAGAATCATCTAAAGATCAAAGTCACTCACTTTCATTAGATCTTTACAGTCAATGGCAATATATGGAAAGTTCTGGTCAATGGCGGTTCACCCCTCCGACTCATGCAGTGTTGGCTTTTTTATCTGCCTTAAATCAGCATAAGTTGGAAGGAGGAGTTTTAGGTCGACTGGATCGATATGAAAAAAATAAGAGCATCTTGATTTCAGGCATGCAAAATTTAGGATTTGAGACTTTATTATCAAAAAAGTGGTTATCACCTATAATTGTTGCGTTTCTTTGCCCTGCTGACCAAAACTTTATATTTGATAAATTTTATAACTTAATGAAGGATGAGGGCTTTATTATTTATCCCGGTAAATTAACAATAGCTGACACATTTAGGATTGGTTGCATAGGTCAAGTAGATGGAAAAATTATGAAAGAAGTGGTCTCAGCTGTTGAAAGATCACTATATGAAATGAACGTTCGTTCTGCTGCTCCTTCCCAATTAATCATAGAAGAAAAGGAAAGATTAGATAAATTAAAATTTTAAAACGATAATTTTATAATCATGCTTTAAATATTATGAATAATGTGTCCCCTAAAAAAATTCAAATTAACAATCGAAAGTACGTTGTTCCAGAAAAGCCTGTTGTTGTCATTTGCATAGATGGATGCGATCCAGATTATTTAGATGCTGCATTAAAAGTGGATTGCATACCTACGATCAAACATTTTATAAATGATGGAACATACAGAATTGCGCATTCTGTAATTCCGTCTTTTACAAATCCAAACAACATGTCTATCGCGACAGGTGAACCGCCATTAGTTCACGGCATTTGTGGTAACTATCTTTTAGATCCTGAAACCGGAGAAGAAGTAATGATGAATGATGCTAGGTTTCTACGCGCTCCAACCATTTTTAAAAAATTTCAAGAAATAAATAAAAAAATTGCTATTGTAACGGCTAAAGATAAATTAAGAAGTTTGTTAGGAGCAGAACTTAAAATTGACACTCATCATGCCAGGTGTTTTTCTGCTGAAAAAGCTGACCAAGCTAATCTTATTGAAAATGGCATAACTGCGGTAGAAGCTTGGATAGGTCTTAAAGTTCCAAATGTTTACTCTGCGGAACTCTCTGAATTTGTTTTTGCTAGTGGATTAAAATTAATGGAAGACTGGCAACCCGATATTATGTACCTTACTACAACTGATTATGTTCAACATAAATATTCTCCCGAAGATAAAGAAGCTCTTCAATTTTATCAAATGATTGATGATTATATTTCTGAAATAAATAAACATGAAGTGACAATAGTTATTACTGCCGATCATGGAATGAAGTCTAAACACAAAATTAACGGTGAACCTGAAGTTATATATATTCAGGATTATCTTGATGATTGGTTAGGTAATTCAAAAGCAAAGGTTATTTTGCCTATTACAGATCCTTATGTTGTTCATCATGGAGCTTTGGGATCATATGCAACAATCTATTTTGAAAATTCATATGATATAAATATTTCAAGAGACAAACTTTTAAAACTGTCAGAAATTGAAGAAGTGCTCACAAATCAAGAAGCGGCTGAAAGATTCAAATTGCCATCTGACAGAATTGGTGATCTTGTAATTATATCGACAGAGAAGATGACAATAGGAAAAACCAGAACCTACCATAACTTAAAAGCACTTAAAGAGCCTTTGAGATCTCATGGAGGATTGAGTGAGCAGTTGGTTCCCTTAATTATAAATAAACCATATGAATTACCGAGTGCTCCATACTTGTATAATTATGATGCATTTTATTATGCATGTGCAGCATCAGAAAAAAATTAATGATAAGTGAGGTGAGTTATGAGTATGTCTTTTCAAAAAAAAGATGAAGGAATGCGAATAGCAGGAGAAAAAGTTTTTTCTGATAGAAGTATTCAAGTCATTTATCCGTATACAGGAGAAGTAATTGGAAGTGTTCCATCAGGGAATTCAGAACATGTGAAAAAGGCATTTGATATAGCTGCAAACTATCAGCCAAAATTGACAAGATTTGAACGTCAAAAAATTCTATTCAAAATTGCAGAAACATTAAACAAGAGAAAAAATGATTTAGCTCCAATCATTACATCTGAGTTGGGAATATCCATTAGTGACGCCCTTTATGAAATTGGGAGAGCATATGATGTTTACACTCTTGCGGGACAATTATGTATAAATGATGACGGGGAAATATTCTCGTGTGATTTAACGTCCAATGGAAAGGCCCGTAAAATTTTTACTATTAGAGAACCTTTAAGGTCAATTTCAGCAATTACACCTTTTAATCATCCTTTGAATATGATCTCCCATAAAATAGCCCCTGCGATTGCAACGAATAATTGTATTGTGGCCAAGCCAACGGAACTCACACCTCTTACGGCTATATATCTTGCAGATATAATTTATGAGGCTGGTTTGCCACCAGAAATGCTTTCTATTGTTACGGGCATGCCTGAAGATATTGGAGATGAAATTATTACTAACCATAACATTGAGCTAATAACTTTTACAGGGGGGATACCTGTAGGAAAATTAATTGCTAAGAAAGCTGGATATAAAAGGCAAGTTTTAGAATTGGGGGGTAATGACCCACTTATAATTTTAAACGACTTGAGTGACAACGACCTCAATTTTGCTGCAGAGCTTGCGGTTGGGGGGGCAACAAAAAATTCTGGACAAAGATGTACTGCAGTCAAAAGAATTTTAGTTCAAAATAAAATTGCAGATAAGTTTGTTCCAATTGTTTTGGAAAAGGCAAAAAAAATAAACTTTGGTGACCCTATGGACTCAGAAACGGAACTAGGAACCGTAATTAGTGAGGATGCAGCTCAATTATTTGAAAACCGAGTTTTAGCCTCTGCAGAAGATGGAGCAAAAATACTATATCACCCTGAAAGAAGAGGTGCTTTATTGCCTCCGATTGTAATAGATTATGTTCCGCATAATTCTAAATTGGTTATGGAGGAAACTTTTGGGCCCGTTGTTCCAATTTTAAGAGTTCCTGATGATGATGAAGAAACTATAAATATATCAAATTCAACTAAATATGGTTTGTCTGCGGGGGTCTGCACGAATGACTTTTTCAGGATGCAAAAGTTTATTTCTTCACTAAACGTAGGGACTGTTAATATTTGGGAAGTTCCAGGTTATAGGATTGAAATGTCACCTTTTGGAGGGATAAAGGATTCAGGGAATGGAATAAAAGAGGGTGTGCAAGAAGCAATGAAATGTTTTACAAATGTTAAAACTTTCTCATTGCCATGGAAGAATTAAATTTTTTTGAAAAATGAAGTTTATTTTACCGACCGCCTAATTTAATGTATTTTCTAATTTTTGGGCCATTGTAAACTGTAAGTGGCCTTATCAAAATATTAGAATTAAATTGTTCTAAACACTGAGCAATCCATCCTGGAGCTCGACCGATAGCGAAAATAGGTACAAATAAATCCATTGGAATATTTTGAAGGTGGTAAATAGCACCAGAGTAAAAATCAACATTAACATTTAATCCATGCCTAGAATAAGGTTTCATTTGTTCAACAACTTTAGCTAAAATTTGAAACCATTTTGGTTCACCCATTTCAATTGAGAGCTTATAAAGGCCATCTTTAAGGTGTACGGCTCTGGGGTCCTCTTTTTTATATACACGATGGCCAAATCCTGTTATGGGCTCTTTATTTTCTCTTTTGTTTTGTATATATTTATCTACATTATCAGGTTCACCAATCTCATTAATCATTTTCATTACATCCTCTGCCGCACCTCCATGGGCTGGCCCAGTTAAAGTTGAAATGGCTGTTACAAATGCATCATATATACCAGCTTTTGTTCCGATAGTAACACGTGCCGCGAAAGATGATGCATTGGATCCATGCTCAGCATGTAATATAAAGTCCAAATCAGTTAGTTTTTCAGCTTCCTTGGTTGGAATTTTTCCATTTAACATAAATAGCCAATTCGCAGAGTGGCTTAACTTTTTATTTGGAGGCACGGCTTCCAGATTATTTCTTTGTCTTTGATGGGCTGCGATTATTATAGGGATTTGACTAATTAGTTTGATGCCATTCTCAATAAGCTGATCTTGAGAATCTTTTTTAATTACTTTATCTAAACTAGGCAAGGAGGACACACATGTCCTTAAAATATCCATAGGGTGTCCATACTTTGTTAATTTGATAATTTCATAAATTTCATTTGGTAAAGATCTATAATTTTTTAACTTTTCATCAAAACTGTTAAGTTCTTCTGTATTTGGTAACTCTCCATAAATTATAAGATAGCTGACTTCTTCAAAGCTTGCATTTTTGGCTAAATCATCAATTGAATATCCTCGATAAGATAATTTACCTTCAGAGCCATTAATGTCCGAAATTCCAGATCTTTCAAAATATATTCCTTTAAGACCACGATTTATTTTTATATCCTCACCCATTATGATAACCTTAAAAAAATTGTTTAGAATATTATGTTATTATTAGATAGAGCATTTGAAACAGCAAGGAAGAAAAATTATAAAATAGTTTTTCCGGAAAAAGACGATCAAAGAATTCTTGACGCTGCTAAGTTTTTAACTAAAGAAAAATTAGCAGAAATAGTTTGGTTGGAAAATACTAGAATTACATCTTCACATTTAGCAACAATAAAAAAACAAAGACCAAATATTAAGAATAGTATTGCAGAAAAACTCCTCATGAAACCCCTTTATTTAGCTGGAGCTGTTTTGTCTTTAGGTCAAGCTGATGCAATGATAGCTGGAGCAATGAACTCTACAAAGAGGGTTATAGAGGCTGTTTCCCTGACAGTAGGGATCACAAAGAAGTTGAATCATCACTCAAGTTATTTTTTAATGGTATCACCAAATGGAGGTGAATATATTTTTGCTGATTGTGCAGTTAATTCTTTAATTACTGAAGAAATTTTACATGACATTTCAATCAGTGCTGCAGATATAGCTGATAAACTTTTAGGATATTCGAAACTTGCACTTCTTTCATTTTCAACATTAGCTTCAGGTGAAGGGGAATCTGTTAAGATGGTCAGAAACGTTACTGAGAGTTTAGTCAAAAAAGGTATTCAAGCGTATGGCCCTATTCAAGTAGATGCAGCTCTTTCAAGGGAAATAGCTGAAATGAAGGGCATAGAACATTCTGGAGATTTAAATGTTTTAATTTTTCCTTCATTAGATGCGGGTAATATTGCTTATAAGCTTTGTCAATCACTTGGAAACTTCAAATCAATAGGACCATTTCTTCAAGGTTTTAATAAACCAGTTTGCGATCTCTCAAGAGGAGCTACTACAGAAGATATTATCTCAGCATCTGTTTTAACTTTAGCTTCTATTTAACTACTATAAAGCTTGTTCACTCATATCGCTTTTATCAACACCTGCAACAATTTCAGGCGCTTTCATGGCATCTCTTCTAAAGGGTTCGCCCAATTCTTGGTTAAGAATAACTTCTATAAAAGTTGTTACTCCTTTGGATTGTTCTTCGCATGATTTTCTTAAAGCTGAAGACAGTTCCTCCATTGATTTGACTTGGACACCAACTAAACCACAACCCTCGGCAATTTTTGCGTAGCTGAAATCAGGATTTAATTCTGTTCCGACAAAATTATTGCTATACCAAAGAGTGGTGTTTCTTTTTTCAGCGCCCCACTGAAAATTCCTAAATATGATCATAGTAATTCCGGGCCAATCTTCACGGCCACATGAGGTCATTTCATTCATTGAAATACCAAACGCACCATCACCAGCAAAGCCAATAACAGGAGTATCAGGGCAGGCAATTTTTGCCCCTATAATTGCTGGAAAACCATACCCGCAAGGGCCAAAGAGCCCTGGTGCAAGGTATTTCCTTCCCTCTTCAAAAGAAGGGTAAGCATTTCCAATGGCACAATTATTTCCTATATCAGAAGAAATGATCGCATTTTTTGGCATTGCAGATTGAATGGCTCGCCATGCCATTCTTGGACTCATTCTGTCGGGTTCTCTTTCCCTTGCATCTTTATTCCAAGTAGTGCCCGGATCGTCATCTTCGTTATCCATACTAGACAATTCTTGAAGCCAATGAGATTTTGTTTCAGCGATAATATTTTTTCTATTGTTTCGATTTTGATTTCCAGCGTTATGATCTAACTTGCTAAGGATTTCATTTATGGTTATTTTTGCATCAGCACTTATACCTAGAGTTATTTTTTTTGTAAGACCAAGCCTGTCAGGATTGATATCAACCTGAATGATTTTTGCATCTTTTGGCCAATAATCTATTCCATAACAAGGCAATGTAGAAAAAGGATTTAACCTTGTGCCAAGAGCTATCACTACATCTGCTTTAGATATCAGTTTCATTGCTGCTTTAGAGCCATTATAACCCAGAGGCCCTGAAGACAATGGGTGACTTCCAGGAAAGCTGTCATTATGTTGGTACCCACAACAAACTGGAGCATCAAGTCTTTCAGCTAATTCGACGCATTCGGAAATAGCGTTTGACAATACAACGCCAGCGCCTGACAAAATCACTGGAAACTTAGATTTCGAGAGGAGGCTAGCTGCTTGAATAATGTTATTTTCATTTGGTTTAGATTTACCAAATCTAACAACTTCAGGGATTTCAATATCAACGATCTTACAAAATAAATCTCTTGGCACATTAATTTGTGCGGGGGCAGAACCTCTAATTGATTTTTCAATAACTCTGTTTAAAACTTCAGCCATTCTAGAAGGATCTCTTACTTCTTCTTGATAGCAAACCATATCTTTAAAAAGTGCCATTTGTTCAACTTCTTGAAACCCCCCTTGGCCGATTGTCTTATTGGCTGCTTGGGGAGTAACTAGTAGCATTGGGGTATGATTCCAATAAGCAGTTTTTATTGCTGTGACAAAGTTAGTAATTCCTGGTCCGTTTTGCGCAATGCACATTGCAATTTTTCCTGAGGCTCTGGTATATCCATCACAAATATAACCACCGTTACATTCATGTGCCACATCCCAAAATTTGATACCTGCTTTAGGAAAAAGATCAGATATAGGCATAAATGCTGATCCAATTATTCCGAAGGCTTGGTTAATACCATTGAGTTGTAGAACTTTTACAAAAGCCTCCTCTGTTGTCATCTTTGTCATTTTTTACTCCGTGCCTAAAATGATATAAATTTTTCTGAAACTAACTTTTAATATTGTATTATTATATAATCAAATAGTTTATAAATGTATTAAAAAACATAAAAAAAGTTACAATTATATTATGTTACAATTATATTAAGATCTTTCATGTCATTAGACCTCAAAATAAGTACTAACAGAAATATTTCAACTAAAGAAATAATAAATCTTTACGAAACTCAAAGACCTTTCTTTTCCAAGCCTTTAAGAGAGGGCAAAGCGAAAATGGTTAATTCAATTATTGATATAGCTGATGAATTTGACGCGTTTATTTTGGATTCTTATGGAGTGCTAAATGTTGGAGATAAAATAATTAATGGAGTTTTTGAGGTTTTAAAAGAGCTTAGAAGAAAAAATAAAATTCTAATTGTACTGACAAATGGTGCATCTTATCCAACTCTCAAAAAGGTAAATTTACTAAAAAGTTGGGGCCTTCCATTAAATGAAACTCATGTCTTATCAAGTCGGGACTTGTTAAAGTTATATCTTTCTAAACACCAAGAAAAAATTTGGGGAGTTATAGGCTCTCCTGATTCAGATTTGAAGGAGTTAGGAGTTAATGGTTATATTTTAGGTCAAAAAATGGACTTTACTAAAGATTGTGAAGGATTCATATATTTAGGATGTGAGTTTTGGAATGATAACAACCAAAAAATTCTTGAAAATCACCTTAAAAATAAAAAAACAACTGTTTTGGTTGGTAACCCAGATATCATTGCACCACAAAAAACAGGGTTTTCTTTGGAGCCAGGTTTTTGGAGTTTAAGTTTTAGAAAATCTAAATTTATTGAAATTGAAAATTTTGGTAAACCGCATCTTGATATATATAAAATGGCTATTAATCAAATTTATAAACTAGCTAACAAACGAATTAATTTAAACAGAATAGTTATGATTGGAGATAGTTTGCATACAGACATACTAGGCGGCTTATCCGCACAAATTTCAACAGTTTTGGTTACTGAACATGGATTATTCAAAAATTATGATTATATAAATGCGATCAAGAAAACAAAAATTTCTCCTGACTGGATTATTCCCAGTTTATAATTAAAAGATGTAAGATTAAATTTAATTTAAAAAATATGAATGATATTCCAAAAAAATTTAAAACAGAAAAAAATATAAAGAGAGGCGCTGTATTAATTACTGGCGGTGCTAAAAGATTAGGTAGTTTGGTAGCGTTAAATCTTGCACGAAAAGGTTGGAAAATTTTACTTCACTACAACCAATCTGAAGCTGAAGCCAACCTCACCAAAGAAAAAATTATTAACGAAGGTGGTACGGTTAATCTCATCAAAAAAGAGATATTGAATCAATCAGCTGCAAATGAATTAGTAAAATCAGCCTTGAGAAGTTGTTTAAATGACAAAGAAATCAAGGAGTTTACATTGATAAATAATGCATCAGCGTTTTTATATGATGAGGGAATGGATTTTGAGGAAGAAACTCTTGATACTCATATGCATGCTAATTTCAAAATACCTGCACTACTAATCAAATCCCTTTATAATAACTTATCAAGTAAGATTAATGGAAATGTTATCAATATGCTTGACGCAAAGCTATTTGGAATTAATGCTGATCACTTTACATACACTTTATCTAAATTTTCTTTGTTAGGCCTAACTAAATTGGCGGCTTTGTCTTATGCCCCTAAGTTAAGAGTAAATGGTGTAGCTCCAGGAATTACTTTGCCTAACCCTGAACATAGCATAAAAGATTTTACAAGAATCCAAGAATTGAACCCATTATTAAGGGGTTCTTCCCACCAAGATATATTTAATGCGATAACATTTTTAATAAAAACATCCAGCATAACTGGAGAAACAATATTGGTTGATGGAGGTGCACATTTGTCACCCCAGAAAAGAGATGCAACATTTCTCTAGAAATGATGATAATGGATAAGCTAAAACAAATAACACAAAAAATTTTTTTCAAGGAAATCGATATTCCCTGCAGGATAGGTGTATATGAGCATGAAAAAAAACACCCTCAAAGGATAGTTATTAGTATTGAATTAGAGCTATCAACTGAAGTTGAGCCAATCAATGATAGAATTGATGAAACTTTAAACTATGATTTGATATATAGGGAAATTAAGAAAATTTCTTCAAGTCAACATTTTAATCTAGTAGAAACATTAACTTATCGAATTTTTATCTATCTAAAAAAATTGGAAAAAGTATCTAACTTAAGAATAAATGTTTCAAAGCCAGATATTTATGAGGATTGTAACAAAGTAGGTTATGAAATTTCAACTTTTTAATTAGAATGATGTTTTTCTTGATAGAATTTTTTTTAATTCCAAAATCTGAAGTTGAAGATCTAATAAATTGATATTGTTATAACTTTGTTTATTGGAAGCTTTTTGATCTATAAATTTTGTGAGGCATATTTCCAAATAATCAGAAATATCTTTTGGATCATAATCTCTCATTAGAAAGATTAAATTATAAAGAAAATTAATAGAAAAAATTTTATCTTTAGAACTATTAACATCTAAAATAAGTTGTATCAAAGTTTGTTGAGTTAAATCTTTCCCAGTGGAATGATCTTCAATTTTTATTGCTTTTTGTTTGCAAACTAATTGATATAGATTTTGAAGATTTATATATCGGCTGGAATTACAGTTATAAAGTCTTCGATTAGAATATTTTTTTATTATTATTTTATCAGACTTTGTATCTTTGTGGTTCATTTTTTTGAATTCAGAGTTGTCAGAAAAATTTTTTTCATAGTTTAAAAGCCATCTTTCATTTTCCGTAAATATTTAAATGTTTCTTGAGCGCTCATTTTGCCACGGCCAATATTTTTTGCTATCTCAGGATTGTCAGATCTCAAAAATGGATTACAATTAATTTCATCTTTCAAAACCGAAGGAATGGTGGGCATCCCTTTTGATGTTTGTGTTAAAATTTTATCAGCTAAATTTAATAGTTCACTATTGTGAGGATCAACTTTTAAGGCAAAGTTTAAATTACTTTCTGTATATTCATGTCCACAATAAATTGTTGTTTTGCGATCTAAATTCTTAATTTTTTCAAGAGAGAGATACATATCTTGCATTGAACCTTCAAAAACTCTTCCGCAGCCTAGAGAAAATATTGTATCACCTGCAAATAGTATTTTTTCATTATGAAGATAATAAATTATATGTCCTATTGTGTGTCCAGGTGTATGAAGTATCTTTGCTGGCAGTCCTGCTATGTCAATAGTATCTCCATCTTCAACCGAATGATCAATATTTTGTATTTTATCTTGTTCTAATTTAGGAGCAATTAATACAGCATTATACTTTTTCTTTAGCTGGAAGTTACCATTGGTATGGTCATAGTGATGATGAGTATTGATTATTTGATTAAGTTCCCAATTATTTTTTAAAAGTATTTCCTCTACCGGTTCTGCTTCAGCTGGATCAACGACAGCAGTTAATTTTTTTGAATGGTTTCTTAATAACCAAATATAATTATCGCTGAGTGCTTTTATAGTAATAATTTCAATATCTTTATTCATAATTAGATTTATAATATATTTATATTTTGCTTAAAAGGATTACGTTAAATTAGTTAGTATTGAATTATGAACTTTAATCTAGATGACCTAGTTAAATTTTATGCTTCCGACCTAGGAAAGACATGTGTAAAAATTATACAAAATAAATTAAATAAAATAGTAATAAAACAAAATAATCAAAAAATTTTAGGTTTTGGTTATTTACTACCATATATACTGAATAATGATTTAGAATCCAAAGTTAATTTTTTAGCTATTCCTTCAGCAAATAACCAAATAAAATGGAATAAAAACAATTATAATTCTTCTTTAGAACTGGATGAAAAGGCCCTTCCTTTTCAAGATTTACATTTCGATAAAATATTAATTTCCCATTGGTTTGAAGTTTCGAGTAGGTTGGATTTGGTCATTGATGAACTATGGAGAATTCTTAATGGGCAGGGAAAATTAATATTAATTATTCCTAACGCATTTAGTTTATGGGCAATAAATGAAAACAATCCTTTTGGTAAATGTAGACCATTTTCTCAGTACCAAATCATAAGATTACTTAATTCTCATGGATTTGAAGAAATTAAAGTTCACTATTGCTTATATCATCCTCCATATCACAACAAATTTATTTTGAGAAATTTTCAAACTATAGAATATTTAGGTAATAAAATTTTTTATAAAATAGGAGGAGTTATGATAATTGAAGCCACTAAGTTTAATTATGCTATTCCAAAAACCAAATTAAAAGCTTATAGATATAATTTACCGAAAGTATCGATTCAACAACAAGGTTAGTATAAAAGTTTTATATCATTGAATTATAATCAATAAGAACGAATTTAAAAATGAAAGATATTAACAGCCCCCTTGAAGAAATAAGAAATAGGATTGATAAGATCGACAAAGAGTTATTAGGCTTAATAGAGAAAAGGTCAAAATTTGCCTCAAAGATATTTAAAGCTAAAGATGGTGTTGATATATTCAAACCCAGAAGAGAAGAGCATTTAATAAAAAATCTTATATCTTATGCAAAATCATCTAATCCAGAATTTATTGAAAATGTCTGGAGATTATTAATATCAGAAAACTTATATTTGCAAGGGGGGTTAAGAATCTCAATAGGACCTTCAAAAGAGACATTAAAATCTGCTAATTGGCATTTTGGGCGAGGGGCAAAATTTGAACCCCAAAAATCTAATGAAGAAGCAATTAAAAAATTATCAACAAATGATTTTGATGCTGCGGTGGTTTTACAAAATAAAAGCCTGAAAGATAGTTATCAATTTAATGATACTCGTATTAATAGATTGGCAGTTAGTCCAGTATATAATCAAACAAACCTTCTTAAAATTGCCATCTATAAAAAATCTGATTGAGCTAAAAGGAAGATTAATTGAACGATATTTTGCCCAAAAAAACATTAAGAAAACTAAAAGCATATAGGCCTGCTGTTATAGAGAGCAAAGGCAAAGATGTTATTAGATTATCCGTTAATGAAGGGGCACTTGGTCCTAGTCCTTTAGCAACTAAAGCTATAGAAGAATGGGCAACTAAAAAACATTTTTTTCATAGATATCCTGATCAAATTGATGAAAATTTAATTGAAGCGATATCAAGTAGGTATAATCTTCAAAAACAAAACATTGTTTTAGGGAATGGTTCTGATGATTTGATCCAACTGATATGTAATGCATTTTTAGATTCAGATGATGAAGCTATCCATACTGAATTTGGGTTTTTAGTTTTCCCACAAAGTATAAAAATTGCAGGGGGAAAAGCAGTTTGTGCAGAGGATAAAAATTATATAGTAAGCATTCAAAACATTGTTGACAAAATAACAAACAAAACCAAACTAATCTTTTTGGCCAATCCAAATAATCCTACGGGGACTATGGTCAACTCAAATGAGATCAATGAACTTATTACAAGTTTAAGATCAGACATAATTTTAGTGATTGATGCTGCTTATGCAGAATATGTCGAGCATGATCATTATATAGATGGGGCCAGTTTAGTTGAGAAGTATAATAATGTAATAATGTTAAGAACTTTTTCAAAACTACATGGTTTAGCCTCCCTTAGATTAGGTTGGGCATATTGTCCTATATTGATTTCAAATCTATTAAAATCGATCAGACCAGCTTTTTCAGTAAACGCTCTTGCTAGCTTTGCTGGCACAGCATCTATTCAAGATATTGAATTTCAAAAACAATCATTTTTTCATAATAAAAAATTGAGGGATTGGACGTTTCAAAAACTTGCTCAAGAGGAAATTGATTTTATACCTAGTGTAGCAAATTTTTTTCTAATCAATCTTAAAACTGAAAAAAGAGCAGAAGATTTATTAAAGTATTTAGAAGATAGAAACATTTATGTTAGAGGTATGAAGCCATATAACTTACATGCCTTTTTACGTGTGTCTATTGGAACGAAATTAGAAATGAAGAAATTTTTAAAAAATACCATAGACTTTTGCAGGAAATTTAAAAGTGATTAACAAACAGATTTTTAATAAAGTTGCTATTATCGGTGGAGGATTAATAGGAACATCAATAGCAATGTCTATAAGGAAAAACCTTTTAGCAAATCATGTCTTTATTTATGATTCTAATCAAAAGGCAAGAGAAAAGCTAAAAGCCAATTCAATTTCAGACAAAGTTTGCGAAAATATTGAAGATACAGTTCATGATGTTGATTTAGTTTTTTTGTGTGTTCCGGTTGGATCGATGAAAGAAGTGGCAAAGGGAATTTCAAGTTCATTAAAAGATGGATGTATACTTACTGATACTGGTTCAACAAAAAACTCTGTTATTAATGATATCAAACCATATATAAATAAAAACGTTTGGTTTATCCCATCCCACCCTCTTGCAGGAACTGAAAACTCAGGCCCTGACGCAGGTTTTCCTGAATTATTTGATGGCAAGTATTGGGTGCTAGTTCCTTTTTATGAAGTACCTGAAAGCATTATAAATAGTCTTAAGAAATTTCTTTCTGGTTTTGGTGCAATTATTGAGATAATGGAACCTGAATATCATGATAAGATTTTAGCTATTACTTCTCATTTGCCCCATCTGATTGCATACACAATAGTGGGTACCGCAACTGATCTAGAAGATCAAACAAAGCATGATGTGGTTAGATTTTCAGCGACAGGTTTTAGGGATTTTACCCGTATAGCTTCATCGGACCCCATTATGTGGAGAGACGTTTTTTTAAATAATAAAGATGCTGTATTAGAGATGCTTCAAAGATTCAGTGAAGATCTAACTTATTTGCAGAGAGCCATTAGGTGGTCTGAAGGAGATAAATTAGAAGAATTATTTACTAAAACAAGAGAAATACGAAGAAGTATTATAAAAGAAGGGCAAGACACTTAAATTACTTATCCACAGACAACATCTTATTTATTGAATTAAAAATTAGTTTCAAGTCACCATCTTTTGAAAACTGGTGGTTAGAATTTTTCACTAAAGTTAATTGTACTTCATCACTTTTAAGGTTTTTTATCAGTTTAAGACTGGTTTCTAAGGGGACATCTTCATCATCGGACCCATGAAAAAGATGAACAGGGCAATTGATAGGTATTTCATGAATTAAAAGTAAATTATTTTTTCCGGAATCTATTAGTATTTTTGATATTATGTAGGGGCTTTCATCATATTCGCTCGGAATTTCAACAAACCCATTTAAAGTTAACGATTCTAAATTTTCTTTACTTAATCTAGACAGAATGTTTTCAGTAAAATCAGGTGCAGCAGCTATTCCTATTAAGCCCAAAATTTTTTCAGGGTGGTTAATTGCAGTTAGAAGCATAGACCATCCACCCATTGAGGAACCTATTAAAACAACGGGGTTATTTGTAAGTTTATTAAGGATAAGTGAAACATCTTCTGCCCAATCATTAATTCCAAAATTTTGAAACTTTCCACCAGATTCACCATGTCCTCTACAATCAAATCGGATATACCCATGCCCTATTTTCTTTAAGTGTTCTTCAATAGCTAGAGCTTTAGTTCCATTCATATCTGACATTAATCCATGAAGAAAAACTACATAAGGCGACTTGCCCGATTGAATTGAATATGTAATATGAGTGCCAGATTTATGAAATATTTTGTTTTTCATTTTACTTTAATTCAAAAAAAAGAATTTCTTAAAAAGAAATTTTATAAATACTGTATATATAATTAATATATGATCAATAACCAACAAAAATGTGTAGTTCAAGTTTTACCAGCATTAAATAGTGGAGGAGTTGAGAGAGGTACACTGGAGATAGCTGAATACCTTGTAACAAAAGGCTGGAAGTCAGTCGTAATATCTTCTGGGGGTAGATTGGAACAACGACTGGTTAGGCAGGGTTCACTTCATATTAATTTGCCTTCTCATACAAAAAATCCCCTTCATTGGTTTAATTTAAAGGCGCAATATGAAAAATTATTTATTCAAGAGAAGCCTGATATTGTTCATGTGAGATCTAGAGTGCCTGCTTGGACTGCTGGAACAGTTGCCCAAAAAATGAAAATACCCTTGGTATCAACAATTCATGGCAGTTATTTAGCTGGTTCAATGTTAAAAAAACTGTACAACAATGCTTCAATAAAAGCTGATAAAGTTATAGCAATTTCAAATTATGTGAAGGACAATATCCTTAGAGTTCATCCAGATAAAAGTTCATTAATTGAGGTCATTCATCGAGGCGCTGATATAAATTTGTTTAACCCTGAAACGATAGCTAAAAGCAGGATTATACAAATGTCTGAAATCTTTCAATTGCCTGATGATAAAAAAATTATCATGATGCCAGCGAGACCTTCTGGATGGAAGGGTCATGAAATTTTAATAAGAGCATTTAGTAAAATAAATAATGAAAATTTAATATGTGTAATGCCTGGTTCTGATGATGGAGGTAAATTTGTATTAAATCTTAGGAATTTAGCAAAAAAAAATAATGTGCTTGGTAAAATTGTTTTTCTGCCATTCCTAGATGACTTGCCTGCTGCTTACATGCTGGCAGATGTTGTTGTGGTTCCAAGTTTAAAGCCTGAACCATTTGGAAGGGTGCTGATTGAAGCTCAAGCAATGGGAAGGCCAGTAGTAGCATTTAATCATGGTGGAGCTTCTGAAAGTGTAATTCATGAAAAAACTGGTTTATTAGTTGAGCCAAAAAATGTTAAAGAACTTGGAGTTGCTATTGAAAAGCTTGTTACTATACCACTTAACAAAAGAAATAAAATGGCATCAGCATCTAGAGAACATATTGTGAATAATTTTACATTGGATAAAATGAGAAGTGAAACATTAAAACTTTACAATAAACTTTTGATGAATAATTCAAACAATGCTTGAAGCATTTAACAACGAAATATAAACTGAGATAAAATTAAGGAAAAATTTTATTGTGCCTGTAATTACTTTACCAGATGGATCAAAAAGAAAATATAATTCTAATATAACACCATTAAACATAGCAGAAGATATCTCTAGCAGCTTAAAAAAATCATCAAGTATTGCAAAAGTTGATGGTGAATTTTGGGATTTGAGTAGAGAAATTACTAAAGATGCAAATGTTTCGATAATAAAAAAAGGTGATGTAGAAGCTTTGGATATTCTGCGCCATGATTGTGCTCATGTTTTAGCTGAATCTGTTTTAGAACTTTTCCCTGAGACGCAGGTAACCATTGGACCAGTAATAGAAAATGGATTTTATTATGATTTTTATAGGGAAATACCTTTTTCTTCTGACGACTTAATCGCAATTGAAAAAAGAATGCATAAAATTGTTGATAGGAATGAAATTATAACCAGAGAGATTTGGTCTAGAAGTGATGCAATAAAGTTTTATAAAGAGAAAAATGAGCCTTTTAAAATTGAACTTATTGAAGATATACCAAATAACCAAACTTTAACTTTTTATAGACAAGGTAACTTTATAGATCTATGCCGTGGACCTCATTTACGTACTACATTAGATACGGGACATGCGTTTAAACTAATGAGTGTAGCTGGAGCATATTGGAGAGGAGACTCTAAAAAGCCTATGCTTCAGAGAATATATGGTACTGCCTGGAATAATGAAAAAGATCTCCACAATTATCTTTTAATGATTGAGGAAGCAGAAAAAAGAGATCATAGAAAATTAGGTAAATCCCAGAAACTCTTTCATATCCAAGAAGAGGCTACGGGTTCAATTTTTTGGCATCCACTTGGTTGGACAATCTACCAAGAAATTGAAGCTTATATAAGAAGAAGGTTAAAATTTGAAAATTATTACGAAGTAAAAACCCCTCAACTTATAGATAGATCTTTATGGGAAAGTTCAGGGCATTGGGAAAAATTTGGTGAGCACATGTTTACTGCTGATACTGACGAAAATCAAACTCTCGCTTTGAAACCGATGAACTGTCCAGGTCATGTGCAAATATTTAAGCAAGGCCTTAAGTCTTATAGAGATTTGCCACTCAGACTGTCAGAGTTTGGAGCTTGTCACCGAAAGGAACCCAGTGGAGCTTTGCATGGAATTATGAGAGTGAGAGCGTTTACTCAAGATGATGCACATATCTTTTGTACTGAAGAGCAAATTAATAAAGAATCAATATCTTTTTGTGAACTTTTAAGAAGTATTTATAATGATTTTGGTTTTGACAAAATTACAATTAAATTTTCTGACCGACCTGAAGTGCGTGCTGGTGAAGATGGTACCTGGAATCAAGCTGAGAAAGCTTTGATGGAAGCGAGTAATGCTGCTGGTTTAGATGTTATATTAAATCCAGGTGAAGGTGCCTTTTATGGTCCTAAGTTAGAATTTGTTCTAAGGGATGCCATTGGAAGGGATTGGCAATGTGGAACTTTACAGGTTGACTTTGTTTTACCAGAAAGATTGAATGCTGAATACATTGCTACGGATGGTTCCAAGAAGCGACCAGTTATGTTGCATAGAGCAATTCTTGGTTCTATGGAAAGATGGATAGGTATCTTGATAGAACAATATGCAGGAAAATGGCCTTTATGGATTGCACCCATTCAAATAGTTATTTGTACAATTACTCAAGAAGCTGATATATATTCTGAAGAAATTAAAAAACAAGCTGAAAAAGTGGGATTAAGGGTTTCTTTAGATAAAAGGAACGAGAAAATAGGTTATAAAATCAGAGAACATTCAGAAAATAAAATTCCAATTTTATTTATAGTGGGAAAGAAAGAATTATTAGATAAAGAAGTTTCTATCAGGTGCTTTGGATCAAAAGATCAGTTTAATTTATCATTGCAAGAAGCCTTAGTTAAATTTAAAAAGGAGGCATTACCTCCTGACCTTGCCCGAGCAAATTAAAGAATATAAAATGTAATTGAATTTAATCAAAAAAGGAGAAATAAAAATAGCTTTAAATAATCAAGGTGGTACACCAGCAAAAGAAGGACCAAGAATTAATAATGAAATTCTAGTAGATCAAATAAGATGCATCGGAAAAGATGGAGAGCAATTAGGGATAATGGAGTTAAGCAAGGCAATTGATCTAGCTGTTGCGGAAGACTTGGATCTTGTCGAAATTTCTCCAAACACAGATCCACCAGTTTGTAAAATTCTTGACTATGGTAAATACAAATATGAATCTCAAAAACGAAAAAATGAAGCTAAGAAAAAACAAAAAACAATTGACGTAAAAGAAATTAAGCTAAGACCAAATATTGATGAACACGATTATCAAGTAAAACTAAGAAAAATTTTTGAATTTTTAGAATCTGGTGACAAAGTTAAGGTTACCATGAGATATAGAGGACGGGAAATGGCACATCAACAAATAGGAATAGATGTGCTTGGTAGGGTTAAAATTGACACTGAACAGAAATCTAAAGTTGAATTTGAACCCAAGTTAGAGGGTCGCCAAATGATCATGGTTCTAGCTCCAACAAAATGATTTAAAATTACTTTTATTATTGATTAATTATATTAATTCAATTATAGCTTGAGAAAAGTTGAAAGGCTGTAAAAGGGCTGCCTTTTAATTTTTATTTTAACCACTTCAACAAGAGACGTGCGAAATGCCCAAAATGAAAACAAAAAGTGGAGCCAAAAAAAGGTTCCGTCTAACATCATCTGGAAAAGTTAAAGCTGCACCAGCTTTTCTTTCACACAACCTAAGAAGAAGACCTCAAAAAATGAAAAGGCAATCACGTGGGACTATGATTCTTAATGAGTGTGATGCGCGCATCGTTAAACGTTTTTTACCTTACGCATAGTTAGGAGAAATTTATGGCCAAAGTTAAACGAGGTGTAATAACACATGCCCGTCACAAAAAAGTTATCGATGCCGCTAAAGGTTATTATGGAAGAAGAAAAAATGTATTTAGAGTTGCCAAGCAAGCTGTAGATAAAGCTAGACAATACGCTTATAGGGATAGGCGAGTTAGAAAAAGAGATTTTAGGTCTCTTTGGATACAGAGAATTAATGCTGCAGTTAGAGATCATGGCATCACATACAGCCAATTTATTTTTGGTTTATCAAAAACTGACTTTGAATTAGATCGAAAAATTCTTTCTGAAATAGCAATTTCAGAACCTGAAACATTTAATGAAATTGTGAATGCTGTAAAAGCAAAACTCTAGGTTTTATTCTTATGCAGAATTATGACCAGCTTAAAAATGAAATACTTGAAAATATAAATAACGCTTCTAATTTAGATGAGCTCGAAAAGGTGAGAGTTAACTCAATTGGGAAAAAAGGTAAACTAAGTGTGTTTATGAAGCAACTTGGATCCTTGGAACCAAGCAAAAGAAAAGAAACAGGCCAAAAACTTAATCTTATCCAAAAAGATATTCTAGCTTCGATAGACAACAAAAGAAACGTATTAGGAAAACAGCAATTAGAAAAAAGACTTGAAAATGAAAAAATTGACATATCTCTTCCTGTTAGACCTGAAGGAACTGGAAGAATACACCCATTGTCAAGAACTATGGATGAGGTCATTTCGATTTTTTCACAAATGGGATTCACAGTTGCTGAAGGACCTGATATTGAGACTGATTATTATAACTTTACTGCATTAAATATCCCAGAAGAGCATCCTGCTAGACAAGAACACGACACTTTTTATTTTCATCCAGATGAAAATGGTGATCGAAAAGTTCTAAGAACGCATACAAGTCCAGTTCAAATCAGAACAATGGAAAATACGAAACCTCCTATTCGAGTTATTGTTCCAGGAAGGACATATAGAAGTGATCACGATGCTACTCACAGCCCAATGTTTCACCAATGTGAAGGACTGGTAATTGGAGATAATCTTAATATGGGTCATCTCAAAGGCTGCCTTATAGACTTTTGTAGAGTATTTTTTGGAGTTGAAGATTTACCAGTTCGATTTAGACCAAGTTACTTTCCATTTACAGAGCCATCAGCAGAAGTAGACATAGGGTGTTCTCGAAAAGGGGGAGAATTAAAAATTGGTGCTGGGGAAGAGTGGTTAGAGATTTTGGGTAGTGGAATGGTTAATCCAAGAGTACTTAAGAATTCAGGAATTAATCCTGATCAATATCAAGGATTTGCGTTTGGAATGGGTTTAGAAAGAATAGC
>CAZCWO010000014.1:0-22859 GCA_964502335.1 uncultured Rhodobacterales bacterium | reverse complement strand
AGCTAAATCTAGCAGCCAACCCTTTAAGATTCCTTTTTCTATAACATTTCTTTTTTTTGTTGGAAGTCCTTCTCCATCAAAGGGTACACTTCCATGTCCTCTGTATAATTTAGGATCATCAATAACATCAATAGAATTATTTAAAATCTTTTGATTCATTTTCTCTAAAAACATACTCGTTCCCCTTGCTACTGAGGCACCGTTAATCGAAGAAGATATATGACCAGCAATTGATTTAGATACTCGAGGATCAAATATTACTGGAAAATTTCCAGTGGTTCCTTGGGTTGAGTTTAATCTGCTTAAAGCTCTTTTAGCAGCTCTTAACCCAACTTCCTTTGGAGAGCGCATATCCTCAGCAAAAGCCTTTGCAGTATAATCATAATCTGTTTCCATTTCTGAGCCTTCTCCTGCAATTACTGACACAGAAATAGAATGAGAAGATCTTTCTAGGTGTCCAAAGAAACTATTTGTTGACATCATCGATATATCTGTTTTACCCCATGCAGCACCCGCACCTTCTGAATTAGTTATACCTTTTACTGACCTAGCACTTTCCTCAGTCTCCAATGCTAAATCTATTAATTTTTTAGGGGTAGGCCTGTATGGATCAAGCATATTAATTTCCGACCAATTTTTTGCTACTTGGTTTTTTGCAGCTATGCCACAGAATGGGTTTTCAGGAGTGAGCTTTGTCATTGAAACTGCCCTGTCCACCATCTTTAACAGACTGTCATTATCAGTTCTACTAGATGAAACACTAGCAGTTTTCTTTCCAATATATACAGTTAGTCCAATGTCCAGCGCATCAGAGCTTTCGATTGATTCGATTTTTCCTAATCTACACTCAGCTGATTGACCTTGGCCTTTAGCCATAATAACTTCAACATTTTCGGCGCCGGCTTTAGTAGACATATTAATTAATTTTTCCATTAAATTTTTGTCATTTTTTTTCATTTTTTTCTCTTAAGAATGTATATAATTTGACTTATTTTAGTTTTGAGTAAATAAAATCAACATGAGCTTAAAAATCTTTATTGACGGCGCAGAAGGTACAACGGGATTACAATTAAAACAACGTTTATTATTGCACCCCGAAGTGAAACTCATTTCTATTAATATTGATAAAAGAAAAGATTTAAACCACAAACTAGAAAAATTTTCTGAAGCTGATTTAATTTTTTTATGTTTGCCTGATGAAGAATCAAAAAAAACTGTTTATGAAATAAACAAAAAATTTGGCTTGCAGAAAGTTATTATAGACGCTTCATCGGCTCATAGAATTGATAAAGATTGGGAATATGGTTTTCCAGAATTAAACATTAATCAGAAATCATTAATCAGGGACACTACAAGAATAACAAATCCTGGCTGCTATGCTACAGGTGCGTTGGTATTAATTAGGCCTTTAATTGATAATAATATTATTGATAGATCTGCACCTCTAAATATTAATGCTGTTAGTGGATATACAGGAGGGGGAAAGAAATTAATTGAATACTTTTCAAATCAGGACAAAGAGACATTTGTCTATTATTCAACTTTTTTGGATCATAAGCATTTAAAGGAAATATCAAAATATGGTTTATTAAATAAAAATCCAATTTTTTGTCCTTCAGTTGGAGCATTTCCTCAAGGAATGGCTGTTTCTTTGCCTCTTCACTTTGATTGGATGAGAGATGGAATAAATGGGGGAAAATTACATGACGTTTTTCAAGAAAGGTATAAATCGGAAGAGTTTGTTTCATTAAATTCTCTGAACTCTAAGGAGAGCCTAACTAAAGAAGGTTTTTTATCACCTGAAATTCTAATAGGTACGAATGAATTGAATATTTCAATTTTTTCTAATGATTTATCTGGCCAGATTTGGCTAATAGCCAGGCTCGACAACTTGGGCAAAGGTGCCTCAGGAGCTGCTGTTCAAAACATGAATCTAAAATTTGGATTTAATGAAAAGCTTGGCACAAAGCTATTAAAATGAGAAACTATTCAGATCCTATATGGACTGATTTACCAGAAGGAATGAAAAGGGCCGAATTATACCCCTATAATGCTCCAAATTATGGGTTTTTGTTAAATAATGGAAAAATTGAACCTATACCTGAAAATTTAAACTTATTAAATAAAATTCCTATTCTAGCAATTGGCTCCAATAGAGCGCCCTCTCAGTTGTTAAGAAAATTTGGCACTAAAGAAATTGTAGCTGTAACACCTGCAATTGTTAGAAACTGTGATGTGATTTATGCTTCGATAATTTCATATTATGGTGCCATACCAGCTACTTTATGGCCAAAGAAAGGATCTGAAATTAAGTTGTCAATTATTTGGTTAAATAATGTCCAACTGGAAATCATGCACGATTCAGAAGCAGTAGGCAAAGCTTATGATTTTGTCGAATTTAAAGATGGGTTGGTTGATCGCAAATCTCTTTTTTATTTTGATAGTAAAGTTTATGGATACGTTTCTAGATCAGGTGCTCTGAATTTTGGTTTAAATAACAGTGAAATTAGAGCTCTTTCTGCCATAAAAGCTAAAAAGAGATATCTAAAATCGGTAAATCAAGATAAAGCAATTAAGTTGGTATCAAAAAATATTTGGGGGAGGAATAAAGAAAAAGATATTTATTTGTTTAGGAAAAAAATTGTTTCAGACAAAATTTATAGAATAGAAATTATAAACAAACTTCAAAATATGGGCATTTCTCCTAAAAAGACACCATGGACTGTTTTAAATGACATTAAATTAAATAGCTTAGATTACTATTAATTCAACCAAAATAATAAAGATCAAGAAATGCAAATAAAGATAGAATTAAGCCTAAGTCCCTATTAGATTTAAATATCATCAGAGCAATTTTAGGATTATTTAATTTTATTTTAAATGTTTGCCAAATCATATGAATTCCAGCCAAGATAACACCAATAGTCCAAAAACTTGGAGATTTGACATTTAAAAAAAGTAATGTAGCAATTGAGTAAGTTAAAAAAATTGCTAGTTTTGTGTTTTTATCAAACGTAAGAGCAGTAGAGTTTATATTTAACTTCAAATCATCTTTTTTATCTTGAATTGAGTAAATAGTATCATACCCAAAGACCCAAGCTATAGTTCCAAGGTATAAAATAACAACATCTATAGTTAGTGATGTATTTGTTGCAGACCAACCAAGCGGAACACCCCAAGAAAAAACTATTCCCAGAGCAAATTGAGGAAATTTAGTATATCTTTTTGCAAGAGGGTATAAGGCAATTAATGGCAATGAAATTAAAGCAATAATAAAAGAATTAAAGGGTAAATATAGTAAAATTAATACCGACAAAAGTAGAACTAAAGTAAGGCCCATAAATGCTTCTTTGATAGAGATTTTACCGTTAGCAATTGGCCTATTCAAAGTTCTGGCAACCTTTGCATCTATGTCTCTGTCCCAAAGATCATTAACAATGCACCCAGCTCCTCTCATCAAAATAGATCCAATTGTAAAAAGCAATATTAATTTTATAGACAAATAAATGGATGAAGATTTTAAAAGAATAATCCACCAGGCTGGCAATACTAATAACCACCAGCCAATAGGTCTATCAAGTCTTAATAGAATAGCCCACAATCGTAATTTTGGTGGTAAAATTAAAATAAAAAAATTCATTGAAATGTCAGTATGTTTTTTCATAATTAAAAAATATTACCATTCAACTTTAAAAAATATAATTTATAATTAAATTAATTAAATACTGAGTTCATAAAAGTAAGTAATGCAAACCTATTCACCATCAATTAGATTGTATGTCAATTTCCCCTTGAAAAAGGAGGCTAATATTACCCTTCAAGATAAACAAGCACATTATTTATTTAATGTTATGAGGCTTAAAATTGGCAGAAAATTTTTAGTATTTAATGGTATAGATGGTGAGTTTGAAGCCGAGATTATCAATAAACTCAACAATAAAATCAAGTGTAAGTTGATTAGAAAGACTAGAGAACAGCCAGAAGAGCCACGACTGAATTTAATATTCTCATTAGTTAAGAAGGATAGAGTTTTCAATATTATTGAAAAGTGTACTGAACTTGGAGTTAGTAATTTTCAGCCAATAATCTCTGAAAGAACACAAAACAAAAACTTTAGATTGGAAAGGTTTCAATTAAATGCAGTTGAGGCTTCAGAGCAAACTAATAGATTAACCATACCTAGAATTAACAAGGTTCAAAAATTGAGTGAAGTAATTGAAGACTGGAATAAAAATGACACTATTATATTTTGCAACGAAAATGGTGGAAAACCTATAGTTGATATTTTGAATAATATCTCCAAACCCTTATCAATATTAATCGGACCTGAAGGTGGCTTTTCTAAAAAGGAATTAGAGTACTTTGTTAATTTTGATTTTATAAAGTCAGTTTCTTTAGGACCAAGAATTCTTAGAGCTGATACAGCAGCAATTGCTAGCGTTACTTGTTATCAATCTTTTGTTGGTGATTGGAGTTATTCTAATGAATAAAGATATAATCATTTCATCAAAGTCTAAGCTAGTTCAATATTTTGCGCTAAAAGAAAAAGAAATTAACGAGTGGAAAATTGGAACTGAACATGAAAAATTTATTTTTTCACTAAAAAACTTTCATCCAGTTCCTTACAAAGGAAAGAATGGTATAAAAAGATTATTAAATTCTCTGAAAGAAAATTCTGGTTGGAGCCCTATAAGCGAAAAAAGTAATATTATAGGATTGATTGCAGAGAATAAAAGTTCAATATCATTAGAACCTGGAGGTCAGCTCGAACTTTCTGGAGCTCCATTAAAAAATTTGCATATGACCTGTGATGAAACAGGAATTCACTTAAATCAACTTCGAAAGGTCTTGAAGAAATTAAATTTGGGAATGGCAGGCTTTGGATTTCATCCTTTATCTTCAAGAGAAGACTTTCACTTTATGCCTAAGGGACGTTACAAAATTATGAGGGAATGGATGCCCAAAGTTGGTGATATGGGTTTAGATATGATGCTGAGAACATGCACTATACAGGTAAATCTGGATTATTCAGATGAAATTGATATGGTTAGAAAGTTTAAAACAGCAACTACTCTGCAACCAATTATAACAGCTCTTTTTTGTAATTCCCCTTTTTATGAGGGTAGACCCTCAGGTTTTTTGAGCATGAGAACTGAAGTATGGAGAAATACCGATAATGCAAGATCAGGGATACCTGTATGTTTGTTTGAAGAAGATTTTGGTTATGAAAAATGGGTTGATTACTTACTGAGTGTACCAATGTATTTTGTTCACCGAGATGGAAAATATTATGATGTAGCAGGGTCTTCATTTCAGAGTTTTTTAAATGGAAAACTAAAGAATTTTGAGGGGCAACGTCCCACGGTTAAAGATTGGGAAGATCATATGAGTGTTGTTTTTACAGATGTAAGGCTAAAAGGTTTTCTAGAAATGAGAGGTGCGGATGGCGGTCCTTGGGACAGGATATGTGCTCTGCCTGCAGTTTGGGTGGGCTTATTATATGATAAAGAAGCACTTGAAGCAGCTGAAAAAATAGCAAAACATATAACTTTATCTGAAATAATTGAAGCAACTGAAGCGTGTTCAAAAATTGGTTTAAAAGCCAATATAGGGAAGTTTAAAGTTCAAGAATTGGCAAAGGAACTATTAGTTATTTCAAAAAAAGGGTTGCAAAAAAGAAATCAATTAGACAGCAGCGGCCAAGATGAGACGGGGTTTTTATCCCCTCTATTTTCGATGGCAGATGCTGGAGAAACTTTAGCTGATGAAATGCTTAAAAGTTTCTATTCTAACTGGAAACAAGAGGCCCATCATGCATTTATTAAACAAAAACTATAATTTAAATAACTGCAAATATTAAAATTTCTTATGCAGCTTCAGTTCCGCCAACAGTAATTCCATTCATCTTTAAAGTTGGCTGGCCCACACCAACCGGCACCCCTTGACCTTCTTTGCCGCAGGTGCCAACACCATTATCTAACTTTAAGTCGTTACCAATCATCGAGATCTTATTCATAGCATCAGGGCCATTTCCAATTAGAGTTGCCCCTTTAAGGGGTGAAGTTGGTTTTCCATCTTCTATAAGATAAGCTTCAGAAGCTGAAAACACAAATTTTCCACTAGTTATGTCTACTTGTCCCCCACCAAAATTAACTGCATAAATTCCCTTTTTAACAGAACTTATAATTTCCTCGGGTCCGTATTCACCATTAGCCATAAAAGTATTTGTCATTCGAGGCATCACATGGGATGCATAATTTTCTCGTCTACCATTTCCAGTTGCTTCAACACCCATAAGTCTAGCGTTTTGTCTATCCTGCATGTAACCACATAAAACTCCGTCTTCTATAAGTATATTTTTTCTACTTTGCATCCCTTCATCATCAATTGTTATAGAGCCTCTTTTATTTGGTATTGTTCCATCATCTATAACGGTAACTCCTTTGGATGCTACTTTTTCACCTATTTTTCCAGAAAAAACTGAAGTTTCCTTTCTATTAAAATCTCCTTCGAGTCCGTGCCCAACTGCCTCATGAAGCATAACTCCTGGCCACCCAGGACCAAGTACGACTTCCATTTCTCCTGCAGGCGCTGGAATGGTTTCTAACCCTAACACTGCTAATCTAAGGGCTTCATCTGCTTGAGATTGCCACTTTTCTTCGTTTAACCAAGAATCAAACATTACTCTTCCGCCACTACCTGAAGCGCCGCTTTCTCTCCTGCCGTCTTGTTCAACAACAACTGAAATATTAAGTCTTACCATTGGGCGAAAATCTTCAGCTTGAAATCCATCTGGTCGAATAATTCTGATTGCTTGCCATGACCCAGAAACAGAGCATGAGACCTGCTTTATCCTGTTGTCTTTGGTTCTTAAGTATCTGTCAATTTTTCCTAATAGATCTACTTTTTCTTGGAAAGAAGTTTCTTCTACAGGGTTTAATTTGGAATATAAGGGTAAGGAGGTTTTAGAGGGATGAACCGAAAAATTAACATTTCCCCCTGTAGTAATTGCCTTTACAGTTTCAGCGGCTTTTTTAAGTGAACTATTATTTAAAGATCCTGAATGAGCGTACCCTCTAGTTTCACCCATAATTGCTCTTAATCCAAATCCTTGTGTGGTGTCATAAGAAGCCAATTTAAGTTTACCATCATCCCACGCTATTCCTTCAGATTTACTTAGTTCTAAAAAAAGCTCACCATCATCAGCACCATAGAGGGCCTCCTTTACAATTTTTTGAGTATTTTGGAGGTCTAGTTCAGTCATATTAAAAAACAAATCGTTTGTTTCTTTGCAGTTTTCCATTTTTGACTCCAAGAATAATGTAAATCAATTATATAGGTTATAATACAATTATATAGATTATACTTTTATGCTATGAAATTAAATATTTTTTTTAAAGAACAGAAAGTTTTAAAAATCTTTATATATTTATATAATAAATCTTGTTTTACATTCCCGTCAGGGTTATTTTGCAATAAAAATATAAACTTAAAAATTATAGTTATGGATGATGAATGTCATGAAAGATAATAATTTAAAAAAAGTGTTTCTAACAGCTTTGATGCCTTTAATATTTTTGATTGATTATTCTTACGCATCTGAACCATTGCCATGGCAACTAGGCTTACAACCTCCAGCGGGGAGTATAGCAACCATGGCAAACGATTTACATAATTTACTTCTATTTGTCATTACTGCTATTTCTTTATTTGTTTTATTTTTATTAATTTATGTATGTGTCAAATTTAGAGCAGATAAGAATCCAAATCCATCTAAAAGAACACACAATAGCGTTTTAGAGGTTCTTTGGACTGTCATACCAGTTTTAATTTTAGTGGTTATTGCTGTTCCCTCATTTAGATTGCTTTATTATTTAGACAAACAAATTGAACCAGATATGACTATTAAAGTTACTGGAGTTCAATGGTATTGGAATTATGAGTATCCTGATCAAAATCTAGGTTTTGACAGTTATATGATTAGTGATGAGGATTTGCAACCAGGTCAAAAGAGATTACTTGATGTAGATAATCCATTAGTGTTGCCTGAGGGATCAAAAGTGAAAGTACTAATAGCTGGAAATGATGTCATGCATTCTTTCTTTGTTCCGTCACTTGCTGTGCAGGAATATACTGTTCCTGGGAAGCTTAATGAAGTTTGGATGGACATACCAAAAGGTGAAAAAACATATTATGGCCAATGCAACCAAATTTGTGGGATAAATCATTCGTATATGCCTATTGTTATCAAAGTTTTAACAAAAGAAAATTATGAAACTTGGCTAAAGAAAGCAGGGACGGAGTTTGCTTTAGTAGAGCCATCGAGGAAAGAAAACCTAGTATTGGCTGAGGTAAAAAATCAAAAGGAGAAATAGCAAAAATGGGAACAGCGTCAAACTTAGATGATCATGATCATGGTGCGCCAACAGGATTTGTAAGGCGTTGGCTTTATTCTACTAATCACAAAGATATAGGTACAATGTACCTAATATTTTCTATTACTGCTGCATTGATAGGAAGTGGTATGTCAGTGTTCATGAGGATAGAGCTTGCGTCACCAGGTGTACAGTATATGTCAGATGGGCATATGTGGAATGTATTTACCACTGCTCATGGTCTTATTATGGTTTTCTTTGTTGTTATGCCAGGACTCATAGGCGGATTTGGCAATTGGTTTGTGCCATTAATGATTGGTGCTCCTGATATGGCTTTTCCAAGAATGAATAATATTTCTTTTTGGCTTTTACCTCCTTCATTTATACTTTTATTATTGTCAGCGATTATTGATGGAGGGGCAGGCGTGGGGTGGACAATCTATCCTCCATTGTCTGGAAAAGAAGGATCTCCTGGTATGTCAATGGACCTAGCAATCTTCTCTCTTCACTTGGCTGGCGCTTCGTCAATCTTGGGCGCAGCAAATTTTATAACTACAATTTTTAATATGCGTACACCAGGGATGACACTTCATAAAATGCCTTTATTTGTTTGGTCAATGTTGGTAACGGCATTCCTGTTATTGCTATCTCTTCCAGTTTTGGCTGGAGCAATAACAATGCTATTAACTGATCGTAATTTTGGAACTGCATTTTTTATTCCTGAAGGAGGCGGAGACCCCATACTTTTTTTGCATCTTTTTTGGTTTTTTGGGCATCCAGAAGTGTATATAATGATACTCCCAGCTTTTGGCATTGTTAGTCAAATAATTTCAACTTTTAGTAAAAAGCCTGTATTTGGATACCTCGGGATGGCTTATGCTATGGTTTCTATCGGTGTGATTGGCTTTGTGGTTTGGGCTCACCATATGTACACTGTGGGAATGGATGTTGATACAAGAGCATATTTTACTGCAGCAACTATGGTTATTGCAGTTCCCACTGGGATAAAGATATTTAGTTGGATAGCAACTATGTGGGGAGGGTCAATTGAGTTTAAAACTCCAATGTTGTGGGCCCTTGGTTTTATTTTTCTTTTTACAGTTGGCGGCGTTACAGGAGTTGTGTTGTCAAATGCAGGTTTAGACGTTGTACTTCATAACACTTATTATGTTGTCGCCCATTTTCATTATGTTCTGTCTTTGGGGGCAGTTTTTGGACTATTTGCAGGGTTTTATTATTGGTTTTCTAAAATGACAGGATATGAATATAGTGAAAGACTGGGGCAACTGCACTTTTGGGTAACTTTTATTGGTGTAAATTTAACCTTTTTTCCAATGCATTTTCTTGGTTTAGCTGGAATGCCAAGACGATACGTGGATTACCCAGATGCTTTTGCTGGTTGGAATATGGTGTCATCAATAGGTTCGTTGATTAGTGTTGCAGGAGTGGTAATTTTCTTTATTTTAATAATTGAAGCTTTTGGTTCCCGAAGGAAGGTCGAAAATAATCCCTGGGGTGAGGGAGGCACAACTATTGAATGGACCACGAGCTCCCCACCACCTTTTCACAGTTTTGAAGAATTACCTAAAGTTTAAATAAATAAAGAGTAGGTTATGAGATCAATGAATTTTTTAACTAAAGAAGAAAATCAGCTACTCTATACTTCAGGCGCATATGATTTTTTTGAGTTAATGAAACCAAGAGTAATGTCGTTGGTTGTCTTTACAACTTTAGTTGGAATGTATATGGCCCCCTATCAACTTCACCCCGTTCTCTCATTAATTGCACTGTTGTCAATAGCTATGGGCGCAGGATCTGCAGGTGCAATTAATCAATGGGTTGATAGGGACATAGATAAAATTATGTTAAGAACTAAAGAAAGGCCGATCCCATCAGGAAGGGTTGACCCGGCTGAAGCGATAACTTTTTCATTAGTTATTTCATTGTTTTCTGTTATTTTATTGGGTCTTGCCTCTAATTGGTTGGCAGCTTTTTTACTTGCATTTACAATTTTCTTTTACGCTGTTATCTACTCGATATTTTTAAAACGCAAAACCACACAAAATATTGTTA
Organism: uncultured Rhodobacterales bacterium; assembly: GCA_964502335.1. Lineage (GTDB taxonomy): Bacteria > Pseudomonadota > Alphaproteobacteria > Puniceispirillales. The sequence goes on along the minus strand of CAZCWO010000014.1, from coordinate 12,411 downwards.
TCGGCGGTATTGCTGGATCTTTGCCTCCAGTTATTGGATGGGTTGCCATGACCGGGGACATAGAACTTTTTCCTTGCCTCTTATTTTTGATGATATTTTTGTGGACTCCACCCCATTTTTGGGCACTGGCTTTGGTTAAGTCTGAAGATTATGCTAGAGCTAAGGTCCCTATGATGCCCAATATAGCTGGAACAGAATCAACCAAACTTCAAATTGTAATTTATTCTATTTTATTGTTGTTATCATCAATTCTTCCAAGTGTATTTGGTTTTGCTGGTATTATATATCTCTTAGTTTCTTTGCCCTTAGGTTTAATATTTTTAACTTTAGCTTTGGCTTTAATTATATTTCCAAAATATAGACTGGAAATGCATTTGTTTGGTTACTCTATTTTTTATTTATTTGGGATCTTTATAGCTTTTGTTATTGATAAAATTTTAAAATTTAACGTTTTATGAAAAATAGAATTATACCCAAAACTGGCGAGCAGCTTAAAAATATCAAAAGAACAAGCAATTGGGTTATTTTAACAATAATTCTATTAATATGTTTAACATTTTATTTAATGACCATTTTTAGAATGATATCGTAAATGAATTACTCAAACAATCAAAACGCTATTAAAACACAAAACAGAAGAGTTATGGTTATTATTTCTTTTGTTGGCCTTCTAATGCTTTCATTGTCTTTTGCTTCGGTTCCATTATATGATATTTTTTGTAGGGTTACAGGATTTGGTGGTACAACTCAAGTTGCTCCCTCAGCGCCAGGCACTCAAGGACTTTCAGATATAAATATTAGATTTGAATCAAGCACTTCGCAATCTTTAAACTGGAGTTTCTATCCGAAAGATAAGGTGGTTACTATTGCTTTGGGAGAGGAGAAAACAGTCTTATATGTTGCAAAAAATTTAACTAATAAGCCAATTGTAGGAACAGCAATATTTAATGTCACACCGGCTAAAGTTGGGCAGTATTTTATGAAAATAGATTGTTTTTGTTTTGTAGAACAGTTGTTAAATCCTGGCCAAAGTATGGAAATGCCAGTTACGTTTTTTATTGACCCAGAGATATTTAAAGATGAAAATGTGAAGGAGGTTAGTGAAATTACACTTTCTTATACATTTATGAAGTCATTGGATCAATCAAAAGTTATTTTAGAAAAGTTATAGATTACACTCAGTAAGGAGAAATTTATGAGCGGAAATCACTCTTATCATTTAGTTGAACCAAGTCCATGGCCTGCAGTGGGTGCGGCAGGTGGTTTTGTCTTGGTATTAGGAGCGGCCATGTATATGCATGAATATGCTTATGGAGGGATAGCAGCTTTAGTTGGTTTTGGTCTTGTCCTTTTAACGATGTTTTATTGGTGGAGAGACATAGTCAGAGAAGGGGAATTTCAAGGCCACCATAGCCCTATAGTGCAAATTGGGCTTAGATATGGAATGATGCTATTTATAGCTTCGGAAGTTATGTTCTTTGTAGCATTCTTCTGGGCTTTTTTTGCTGCATCACTGTTCCCAGTAGGAGATATATGGCCACCTCAAGGAATAGAGACTTTTGATCCGTTTGACTTGCCTTTAGTCAATACTCTGATTTTATTGTTATCAGGTTCAACCGTGACTTGGGCTCATCATGCTCTTATAGATGACAATCGTGATGATTTTCTATTAGGTTTATTGTTAACTGTTTTATTGGGAATTTCTTTTACATTCTTTCAAGCACTTGAGTATATGCACGCTCCATTTGGATTTACTGAAGGTATATATCCATCTGTTTTTTTTATGGCCACAGGGTTTCATGGTTTTCATGTAATTGTTGGAACAATCTTTTTATCTGTTTGTTTGTTGAGGGGATATTTAGGCCATTTTACAAAATCACATCATTTTGGGTTTGAGGCGGCAGCATGGTACTGGCATTTCGTTGATGTGGTGTGGATCTTTTTGTTTATTTGCATTTACATGTGGGGAAGTTAATAACGAGTCAAACTCAGGTCATGAAGGTTTTTTAAAGACAATAAGTAGAGTTTTTCTGATTCTTTTCCTAGTATTTTAAAGCTATCACATGACTACTTAGAGAGTACTTCTGAATTTGAACATGTGGCTACAAACTTTCAAAGGTTATTTTAGGAGATGTAAAGTTGAAAGTATACTTCAAGCCGTCGATGTGGTTATCTTTTTTTGCAGTTCCAGCATTTATTATATTATGTTTATTAGGGTCTTGGCAAATGCAAAGGCTAGGTTGGAAATCAAACTTAATCGAAGACTACAGCACTAAATTTAGTAAAGACCCTTTAATTTTAAATGAAAATTTTAAAAACCTTCCAGGAAATAAATTTAGGAGAGTTATCGTCGAAGGTGTGTTTGACCATAACAAAGAAATCCATATTATAGGAAAAACATATGAGGGTAATGCGGGCTTTCATATTATCACTCCATTTGTAATGGAGAATGATGAAATAATATATATTAATAGAGGTTGGGTACCAAAAAAATATTTAAAAAAATCATCCAGAAAATTTAGTTTAGTTGAAGGAAAAACACAAATTATAGGTTTGATAAGAATGCCTCAAACAAAGGGGTATTTTGTTCCTAATAATGAACCGAATAATGGGTTTTGGTTTACAGTGGTTCCCAGCGAATTTAACAAACACTTTAATTTAAATGCAGATAAAACTTTTTATATAGTTGAATTGAAAGTTGGAGATAAGTTAAAGTTACCTATATCAGCAAATGGTGAAATACAAATTCCTAATAATCACCTCCAATATGCTATGACTTGGTATAGTTTAGCAATCGGATTAATTATAATTTATTTTGCTTGGCATCGTCAAAATGGATATTTAGCATTAAAGTAATAAAAAAGTTAATTAATTTGGATTAATATTTCTTAATTAGGTTGAATTTTATGATTTACTACCTTAATTTCAAAAAAAATTAATCTCTCATTATTTTTATGAAGTACTTATCTACTAGAGGCTCCCAGAAAAACCTTTCTTATAATGAAATTCTTTTAGAAGGATTAAGCATTGATGGAGGGTTATTTATTCCGGAAAAGCTGCCAAAGTTTTCTTTGAGTGAATTGTTAGAAATGTCAAAACTTGATTATTATGAATTAGCATCAAAAATTATTCATAAGTTTACAGGCGATGATGCAGATATTAAACAACTCAAAGAAATATGCAAAAAAACATATCAAAAATTTAATGGCCCTGACATAGCGCCTTTAAAAGATATAGGGTGCAATAACTTTATTTTAGAACTTTTCCATGGACCGACCTGGGCATTTAAAGATTATGCAATGCAACTTTTAGCATCTGATTTTGAGAGGGTTCTATCTGTAACCAATCAAAAGTCTCTAGTTTTAGGGGCAACAAGCGGTGACACAGGGTCAGCTGCTTTACAAGCATTTGCAGGCAAAGACAATTTAGATATATTTATTTTATTCCCTAAGGGCAGAGTATCAGCTATTCAAGAAGCGCAAATGACATCCATTATTGAAGATGGAGCTCATGCGATTCAAATTGATGGAGATTTTGATGATTGTCAACAAATAGTAAAAGATATTTTTAGTGATAAAAAATATAGAAAAAGAGTAAATTTATCTGCAGTCAACTCAATAAATTGGGCTCGTGTAGTTCCTCAAATTGTGTATTATTTTTACTCTTCTTTTAAGCTTGGAGCTCCAAATCAACAAATTACTTTTTCAGTCCCTACCGGAAATTTTGGAAATATATATGCTGGTTTATGCGCAAAAAGAATGGGATTGCCAGTAGATAAATTAATTTGCGCTTCAAATAGAAACAACATATTGAATCGATTTTTTAATTCGGGTGTGATGGAGCGCAAAAATGTTGAAACTTCTTTAAGCCCATCTATGGATATACAAGTCTCAAGTAATTTTGAAAGGCTTCTTTTTGAAATTTATGATGGAGATACAACAAAAGTAAAATTCGATTTAGAAAAATTTAAAACAAAAGGTGTTTATGAAATAGACAAAGAAAAACTTAATAGTTTGAAAAATGATTTTCTTTCCTATTACTTGGATGATGAAGGGATTGTGACGGAAATTGCAAGAGTTTATAAAAACAACAAAACAATTATAGACCCGCACTCCGCGTGCGGCACTTTTGCTGCTGAGCAAGCTAGAAAGAATAATGAAATCGATGAAAAAACACCAATAATTTCATTGGCATGCGCCCATCCATGTAAGTTTCCTGATGCTGTTTATAAATCTATTAAAGTAAAACCTTCATTACCCGATGGTTCTAAGGATTTACTTTCAAGGAAGAAAAAAAGCTTATTTGCTCCAGCAGACCATAGAACGGTTAAATCAATAATTGAAGGTTACAGAAGGTTATAATTATGCATTCCCAAAATTACTTGAAATTTGATCAGGTTTAATGCCTAACTCACTCAAAGATTTTACCCATATTTTGTTTAATTCTGAACTAAATACAATTTCAGGTTTTGCAGGCAAAGTAAGCCAGCTATTTTCCTTTAGTTCAAATTCTAATTGACCTGAAAACCATCCTGCATATCCTAAAGTAATTATTGATGAAGTTGGTCCTTTTCCTGAGGCAATTTCTTTAATAATGTCTATACTATAGGTCATACTGAAAATATCATTAATTACTTTCGTGTCAGGTAAAACATGTTCGCTTGAGTGAAGGACGAAGCCCCTAGATGTATCCATTGGGCCTCCAATTCGAATACTTTTATGAGAATAATTAGAAGGTAAATTTATCGACATTTGATCACAAAACAATTTAAAGTTAATATTTTTGTTAACTTTGTTTAAAACTAAACCCATCGCATGTTCACTATCGTGTGAACAGATAAAAATGACTGACTTCTTAAATCTTTCATCTGTTATAGCAGGTGTGGCTATTAAAAGTTGTCCTTCTAAAAAATGTGACATATATAAATCCTTTGCATATATTGTATGGAGAAAATTGTCATTATCAAGAATTTAACTATATATAAGATGATTGGAAATTGAGAGTTAATTTCATAAATGATCAAAAATCTTATAAAAATTATTTTTATTACTATTTTACTAGTTATAAACTGTTCAGTTTATGCAGCAACATCGGATTGGAAAATAAGTAAATTAGATGAAAATAAAATACTTCAAATGAGGCTCTTTTCTGGGACTGAAGGAGTAGTAGGGATAAAAAAAATTCCAATAGCCTTTGAAGTGATCACAAATCCCGGGTGGAAAATATATTGGCGTTACCCAGGGGACGCAGGTTTACCAACTCAAATTGATTATAGTAATTCAATCAACATTAAGAAATTAGATATTTTTTGGCCAGCACCTTTTAGATTTTCAACTTTAGGAATAGATACTTTTGGTTATGAAGGACAAACAATTTTTCCTATGAGCATAATTCCCGAAAATGAAAATGAAAGTATTGTTTTGAATTCTAAAATTAATTTATTGGCATGCAATCAAATTTGTATACCTTTTTCAGAAAACATTATTTTAGAAATACCAAATAAAACACATAAACTAAATTATAAAGCACGAGAAAGAGCTCAGTTTTTATCTTTGGTTCCTAAAAATTATATACCTGATGGCTTTTCCTTAGGTGGTATTTCATTGATTGAAGAAGGTATAATACTGTCAGACCCAATAATACCAGAGAATAATTTTGATATATTTATAGAAAATGATAAGGGAATTAATTTTGGTAAACCTTCAAAAAAAGGCAATGATATATTTTTGCCTGCGTTTGGTGATTTTAATTCTAAAGATTTGTTAGGAAATCAAATAACCATCACTTTTGTTGGAGAAGAACTGAGTTTTGAATCAAAAAAAATTATAAATGACTTAAAAACTAAAGACTTATTTAGTTTTAATTTAAATAAACTTTTATATTTTATATTTATTGCGTTCATTGGTGGTATCATATTAAACTTTATGCCTTGTGTTCTTCCAGTGATTTCTCTTAAACTATCAAAGATATTTGATGCAAATTCATATCAAACCCCAAAGATAAAAACATCATTTTTAATAACAACCCTAGGAATTATTACGAGTTTTTTTCTGCTTGGGTTAGCATTAATCTCAATAAAAAATTTAGGATATGCAATTAGTTGGGGAATGCAGTATCAAAATTTATATTTTTTATCATTAATGTCACTAGTAATGTTTGCTTTTGGTTTAAATATGATCGGAATTTTTCAAATCACCTTACCGTTTGATGTTTTGAAAATAGTTCCAAAGAGTAAAACTGGAAATTTAAGTGATTTCTTAAATGGGTTTTTAGCCACTTTATTAGCCACTCCATGCTCTGCCCCATTTGTTGGAACAGCCATAACATTTGCGTTTTCAGAAAGTAATTTCAACATGATTTTGATATTTATATCAATGGGGATAGGGTTATCGGTCCCATGGCTATTGGTAGCTTTTTTCCCAAGAATTTTAAACTATTTTCCAAAACCAGGAAAATGGATGCTCATTTTTAAAAAGTTTTTAGGAATGGGTATGCTCATTACTGCATTTTGGATTTCTTCTATACTTTTCTCCTCATATAATTCAATTTTTGGTAGTTCAAATGACTATCTTGAAAGTAATTATGTAATAAAATGGGAAAAGGGATTAGCTAACAACTTAGCGGAGCAAGGTGAGACAGTAATTGTAGATATTTCGGCTGACTGGTGTCTTACGTGTAAGTTAAACAAAATAGTAATCTTTAATATTAATGAGTTAAGTCAAGGCATCAAAAATGGTGAAATAAAATTTGTTCAAGGGGATTGGACTTTGCCAAATGAAGAAATTCTAGAGTTCTTAAGTGAAAACAAAAGATATGGAATACCATTTAATGTAGTTTATGGCCCTCAAAACTCAAATGGTATTATTTTGCCTGAAATTTTGACCAAGAAAGTCTTATTGAAGGCCTTGGAAAATGTTAAGTAATATTGGAGTCAAAATGTTAAAAATACAAAATATTATTAATTGTAAATTAAAAATTAAGGATGATAGTGTCGTAAAAGATATTAGTGTAAAAGAAATAATAAATAATAGGTTTATTGTTTTGTTTGGAGTTCCTGGAGCATTTACTCCCACTTGTTCAGTAAAACACTTACCGAGTTATATTAAGAATTATAAAGATATTCACTCTCTAGGAGTAGATGAAATAATATGTGTTTCTGTAAATGATCCTTTTGTAATGCATGCATGGGGAAAGTTTAATAATACTCAAAATAAAATCACAATGATGAGTGATGTGGGGGGAAATCTAGCAAGGGCCATGGGCATTGAAGCTAATTTTGGGCCTAATTTATTAAATAGAATGGAGAGATTTTCATTAATAATAAAAGATAACGAAATAAAATCTTTTATCAAAGATGAAAGAGGTAGTTACGGAAAAACAAGTGCAGAAAATATGATATCTGAACTGAAAAACATCCCTTAGTTGTGTTCTGATAATCCTTCAATTCCTTTTCGAGCTAATTCATCTGCTCTTTCATTTTCGTTGTCACCAGAATGTCCCTTTACCCATTGCCATTTGACGTTATGTTTTTTTACATGGGTTTCAAGTGAAATCCATAACTCTTTATTAGCAACAGGTTTTTTTGATGAATTTAACCAACCTTTTGCTTTCCAATTGGGAAGCCACTGAGTAATGCCATTAATGACATAAGTGCTGTCTGTTTTTACTAAAACATCAGATTGTTTTTTTAAATTTTCAAAGCCCTTAATCACTGCAGTTAATTCCATTTTATTATTTGTAGTAAGAATCTCACCTCCAAAAAATTCTTCTGTTAAATTGTTTTTATTTATAATTACGCACCAACCGCCAGGTCCTGGGTTGCCACTACATGCTCCATCAGTTATGAAAGTAACTTTATCCAATTAATTCAACTCTAAATCATTTAGTTGGTTAAAAAATAACATTTTATCTAAATACTCCTTTGGGTTTAGCTTTATTACTAATGCATCAGAAGGTGTATTATACCAGTCATGTAACCGAGTAAGAAAAAATCTAATTGACGCTCCTTTGGTAAGAGTTAATAGATTAGTTCTTTCTTCTTTACTCAATTCACGTATTTGATTGTATCCAAATAAAATTGATTCAACTTTCTCTTTCATAAATTCATTTTTATCATTAAAACACCATGAATTTATACAAACCGCTATATCATAAGCCAAGATATCTGTGCAAGCGAAGTAAAAATCAATTATTCCAGTTAATTTGTTATCGACAAAAAAGACATTATTTGGGAATAAATCTGCATGTATCTGTCCCTTAGGTAATCCTTTAGGCCAATTTATAACTGTATCTGCAATTATAGCCTCAAGTTCTTTTGGGTTATAAAATTCACTAATATCTTGATATTTTGAAAAACTTTCAAGCAATGGTAACCAAGAATTATACCCCAAATCATTTTTCCTGTTTTGACTAAATTTTATCCCTTCCAAATGTAGATGAGCCAAATTCTTGCCTAATTCATAACAATGTTTGGGTTGTATATTTTTTACTGACTTGCCATGTAAAAAACTTATTAATAATGAGCTTTTGTTTGAAATTCGTTGGATCTCTTCACCAGAATTATCATATATCGGTTTTGGGCAACAAATACCACTTGAATTTAAATGCTTCATTAAGTTAATAAAATAGGGCAAATCATTTTCTCTTACTCTTTTTTCATAAATTGTAAGGATAAAATTATCTTTATCTGTAATAATTTTATAATTTGAATTTTCCACACCTTCCTGAATACCAATTATTTCAATCAGTTCTCCAATGTCATATTTAGTTAGTATTTCGCTCATTTGAGTAAAAGAAATTTTGGTATAAACAGCCATTTATTATTCTAGTTCTTTTGGAAGTTTAAAATAAATATTTTCTTGAACAGAAGAGTTTTGGATTTCAGTGATTTCATATAGATCAAAAAGCCTATTTCTGATTTCCTCGATAAGACTTTCGGGAGCAGAAGCTCCGGAAGAAAGGCCGATGTTGTGCATCAAATCAATTTCATTCCATTGAATAAAGTTGACATCAGAAATTAAAAAAGCTTTTTTGCAGCCAGCTTTTTGTGCCACTTCGACCAAACGTTTAGAATTTGATGAATTTTCAGAGCCGACTATAAGCATTAAATCAACTTTAGAAGCAATCTCTTTCACAGCTTTTTGTCTATTAGATGTGGCGTAACATATATCTCCGTTTTTTGGCCCTGATATATTAGGGTATCTTTTAGAAAGAACATTTACTATTTCAGCAGTATCATCAACTGATAATGTAGTTTGGCTAAGCCAAGCAAGAGGCTTTCTTGGTGGTCTCACCATTTTAGCTTCTTTAACAGTTTGAATTAAAGTAATGCCATTTTCGGGTACCTGGCCTCTTGTTCCTTCTATCTCAGGATGGCCATCGTGCCCTATTAATAATATATGGTATCCATTTTTGTAAAGTTTTAGTGCTTCAAGATGGACTTTTGTTACTAATGGGCAAGTTGCATCAAAAACAATTAAATTATTATCTTTGGCGTCACTAGAAACCTTTTTTGAAACCCCATGGGCTGAGAAAATCACATTTGAACCTTTAGGTACTTCACTCAAATTCTTAACAAATATAGCCCCATCATCTGATAATCTCTTCACAACATGTTTATTGTGAACTATTTCATGATTTACATAAACGGGTCTTCCATATATCTCGATTGTTTTCTCAACGATCTTAATAGCTCGCTCAACACCAGCACAAAAGCCCCTTGGAGAAGCTAGATAAAGATTTTTATTTAACTTTTTTAAATTTTTTATAGAATTCATTTTATTGATACCAAAAATCTGGTTTAAGATATTAGGTTAAAAGAATAAATTCAATTACAATTAGATATTTAAATTAAGTTTTTTGGAAGAATCTAAAATAAGACTAGTAGATTTTTTTTCATCTATCTCGTCTTTAATTGTTTCCTCACTTGCTTTAATAGATAAATCAATAACTAAATTTTTGACATCAACAAGAGCTTGTTTTTCAGCAGCATTAATTTTTTGTTTGGCTTGTTTTTCTTGACGTGAAATCAATGCTTTAGTACTTTCCTCGGCATTTATTTGAAGCTGCTTGGCATGTTCTTCAGCTCTTTCCAAAATATTTTTTGCTTCTTCTTCTGCCTCTTCTTGAAGGCGTTTATAATTATTTAAAACATCCTTTGCTTCTTTACGTAATTGCTCTGCTTCTTCCAATTTATATTGGACTTGTTTTGCACGATTATCTAATACTTCAACAAAAGGTTTAGCCCCGTACCTCCAAGCTATCAGGCAAAAAATAACAAAACCTATAGCAACCCATCCAGCTTCATTTATAAACATTTTCTAATTGCCTGCCTCTAAATTTTTAAAATCATCAGATTGTGAGATTTGATCTGTTATATTTTTCGATACAATGCTTTCCTTAATATTAATTCCAGATACCTTTTTGGATATAGCAACAGCAATATCGGTAGATATTATTGTAATATTTTTTAGGCTCTTGTTTTTAGCATCTGATATATTTTTCTCCGCATCTAAAAGGTTTTTTGTTAATCTTTCTTTAGCTTCCTTTTCAGTCTCTTGTAGTTTAATTTTAGTTTTTTCAATAGCATCCTTAACTATTTTGTTCGCTTTGTTTTTTGCATCTGATATAGACTTTTCTTGGCTCATTTTGCTGTTTTCTGCTTCTTCACGTGAAGATTTTGCAGCAAAAAGGTCAGCACTAATTCTCTCTTTTCTCTGATTTAAAATTTCAGATAATTTAGGTGTTATAAAAATTTTAAGAACAAGAAATGTAAATCCAAAAGTTAATATTAACCAAAAAATTAAACTTGGGTACGTACTCACATCAAGTTGAGGCATTCCCTCTTTATCTTTACTTGCCGAAAAAGCATTCAATGAAGTAAAGAACCAAAAAGAGAAAATATAAAATTTAATAGTTTTTAACACTCAGCGTACCAATCATTCAATCAAAATTTGCTAGAATGCAAAAAGAATTAAGAAAGCGACCACTAATCCAAAAAGTCCTGTGGCTTCCACTAACGCAAAATACAGAAATGCTATGGCCCTTAATTCTCCAGACATAGATGGATTTCTAGCCATACTATTCACAATTCCTGAAAAAAGTACCCCAAGACCAACTGCTGCTCCTAGAAGTGGTGCTACTGCTAATCCTGCCGCTATAAGTTTTGCTGCTTCTGTTTCCATTTTTTTCTCTCCAAAGTTAATATAGTTGATGTTAATGGTGAAGGTTCAACGCATCATTTAAATAGATGCATGTTAAAACTGTAAATACATATGCTTGAAGTACCGCAACTAAAACTTCAAGAGCTGTCATGCCAATTATTGCTGCAATTGGAAGAATCGCAACAGGCACTAGAAAAACGCTACCTGAGCCAATTAGCATCACTGCAAGACCGCCAAAAACTTTTAATAGTGTGTGCCCTGCAAGCATATTTGCAAACAACCTAACAGATAAACTGATTGGTCTAATACAATAAGAAATTAATTCAATCACAAATAAAAGTGGCTGGAGAATTAATGGTGTTCCTGAAGGTAAAAATAATGATAAGAATCCAAACCCATGACGTGCAATGCCAATAATGGTTACAGAAACAAAAATCACTATTGCCATAAAAAAAGTGATTATGATTTGGCTGGTAAATGTATAGCTGTAAGGAAGCATGCCTAAAAGATTCCCAAACAAAACTAAAAGAAAAAGTGTAAAAATAAATGAAAAATATGGCTTACCAGAATCACCAGTATTTTCTATAAGAAGATTTTCAACAAATTCAAAAATCATTTCAGCCGTAGCTTGTAATTTTCCTGGCACAGTTTCTGCGGCTCTCACCCCAAACCCTAAAATTATTAAGGGAACTATAGATGCTAAAACCATAAAAAGAGAAGCATTAGTAAAGGAAATATCAAATCCAAAAAATGGATCTTTTATGTCTAAAATTGTTTTAACTACAAATTGCTCTATTGGAGAATGCATTGAAGAACCACCAGCGAATAGGTAATTTGGTATTAAAATAAAATTAAATACAGAACAGATAAAAAAAATGATATTATACATTGATTTTTTTAAACATTTACTGACCTTTATTTTCATAGATGTTTTTTTTCCAAATTGTGTAAATGCCACTTATGCCACCCAAAAAAATTCCTAATATAATAAACAAAGGTGAAGTTAAAAGAAATAGGTCAATATAGTAACCAAAAAAACCTCCAATTAAAAAGCCAAGAATTAATAGATATGTACAACAATAATGAATCTTTCACGACGATTGGATTCCCGCGCTGGCTTTCCTTTCCATATGCAACCTTATGCATGATACTTCTAATAATCATCTGCTTCTACACTTTAGGCCGTAGCATCTCTGAAGCGAGAGCAAAAAAGTTTATAGATGATTCCTTGAATCGTTCTCGTCCCGAA
>CAZCWO010000013.1:0-24395 GCA_964502335.1 uncultured Rhodobacterales bacterium | reverse complement strand
TATAGGAAATCTACCATATAATATATCATCACGATTATTAACAAGTTGGCTAAAGCAAATCCATTATAGCCAATTTATATTTATAGAAAATATTACTATAACAATCCAAAAAGAATTAGCAGATAGAATGGTCTCTTTAAATGGTAATAAAAAATACGGTAGGTTGTCAGTATTTATAGATTTATTATCAAATACACATAAATTATTAGAATTAACACCATCGGTTTTTTATCCAGAACCAAAAGTATTTTCTTCAGTTGTTAGCATTAATCCTCTCAAAAAGCCAAGGTATGAAGTTAATCTAAAAACTTTTGAAAAAATAACTATGCTTGCATTTGGACAAAGAAGAAAAATGTTAAGAACGAGTCTCAAATCAATAGGAGGAAGTGAACTACTTAGAAAAGCGGATATTGATGAAAAGATAAGGCCTGAAAATTTATCAACAAAAGACTTTTGCCATCTTAGCAATACATATGATCAACTTTGATTTCTTTAGATTTGAGCACGTAAAATTTTAACAAAGTCGTTTAAATCAACCAACCTTTTTCTTTTGAGTCTTTCAGCACGTAAAATATTTAAAATTTGAGCAGCTGATTCCTCTAAATCATTGTTTATTATAATATAATCATATTCCATATAATGACTCATTTCATCACTGGCTTTTGACATTCTTTTTTTGACTTCAGCAATAGTGTCCTGTGCTCTATTTCTCAAACGATTTTCTAATTCTTGTCTCGAGGGTGGCAAAATAAAAATCGAAACCACCTCATATCCCTCATTGCCGGAAAGTTTCTGTGTTCCTTGCCAATCAATATCAAATAAGACATCTACCCCATTAGCAATAGATTTTTGTACAGTATCCTTAGGGGTTCCGTAGTAATTTCCAAAGACCTCTGCCCACTCTAAAAAGTAACCCTCATTAACTTTGTTTTGAAAATCAGATTTTGATATAAAGTTGTAATCTTTACCAAAGATTTCTTCATTTCTTTTTTTGCGTGTAGTAAAAGAAACACTTAAATGAATATTCTTTTCTGTTTTAAGGATATATTTAGATATACTTGATTTTCCAGCACCTGAAGGTGATGATAAAACAAATAATATACCTCGACGCTTAAAATTTTTCATTTATCTTTCTTGTAAAGTATATAATGTAGCTTTTTAAAATGTTGGTTTGCTTAAAGGTAAATCAGCAGCCGACAAATTTTTAGTTTTATTATCATTAAGGTTTAATAACTTATTTTTTTTAATATACAAAATATTTTTATTGTGCTCATTTAAAGATCTTGCAAATAAGTGCCCTCCTTTCTCATCTGACACAAAATATAAATAATCTGTATTAAAAGGTTTCATAACCGCTTCAATAGAATTTTTGCCTGGGTTACAAATAGGTGATTTCGGTAAACCGTTTCTCGTATAGGTATTCCATTTATGATCAATTTTAAGATGAGACCTTTTTAATTTTTTAATTTTAATATTATTATTTTTTTCTAATCCATATACTACAGTTGGGTCAGATTGCAATTTCATTTTTTTTCTAAGTCTATTAACAAATACTGAAGCAATCAGTTTTCTTTCTGGAGCTGCACCAGTTTCAGATTCAATCATACTTGCTAATATGAGGGCTTCTTTTTTATTGGAATATGGAAGGTTTTGATCTCTTATCTTCCATTGTTCTTCTAATGTTTTCTCCATTGCTTTTTTCATTCTATACAACAATTCATTTCTAGAATAACCATTGTAAAAAAAATATGTTTCAGGGAGAAACATTCCTTCTAAAGTTTTAATGTCACTTTCAATTTCACCTTTTAAATATTGATTAGATAAAACAACGTCTATAATCTCCTTAGTTGTTAAACCTTCTGGTAAGGTAATTTTACGATGAATTGAATTGCCTGAATTTATAATGTCAAGTACTTCTGAAATGCTGTAATTTTTTGAAATAGAGTATTCACCATATTTAGGTAAATATTTATCACCTTTAATCATAACAGAAAAATAATATAGAATTTTATTATCTATAATATTTTTATTTTTTAAAATTGAAAAAATTTCTTTTGCATTTGCTCCCTTAGGTATTTCGATAATTATATCTTCTTTGTTATATGATAATGATAATGGTTTTCCGAATTCTACTTTAAGATAAATTAAAATCACTATTATTATAAAAAAGAATATTAAAAAAATGAAAAGGAAATAATAAAATAATTTACAAAAAATATTTTTATTCAAATTCATTAAAAATTTATTTTTAAACCTTTTTAAAAACAAGAGATGCGTTAGTTCCTCCAAACCCAAAAGAATTTGAGAGACAATAATTAATTTTTTTATCTATTGGATGTTTAGCAACTAAATTGAATTCTTTAGCTTCATCAGCTTTATCGTCTAAGTTCAATGTTGGAGGAGCAATATTAAATTTCATCGATAAAATTGAAAAAATTGCTTCGACTGCTCCTGCTGCACCTAAAAGGTGACCAATTGAGGATTTAGTGCTAGACATTAATAAGTTTTTAAGGCTAAGGCTACTACCCATCAATCTCTTTACAGCCTGTAACTCAATTATATCTCCTAACGGTGTCGATGTTCCATGGGCATTTATATAGTCGATATTATTAGGATCAATTTGGGCATTACTCAAGGCGTTTTTCATTGCATTATATGCTCCAGTGCCTGAAGGTTCAGGAGCAGTTATATGGTAAGAATCTCCTGACATCCCATACCCAACAATTTCAGCATATATATTCGCTCCTCTTTTCTTAGCATGTTCATATTCTTCAAGAACAACCACCCCAGAGCCTTCTCCCATTACAAAACCATCCCTATTTTTATCCCATGGTCTTGATGCTAAATTTGGACTCTCATTAAATGATGAGGATAAAGCCCTAGCAGCTGCAAAACCTGCCACTCCTAGTTTACAAATTGCTGCCTCAGAACCACCTGCGATCATAATATCAGCATCACCAAAAGAAATGATCCTTGAAGCATCTCCTATAGCATGACTGCCAGTGGAGCAGGCAGTAACAACTGAGTGATTTGGCCCTTTAAAGCCATATTTGATAGAAATTTGTCCTGAAATTAAATTTATTAATGATGATGGTATAAAAAAAGGAGAAATTCTTCTAGGGCCTTTTTCTTCTAATAAAATAGATGTTTCAGAAATTGTTTTTAACCCTCCAATTCCAGAGCCCACCATAACTCCTGTTTTGGATAAAGTTTCTTCATCAGAAAGTTTGATATTTGAGTCTTTAATAGCCTCATCAGCAGCAATTATACCCAACATAATAAATCTGTCTAATTTTCTTTGTTCCTTTACTTCAAACCATTCATCTAAATCTAATTTACCTTCATTAAATGAACCTGATGGGATTTCTCCAGCTATTTTACAAGTTAAATCAGAAGCATCAAAAGATTCGATCTCCTCTATCCCACTTTCTCCTGCAGTAAGCTTATTCCATACATTCAACTTTCCAAGACCAAGAGGAGTGACAATACCTATTCCACTAATAACAACTCTTCTATTAAGCATAAATATAGTTATGCAGCTTCTATAAAATCAATAGCATCTTTAATAGTTTGTATTTTTTCAGCTGCATCATCTGGAATTTCAATTTCAAATTCTTCCTCGAAAGCCATTACCAGCTCAACCGTATCAAGACTATCAGCACCTAAGTCATCGATGAATGATGCTGAATCATTAACTTTGCTTTCATCAATTCCTAGATGTTCAACTACTATTTTTTTTACTCTTTCAGTTGTATCGCTCATTTTTTTTCCCTTCATTAAGTTTTTTTTGCAAATCGCGTGGCAATTAACATATATAAATTATAAAAACTAGACTTATTTTAAAAAATTATTAAAAAAAATACTAAATCATTGCTAAACCACCATTTACATGAATTGTATTGCCAGTAATGTATGAAGCTTTATCACTTGCTAAAAATGTAACAGCATTTGCAATATCCAATGGTAAACCTAATCTTTTTGACGGTATTTTTGAAATTATGTTTTCTCTTTGTTGATCACTTAATCGCTCTGTCATTGATGAAGCTATAAAGCCTGGCGCTATAGAATTAACGGTTATCCCCCTTGAAGCTACCTCGATCGCTAATGATTTTGTAAATCCAATAATTCCCGCTTTAGAGGCGCAATAATTGGCTTGTCCTGGGTTTCCAGTAAAACCAACTACAGAAGATATCGAAATAATTCTTCCATATCTATTTTTCATCATATTTTTTAATATAATTTTTGAAGTCTTAATAAGAGAACCTAGATTTATATCAATAACATCATCAATTTCATCTTCTTGCATTCTTACTAGTAAATTATCCTTAGTAATACCAGCGTTATTAACTAAAATGTCAACACCCAATCCTGTTTTTAGTAATTCTTGTTCAAATTTTTTTGAGTTTTTAATATTCACGTCTATAATTTTTATAACACCTTTTAAATTCTTTGCTATTTTTCCTAAAACATCTTTTCTTGTTCCTGCTAAAATAATTGATGCGCCCTCGTTATTAAGTGAAGCAGCAATTTCATTTCCAATTGCTCCTGAAGCTCCAGTTACAAGAGCAACCTTATTGTTTAAAGTTCCCATTTTTTACTTCCTAATTTATTAATTTCTCTAATTTCAGCCAATTTTTTATTGCGGCTGGTGTCTCTAAATTAATTGATTGTAGGTTTTTTGCACCTCTCCTGGCAAGACCTGTAAGAACTTGACCTGTTCCCATTTCTACTATTTGACTAATGCCCAATCTTGGCAATGATGCCATAGTTTCCCTCCATCTAACCCTATTTGTAACTTGAAGAACAAGGTTGCTTTTTAGAATTTGCGGTGACGTTTCTGGTATAGCTGAAACATTACTAATAATTGGAACTTTCGGTTCTAAAAATTTAACCTTTTCTAAAGCAATTTTCATAATTTCCGCTGCAGGTTTCATTAGGGAACAGTGAAAAGGTGCGCTAACTGAAAGTTTTATAATTTTTCTGACTCCGCTCTTCTTTGCTACGTCAATTATTAAATCTAATGGTTCAACGTTCCCACTTATTACAACTTGACCTGGTGCATTATCATTCGCTATTTCCACCAAGCCTTCCATGTTTCCAACAGAAGCAATAAAATATTCTACATCTTCAACTGAAGCTCCTAAAATTGCTACCATTGAGCCTACCCCTATAGGCACTGCATTTTGCATTGCTTCACCTCTAATTCTTAATAGTTTTGCAGCATCTGAAATTGAAATACTATCAGCGCTTACGAGAGCAGTATACTCCCCAAGTGAATGACCAGCTGAATGACTAATAATTTTTCCTAAATCTATCCCAGACATTTCCTCTATTACCTTAACAACAGCTATACCTGTCGCCATTAAAGCAGGTTGAGCATTTTTTGTAAGCCTTAAATCACTTTCATTCCCTTCTCTCATGATTTTTGACAACTTAAAGTTCAAAGCATCATCAACTTCATCAAATACTAACTTAGCAGATTGAAAGTTTTTAGAAATTTCATTTCCCATACCAATCATTTGAGATCCTTGACCAGGAAAAACTGCTAGTATTGTCATTTAATTAAATTCCTTTTTAAAATCATTACTTGAACTTTCACATAAATTAAATATAATAACCAGAATTTTATTATACTCCTTGCCGGTAATTCCGGTTAGGGCGTTATACACGTCTAATTAGCCAAAAGGAGAAGATATGGCTTTCTACGAAAGTGTTGTTATAGCACGACCTGAATTAACAGAATCGCAAATTGAAAATTTAATTAATAGTTTATCTAAAATTATCTCTGATGAAAAAGGTAAAGTAGTTAAAAAAGAAAACTGGGGCTTAAGAAGTTTAGCTTATAAGATAAAAAAGAATAAAAAAGGGCATTATTTTATGCTAAATTTAGATTCTGATCCTTCAGCACTATTTGAATATGAAAGACAGATGAGGATTAACGAGGATATCATTAGATACCTAACAATTAAAATTAACGAAATAGATCATAAACCTTCGTTACTGAATTTAAATAATGATGAAGATTTAAATTCCGTTAAAAAAACAGAACTCAAAGAAAAAAAAGAAGAACCATTACTTGGAGACGATAATGAATGAAAATAATTATAGAGGTGATAACTCACGTCGACCATTCTTTAAAAGAAAAAAAAGCTGCCCTTTTTCTGGTGAAAACGCTCCATTAATTGACTATAAAGACATTAAATTATTAAGTAGATATGTTACTGAAAGAGGAAAAATTGTTCCAAGTAGAATCTCATCAATTTCCACGATTAAGCAAAGGGAACTTTCTAAAGCAATCAAACGTGCAAGATTTTTAGCATTGATGCCATACGTATCAACGTAACATAGATAGGTTGAATTATGAATATTATTCTTACAGAGCGAATTAATAATCTAGGAAAACTTGGAGAAGTGGTAAAGGTTAAAGCTGGTTATGCTAGAAACTACCTTTTGCCACAAGGCAAGGCAATAAGAGCAACAAAAGAAAATTTGAAGGTTTTTGAAAAAGAAAGATCACAAAGAGAAGCCGATAATATTAAAAATATAAAGGCAGCTGAGAGTCTGTCTAAGAAAGTTAAAGGATTATCAATAGTGATTTTAAGATCTGCTTCTGAAACAGGCCAGCTTTATGGATCAGTGAGTAATAGAGATATATCTAGATTAGTAACCGATAATGGGTTTCCTATAAGCTATAAACAGGTAATACTTAATAAAACTATTAAAGAATTAGGAATTCACTTTATTGAAATTACTTTGCATCCTGAGGTAAATGTTGAAATAAAATTAAATGTCGCTAGAACCCAGGAAGAAGCAGAAACTCAAGAAAAGACAGGTGAAGCTGTAATTGAAGTAAAAGAAGAAGCTAACTTAGATTTGGATGCTGAAATAAATACGGAAGCCACTACAACCGACAAAAAAGAAAAAATAAAAGAATCCCCAAACAATCAAAGTGATGAAACTATTAAGGGTGCATAATAATTTTTTCTATTACCAGAATTACCAATATTCACAACTAATTATTTTGAAATACACCTTTTGATTTATAGAATTTAATATATTCTATATGAATGCCAACAGAGTTTAATAAAAATATTATTAGTGACGAAAAACTTTCCAAAAGTG
This sequence comes from uncultured Rhodobacterales bacterium, assembly GCA_964502335.1. Classification (GTDB taxonomy): domain Bacteria; phylum Pseudomonadota; class Alphaproteobacteria; order Puniceispirillales. Next base: position 17,273 of record CAZCWO010000013.1, on the reverse strand, counting down.
TAATTGATAAAAAGGAATTGCCACAAAATATAGAAGCTGAACAAAATATTTTAGGCTCAATTTTATTCAACAATGATTCATTTGACAAAATCTCTGAATCTTTGAATGAAAATTGTTTTCATGACCCCCTCCATAAAAAAATTTTTTCTGCTTGTAGTAAATTAATAAATAGAGGTCAGTTGGCAAGCCCTATAACATTAAAGACTTTGTTTGAACAAAGTGAAATTCATGAAACTAAATTAAGTAATGATTTAAACTATCTTCAACAATTGGTTGAGGGTGTTGGAAATTTTATTGCAATAGATGACTATGCCAGAGAGGTTAAAGAATGTTACATAAGAAGAGAGCTTATAAAAATTGGCTCAAAAATAATCAGCAATGCTTCCAAGAGTGATATAGAAGAAAATTCAGAAAGTCAGATAGAAAAAGCGGAAAGCAACCTTTATAGCCTTGCTGAAAATGGGCTTTCCGATCAGGGGCCACAGAATTTTGACTATGTTTTAACAAATACAATTTCAAAAATTGATTCAGCAATAAAAAATGATGGAAAATTATCTGGATTGGATACTGGTTTAATTGATTTAAATTCAAAATTAGGGGGATTGCACCCTTCAGATTTATTAATTTTAGCAGGTAGACCAGGAATGGGGAAAACCGCTCTAGCTACAAATATTGCTTTTCATATTGCTTCGCCAACAAATAAAAAAATCATTCCAAAACCTGTTTTATTTTTTTCATTGGAAATGTCGTCAGAACAATTAGCAACAAGGATACTCTCTGAAAGAGCAAGTATTAATTCTAATGATTTGAGAACTGGAAAAAATTTAAATGAAGATTCTTATAATAAACTAATAAAAGCGAATGCTAATATTTATGAAGCGCCTTTTTATATAGATGAAACTCCCGCTGTTACAATGGCCCAAATATCAAGCAGATCTAGAAGACTGAAAAGACAACTTAAAGGAAATTTAGGGTTAATTGTAGTTGATTATATACAACTAATTCTAGGTCTTAGAAAGAATCATAATGAAAATAGAGTTCAAGAATTATCAGCAATCACTAGAGGATTAAAAGCAATTGCGAAAGAATTGAATATTCCTATCATAGCTTTATCACAATTAAGTAGAGCTGTTGAACAAAGAGAAGATAAAAGGCCTAATTTATCAGATTTAAGAGAATCTGGTTCAATTGAACAAGATGCAGACGTTGTGATGTTTATTTTTCGAGAAGAGTATTATCATGAAAAAGCCGAACCTTTGAGAAAAAGTGAAGAAACTTTAGAAAACTACAACGAACGTTATGAAAATTGGAAATCATACTATGAAACCATTCAAGGACAAGCGCAAATAATAATTGCCAAACAAAGACATGGGCCTACAGGCAATATTAACTTATCCTATACAGATAGATTTACTAAATTTGGCAACCTTATTAAAAATGATAATATCCCAGAAGGATTTTAGAGTTGATAAATTATAAAAAGTATTTTCTAAGAGGGTTGGCTGTTCAAGAAATTAATTTAAGAAATTTATCAAAAAATTATAATATTTTATCGGAATTAAGCAAACCCGGCATTGCCGCTGCAGTTATCAAAGCGAATGCCTATGGTTGTGGATTAAAGGAAACTGGAAAAACTTTACTAAAGGAAGGATGCAAACTTTATTTTGTGGCAAAGATAGATGAAGGGATTGAGTTAAGAAAGTTTTTATCTGAAAAATCAAAAATTGCTGTTTTCGACGGCTACCTGAATTATCAAGATAGCTTTTGGAAAGAGTATGGTTTGATCCCAGTTTGCAATACAGTTCAGCAAGCTGAATTGGCCTCTAAAAATAATATAAAATTTATGCTGCATATTGATACTGGTATGAACCGATTAGGTTTATCTGTTAAAGAGGCAAAAAACTTAATGAAAGATAAGGATAAAATAAACTCAAACAATTTAATGCTGATAATTTCTCATTTTGTTTGTTCTGATAATAAAGAATCCATATATAATGGTCTCCAAATTAAAAGATTTAAAAATTTTAAAAATTTTTATCCGAATGTTAAAAGAAGTATTTCAAATTCTCATGGAATATTTTTAGGGTCCAATGCTATTTTTGATATTACTAGGCCTGGGATTGCTTTATATGGTTATATTAATAATAAAAACTATAAATTATTTCCTACCGTTAACCTTTATGCTCCGATTTTACAAATTAGAGAACCAAACATTGGTGATACTGTTGGATATGATGCTACATACAAAATTAACAAAAAATCAACCTTAGGTATACTTGGTTTAGGATATGCTGACGGCTTAAAAAGGTGTATAGGATCCAGAAAAAGGTTGTCTTTAGGTGAGTTTAAAGTTCCTATTTTGGGTCGAGTGTCTATGGATACAATTATTGTGGATTTATCGAAAATTCCACAATCAATTTTAGATAAAATTAATCATATACCTCTTATAGATGATAGTTATGATATTTCTGATTTGGCTAAAGATTGTGGTACAATTCCATATGAAATTTTAACTTCGTTTGGTAAACGTATAAAGAAAGTATATGTTTATTAATCATTATAGTTTAACTAGGTTATTGCCGGCAAAATAAGATGGTATCTTTTGTTCAAAATATTGGGAAATTAACGTTAAAATTTATTGCAAATATTGGTCAAGTTGTAATTTTTGGTTTTAAAATATTCTACTGGACATTTAAAAAACCTTTTTTTAGTAAACAGTTTTTTAGACAAGTTTTTGAGATTGGATATTTATCATTACCTGTTGTTGGCTTAACAACAATTTTTTCTGGTATGGTTTTGGCAATTCAATCTTTTACTGGTTTTGCTAGATTGGGCGCTGAAGATGCTGTAGCTACTGTTGTGGTACTAACTGTCACAAGAGAATTAGGCCCTGTTTTAGCAGGGTTAATGGTTGCAGGAAGAGTAGGTGCGTCTATTGCTGCCGAAATAGGAACTATGAAAGTGTCTGAGCAAATAGATGCTCTTTATGTTATGTCGACTAGACCAATCCAATATTTAGTGGTGCCAAGAGTTTTAGCGGGTATAATTTGCCTTCCTATTTTGGTTTTGATAGGTGATGTGATTGGCATTATGGGAGGATGGATTATAGGTGTTTACCAACTAGGATTCAATTCTGCAATTTATATAGACAGAACCTTAGAATATTTAGAAATAATTGATATTTTTCAAGGTATAGTAAAAGCAATAGTTTTTGGTTTTATTATAAGCCTAATGGGTTGTTACCAAGGTTTTAATTGTGGGCAAGGAGCTCAAGGAGTCGGTAAAGCAACCACAAACGCCGTAGTGACATCTTCTATTTTAATTTTAATTTTTAATTACATTATAACTTCAACTTTTTTTGGAAACTAACAATGAGTCCATCAATTGAATTAGTTAATATATATAAATCATTTAATCATAAATCTGTTTTAAAAAGTGTTAACCTAAAAATTTTCAAAGGAAAATCATTGGTAATTATAGGAAGATCAGGAAGTGGTAAGTCTGTATTACTTAAGTGTTTACTTGGAATTTTAAAGCCTAACAAAGGCAAAGTATATATTGAAAATAATGATTTTTTTAATCTTGATATATATAATAAAGAAAAATTATTGAAAAAGTTTGGTGTTACTTTCCAAGGCAATGCATTATTTGATTCTTTACGTATCTGGGAGAATATTTCTTTTAAAATTAACCAACATGAAGATTATTCTACTCAAAAGTTAAAGGAAAAAGTTGAGTTAACGATTAAATTAGTCGGTCTTAATGATTCTATTTTTTATCTTTATCCATCACAAATTTCTGGTGGCATGCAGAAAAGAGTTGCCATAGCGAGAGCGATAATCGATGAGCCTGAATTTTTGATTTTTGACGAACCAACAGCTGGATTAGACCCAGTAACTGGAAGTAAAATTAATAACTTGATAATAGATAACGTTAAAAGATTAGGATCTACTTCAATAACAATTACACATGACATGGATAGCGTTAAAAAAATTGCTGACAATGTGGCAATGATCAATAATGGTGAAATTATTTGGCATGGTGATAAAGAAAGTTTAAGTGTTAGCAACAACAAACTTTTAAACCAGTTTATAAATATTTAAGCTTAATAATATATTTTTTAGTTAAATTATGAAGGTTAGTATAAAAAATGATCTTTGAAAATCAAATTAATGTTATTGATTTAATAGCTCTACTGATAACTTTACTATCAACTCTAGCCTCTACTTGGAGAGGGTTAATAAGAGAAACATTGACAATAATAGTTTGGGTTTTATCACTATTTATTTCAAATGTTTTATTTATTTACACAAGGGTTCATATAGAAAAATTTACCGAAATTGAGATATTAATTAAAGTTTTAAGTTGGTCGATTCCATTTATATCTTCCGTAATAATTCTTTCAATTGTTACTAGAATTTTACTTTTACCATTGATATCAACATTTTCTAATATCTTAGATCATTTATTAGGACTATTTTTTGGATTAATAAGAGGGGTTTTATTATTATACTTTATTTTTGCTGGTTTAATGTACGTAGTTGAAAGTAATGACAAGCTTCCCTTGTCTGTCCAAAAATCATATTCAGTTAAAATTGCTAGGTCCTTGACTATATATATCTTACCTATGCTTCCAAATGAATATCACGATATGTTAGAAGATAAATTAAAAATTAAATAAGTATTCAAAGAAGGATCTAATAGTATATTCATCTAAAAAGTTTTAAATAATGGCAAGAAACAGTTCAAAAAAAATAGCGCTAGTAACAGGGGCCTCTAGAGGCATTGGTAAAGAAGTGTCACTTTTGCTAGCAAAAAATAATGTGCATGTAATTCTTTTAGCCAGAACTATAGGAGCACTTGAAGAAATAAGTGATGATATCATTGATTTAGGTGGCAGCTCAACAATAGTTCAAATGGATTTAAATAATTTAAATTCAATTTTTCAACTTTCAAAAGAAATAGGTAAAAGATGGGGTAGATTAGATATTTTAATAGCTAATGCTGGATATCTTCATAACCTTACTCCTATGTCTCATATATCTGAAAAGGATTGGCAACTTAGCTTTAATATAAATTTAAATTCAAACTGGTTTTTAATAAAACATTTAGAAAACTTATTACTAAAAAGTAATTTTGGAAGAGCAATTTTTTTAACATCTGGAGCGTCTCTAGGTCATAGACCTTTTTGGGGTGCTTATGCCGTTTCTAAAGCTGCACTTGACGCTATGATAAGAGCTTGGTCTTCAGAAATGAAAGAAACAAATTTAAAAATAAATTTATATGACCCTGGCGCAACAAGAACTCAAATGAGAACTAGAGCATATCCTGGTGAAGATCCACATTCTTTAAAATCTCCTAGGGAGGCAGCAAATTATATACTAAAATTTTGTGATGAAAAATATAAAATTAGCGGTGAAAGGTTTGTTTATAAAAAAAATAAAAATGACGTTTAATTAAGATATGGGTTTTTTTTCTTTCTTGTAATTATTCTGATTGGTATTCCAAAAAAATTAAAATTTTCCCTTAATTTAGAAATAATATACCTAATATATGAATCTGGTAAGCTTTCAGGAATATTAGAAAAAATAATAAAAGTTGGGGGACGTGATTTAATTTGAGAAATATATTGAAGCTTTATTCTTTTTCCTTTCTTCAAAGGTGGAGGATGAATTTCAATAACATTTTGAAACCAATCATTTAAAATACTTGTCTGTATCCTTGCATTCCATTTACTATATAAATTTTCAGAAAGATTCATTAGCTCATCAATTCCCAACCCAAGTAATCCACTACTTTTAACAATTGGTGTTTGTCTCATGTCTGGCAAGGATCTTTTTATTCTATGGACTACACTATTAAATGTTTCTTGTTTGTTAGAAATGATATCCCATTTACTCAAGCAAAGAATTAATGCTCGACCCTCCTCAATTACCCAACGTGCAATAGAAAGATCTTGTTTATTTAATTGCTTGGTACCGTCTATCATTAATATTACTATGTTTGCATACTTAATAGACCTCAAAGAAGACCCTACTACCTTAAATTCCAAGTCATCTGATACTTTTGACTTCTTTCTCATTCCTCCTGTATCAATTAATTGATATTCTTTCTCATTCCATATAAAATCTATTTCAATTGAATCATGAGTAGTTCCACTCTCTGAACCAGTGATCATTCTATCATAACCCAAGATTCTATTTATCAGAGTTGATTTCCCTGAATTTGGCTTACCTACGAAAGCTAATTTTATAGGTGAGTTAATATTATTAAGTTTTTCTTTTTCAATTCCTCCATAATCCATTTTAAGTTTTATGAAATACTCTTTTATTCTCTCATATAACTCCTCAATACCTTTCCCATGCAAAGAAGAAAAAGGGATAGGTTGTCCAAACCCTAGTGACCAACCTTCAGTTACTAAAAAATTTAAGTTTTTTTTCTCAGACTTATTGCCTAATAAAATTGTTGGTTTGTTAATTTTTTTTATTAGTTTTGAAAACTTTTGATCTTCTGAGGTAATTCCATTTAAAGCATCAAACATCATGATTATAAGATCTGAATTCTCAATACATTGATTGATTGTTTTATTGATTCTTAATCCTAGATCATTTTTTGAAGAAAAATCATAACCAGCCAAATCAGTTAAAGTAAATTCGATGTCAGCAATTGAAGCATCGTATTCTCTATAATCTCTTGTTGTTCCAGGTTTATCTGAAGTGATAGATAAATGGTTTTTTGTGAGTCTATTAAATAATGTTGACTTGCCAACATTTGGTCTACCAACAATAGCTATTTTAAGCATTTTTAATTCCAAACCCTACTTAATGCAAAAATTTACTTATATGCATAAATTTTTGCATTATCATTAATTAAATATAGAGTTGAGTTTAATATTATTGGTTGAGTTGAAAAACTTGCATTAAATTTAATTTCTTCTATTAAATCACCATCTAAAGCATTATAGATTCTTAGCATTTTATCACCACTAACAATATAAACTTTTTCAGATGCTACAATTGGCCCAAAATGAGGTATAAATTTTTGAGCAATTTTATATGGTAACTTTACTCTCCATCTGATAGCCCCGTCTTCTTTTCTTATACAAAATAAATTAGCATCATCAGAAATAACAAAAAGAGAATCTCCAGAAATCCAAGGCATTTGACTTCCACTTATATTTAATTCCCAATTCATAGAATTATAATTCAAATTATATGAAGCAAACCTTCCACTCTGAGATATAGCAAAAAAATTATCTCGATCAATTACTGGGGCAGCTTTTATGGAAGAAATTCTTTCTACTGCAGTTTTAGGGTTCATAGAAGCTAAATTATCCTCCCATAAGAAATCACCATTTACAATATCTAAAATTGATATGTCCCCACCAAAACCAGGTACAATTGCAATATCATCATTTATAGCGATGGAGCCTGTTCCAATATTTCCATTAATCTCGTTGACTCCAGTTTTTTCCCAAATAATTTCACCGTTTTCTTTATCTAAAAACTTAATAGAACCGTCTATTAAAGAGTAAAAAACCCCTTTAGAGTTTGCTGTAGGCCCCCCCACTACTGGAAGATCAAAAGACTTTCTCCAGATTTCATCGCCTGAAAGAGCATTAAATGAGAAAACATTTAATCCTCCTAGATGGGAAAATAAGACATCATTATAAATTGATAGTCCGCCAGCAATCGCAGAGTAAGAATTTTTGCTATCACTACTTTTATTTTCCCACAAAATTTTTCCATTATTGGCGTTTAAAGCTTTCAGATTGCCAACTACATCCATAGCAATAATCATATCATTATTAGCCACCAAATTAGGCATTAGTGTATAGTTTTTGCTTAAACCCTTTCCAATATCTTTTACCCAAGATTTCAACAGTTTATTATTGGGGCCCAAAAGATGACCGCCGCTATGTGATTTATTCAACCCAAGATGAGTAAAACTCTGATTAGAGATTTCATTTCCAAGATTAAAAATTTCAGAAGAAGCTTCACTATTAATTTCAATATCTATATTTTCGTTTAAGACTTCCTTACGATCTCCAGATATTATGATTGATTTATCTGAGCATGAGATAATAAAAAAAGGAATTGTTAATATGAAAAGAATTTTACGCATATTAATTTTCACCAAAAGATTTTAATATATTTTTTACCCTTTCCTGAGTTCTTTGGTTAATATTTTTAGCACTCAAAATATCTTCATATATTTTTTTTGATTGCTTGATTTCTCCATTCTCCAAGAGAAGTCCTGCCTTTATCTCCTTTGCAATAATTGAAAATTGATTGCCACTATTTATTATGCTATCTAACTTTTCTAATTGCTCAGGTTTTTCTTCGTTATGCATTATAGAAAGCAATAAAGCTATATCTCTATATTCTTGATCTAAGTTAGTATCACTATATAATTCTTTCCAAGTACTTTGCGCCTTTGAATAATCACCATTTTGGATTAATAGGCTAGCCTTTTTAAATTTAATTAAATAATTGTATCCTTTTGGAAGATTTGAGATTGTATCTATTTCAATAAGAGCAAGATTAAGATCTGTCTTTGATTTTCTTAAAATTTCAAGATAGCTATTAGAAGCATCATTTATTTTTTTCTCATTCCAAAAGCTAAAAAGTTGCCAACCCCCAATTACAATTATAACACAAAAAATAATTGTTAAAATATACTTGCCATAAACAGTCCATATTTTTTGGATTCTTTCTTTTTGTAAATCATCTTCAATCTCAGAAATAATTTCTTCAGACATTTTTTTACCTTCTAAATTTAATTCTTATTAACAGTAATACTCTTTGATAGATTTAAAATCAAATTTTCGATATATTAAATAGTGATTATTTTTTTAAGTTGACCTAAATTAACTCTAATAGACATAATAAATGAATTATAAGTATTTTGAGTAGATTTTTAAATTATGGAATTAATAAAAATAAAAAAAATAAACAATTTAAAAAATAAACTTTCAAACAAGCAAAAAAAAATTTATTTTTCAAAAAGGGAACTATCATTGATTTTAAACCTTTATTCAAAAAATGTTGCCGAAGGAGTTTGGAAAGATTATTCATTGGATTACAATGAAAAACATGCTCAATTCTGCGCTTACAGAAGTTCATTTGAAAAACCTATCTTGAGAATTGAAAAAAATAAAACACTTCAAGGATTTCACTTTATAATTAAGAAAAAAGATATAAGTCTTTATAATGCTAGTGAAATAAACAAAATTATCAATTATATCTATAAAATGCCAAAGCTTATAATTAGTTAAATTTTGAGTTAAAAGGATTGACATGAAAAGAGAAGAAATAAATAAGTTACAAATATACTTAAGAAACACTTTTAAAAACAATAATATTTCAATAGTTCCAAGGGCTGATAAAAGTGAGGACTCTGCTGAATTCCAAATAAATAACGAATTCTTTGGGATAGTTTTTAAAGATACTGAAGAAGGTGAAACAACTTATCATTTAGAGATGTCAATAATTGAAGAAGATCTAAATTAATCTAAATAATTTTAATTTCTTCCATTACTTTGGCACTAACCAAAACACCTGTTTTAGAAGCTTTTTCCCTTAATTTAAATCTACTCGAGCCCGGCAAATAAACGTTTTCTTGACACAAAATAGATTTGATCATTTCCTCCATTCTAAATAAAAAGTTCTTCCTTGAGTTTATCGCGTCTGGACTAATCATAATCATTAACTGACCGACATTAGGAGGGTTACCCTTAGAATCTAAGAATGAATCAGCTTCATAGGCAAAATTTGCACCAGTAACTGCAGCTGAAAGTAATTCGATCATTAGAGCTAACGCGGACCCTTTTGCTCCCCCAAAAGGCAACATTGTTCCGTCCAATGCTTCCTCAGGTCTATCAGTATTTTTCCCTTCTTTATCTAAAGCCCAACCAATAGGAATTTTTTCATTGTTTTGTGAAGCTTTCAAAATTTTCCCTCTTGCAACTTTTGAAACAGCCAAGTCAATAACTAAATGATTGCCATCTTGATTGGGTGCGCCAAATGCAATCGGATTAGTGCCAAACAAAGCTTTATTCCCCCTCCAAGGAGCTATAGCAGAAGGTGTATTTCCAAATAAAATTGAAATCATACCTTTTTCAGCGGCTTTCTCAACAATATGACCAGCCACTCCAAAGTGATGTGATTTATGTATGCCACCCATAGCTATTCCTTGTGACAAAGCAACCTCTGGAAGTAAGGTTAATAATTTATCAATAGAAGGATAGGCAAAGCCATTAGCTGCATCTATAGATATAACACCTGGTTTAGTTTTTCTCACTATTGGTATCGCATGTCCATTCACTTTTCCAATTTTAGCTTGGTCTGAATAGCTTGAAACTCTCGATATTCCATGACCTACCTTTCCATCTATTTCTGCTTTTACTAATGCCTCAGCAACAAATTGAGCATTAATTTCACTAACGTTTGATTTGACTAAAGCAGATTTTATAATTAAGGTTAGTTGATTAATCGGAATAATTAATTCATTTTTCATTAGTTTATACCTTTATAAATTTAATTATTCACCAAGGAACCTCAAAATAATAAGTATTATTGAAATCACTATAGATACAGCAATTATACTCCCAATTAAATTATCCTTGATAGATTTTGGTTTTATCACCTTTTGATAACAATACTTTACAAACGTAACTAGCATTAAATATGAATTATTCAGAAACATAAACTGATATACATTATTTAAAGAGATAATTTATCACCATATCACTAAAATAGCTTTGAGTTGTATAAAATTAAAATATAAATTAAAATATAAAAAAAATATGTCGTTAAAACAATATCAACTAAAGAATAATGGACTCTCATGACAGTTAGAGCATTATTAACTATTTCAAGTGTAACAATGTTATTATTGGGTTTAGTTTTTTTAATTTTCCCAGAGTTTTTTAGTCTAAAAATGTTCCCTGAAGCTAATGAAAAACAAATTCATATTGCAATAGTTCACAGACAGATAATGGCTGGTGGATGTTTGTTTATAGGAATATTACTTTTATTGGCTCGGAGAAATGTAACAAGCGCAGCTAAAAGGATTTTATTTGGTTCATCCATCGGTTTTTTCATTTTGTTGTTTATTCAAATAAAATTGATTTTTTCTGGTGATAGTAATTTTTATTGGCCTGTGATGATTGTTTTTTCTGTTTTAGCGATTTTATCTTTTTATGTTTCTTATTTTAAAAAGCATTAGTATTATAAAAAGAAACATTATTATTTATTTTTATTTGTACCTTGTCTAAATTTATAAGCATAATTACAGTTACTTATATTAATTCTGCAGAAGCAATTGCGTCTCAAGCATTAGCAGAAAATATGATGGAAAAAATTGCTCTGGAAAATGGCTGTCAGCGAGTTAGATGTTACCTTTCTGGAGAAGTAACAAGACTCATAGCATTTGAATATAATGAGGAAAACATCCAAAAAAATGTCATTGCTGCACTAGAAAAATATACCGAAATTCACAAAAGCGCTTTCAATTATAAAATGACATCTGTTAGAGGAAAATTACTATCTGATTCCCACTTAAAAAAATAGATCTCTTTCATCAATATTTACTTACTATAATAAATTACGTAACATGAATCTAAATAATAGACTGATTTCTGATTAAAAATTAATTTAATCAGAAATTATCTATTGTTTTTGGTATTTTGAAAATTATTTATTCAACAATTTTTAAATTTTCAGCCGCACTTTTTCCGTTTTTCTGTTCTTCTAATGTATACTCAACTTTCTGGCCTTCATTTAATTGATCTAAGCCAGATTTTTGAACAGCAGAAATATGTACAAACACGTCATTTTCCCCACCCTCGGGCTCAATGAAACCAAAACCCTTACGTGGATTAAACCATTTAACGGTGCCTGTTGCCATTTATCTATGTCTCCATTTTCATTAGAATGAAGACGAGACCATTCCAACTAAAATTATTATAATGCAATCAATTTTACGTCTTTGCATTCATATATTTGAATTTTTTTTTACTTAATGTCAACAAATACTATGTATTAATCTAAATTAAAAACTAAAAAGCGACTTAAAATTGGGTATATTAGCCTTAAGTTTGTCTTATATTATCAGGTTTGTTAGTTAAATCTCATTAGATGCTGCATCATTTTCAAATATACACCTATAAACAACCAGCAAAATTAATTTCTTTGAAATCAAAACTATTTCTTAATTCTCTAAAAGGTTTCCTAAATCTTTTTCAGACATTTTGAGTGAATTAGCAGTACCTCATTTTACATTGCATTTTTATTGAAATCATGACTTTGGTTAATTAAAGTATTCAATTATTTTTGAATAATCTCTATAAATATGTATTATAAACTTATGGTGCTCGAGAAAAACTCTTCCAACATACACTGTGATTCATTTTCAAACGAAACCGATAAAAAAGCTGGTTTTACTTTATCAAAAGAATTTAAAAGGTTCAATCAAAGAAACGATATGTTTACTCGTGCTTTTTGGGATAAACTTATCAAAAATAAAGACACTGAACAATTTTTCTTAAGCTACAGAAACCAACCAGCACCTAAAAATTCAATCGGTTTCAAACAAAAAGACTTTGCTTTAAGAAATGCTTCTTGGTCAGTTTCAGATACAATATCTAACAGAAATTCAAATATTGGTTTGAGAGAAGGTTTTCAGTCTATAATTCAAAATGACACACCTATTGCAAAAACAAAAATTGAAATTAATGATATTGAAGTGTTTACAAAAGAATTTAAAAAAATAGCAAAATTATTTGGAGCCGATTTGGTTGGAATAACACCCATTGATGAAAGGTGGCATTACTCTCACTACGTCAATACTTTAAATTATAGTGCAATCAAAAATAACTTACCAAAGTCGCTTAAAATTGTTATTGTTTTGGGCCATTCAATGAATAAAGATCTTGTAGACACGTACCCTTCAGCTCTAGCAGGAGCAAGTACTGGTCTAGAATACTCTAAAGAGGCTAGTATAGTAACTCTTTTAACTAGCTATATTAAAGGTTTAGGTTATGAAGCCATGGGTTCAATGAATGACACTGCATTAGTAATACCTTATGCAATTAAAGCGGGATTGGGAGAGTATGCAAGAAACCAAATGGTGATAACTCCAGAATTCGGTCCTCGTGTTAGGTTTTCTAAAATATTCACTGATTTACCTCTAGCAATAAATGAACCAAAGAAATTTGGTATTACAGAATTTTGTAATATATGCAATAAATGTGCAGTATCTTGTCCACCAAAGGCTATTCCCTTCGGTGACCCAGAATTTAGTGACAACAGATCTATTTCTAATATCAAAGGTGTAAAAAAATGGACTGCTAATTGTGAAAAATGTTTTGGCTATTGGTCAAAAATAAAAACTGATTGTGCCATTTGTATGAGAGTATGCCCATTTAATAGAGATTACAAAAAAATTGAAGCTAAAATATTCTGGAAAATTGCAACTAGTTTTTTGAGAAAATTAGGATATTGGTGGGATAAATACTATTTTTCTTCAAAAAGAGTTAGTCCTAGTTTATGGTGGAGATCACTATAAACTTAATATTTAATATTTCAATATTAATTTAGCTTAACTATTTTTAATGAAATTAAAAAATCTTGAAATTTTTATTGTTGGAAACCAACCTCCAGGATGGGGTGGCAAGTATTTTATTTTCGTTAAACTACTTACAGATAATGGAATTGTTGGTTACGGGGAAGTTTATTCAGCTGCTATAGGTCCTAAAGTTATGGCCTACGTGATAGAAGATGTGTTTGAGAGACATATGAAGGGTGAAAATCCAGAAAATATTGAACTTATGTTTCGACGGGTTTATTCCAGCGGCTTTTCTCAAAGACCTGACCCTACAATAATTGGTGCTTTTTCAGGCCTTGAAATAGCTTGCTGGGATATCCTAGGAAAATCAAATGAAAGACCAATTTACGCTCTTTTAGGTGGAGCTATGCAAAAAAAAATAAGGTCCTATTCTTATCTTTATCCCCTTCCTCATCATGATGCAAAGAAATTTTGGTCAAGCCCAGAAATGGCAGTAGAAAGTGCAAAGGAAATGATAAAGTTGGGGTTTACTGCAATTAAGTTTGATCCTGCTGGTCCTTATACAATCAGGGGTGGTCATCAACCGTCAATGGCTGATATAAAACAATCGATAGAATTTTGTAAAGCTTTAAGATATACGGTGGGCAATAAAGCTGATTTACTTTTTGGAACGCATGGACAGTTTACTACTTCAGGAGCAGTCAGACTGGGAAAAGCTTTAGAAGAGTATGATCTTCTTTGGTTTGAAGAACCAATTCCTCCTGATAATATAGATCAATTTACAAACGTTGCTAAATCAGTCAACATACCAATTGCAACTGGTGAAAGGCACACCACCAAAGTAGAATTTGCTTCAATATTAAAATCAGGTGGTGCTAGTATTCTGCAACCTGCGCTTGGAAGATCAGGCGGCATTTTAGAGGCAAAAAAAATTAGTGCAATTGCAGAAGTCTTTAACGCTCAAATTGCACCGCATCTATATGCAGGGCCAATTGAATGGGCCGCAAATGTTCAACTCGCTTCCAACATTCCTAACCTTTTAATCGCTGAGACAATTTTAACAGGTGGAGACTTTCATTTAAAATTAATAAAAAATAGCATAAAATGGAAAGATGGATTTATTATATCACCTGAAAGTCCAGGTCTTGGAATTGAATTTGATGAAGAATTAGCTCGTGACAATAGTTATTCAGGAACATCACTGCACTTAGAAATGCAAGAAGATCCCTGTAATTATAAAAATAAGTATTAATAATTATAACTAAAAATTTATCTGGTCTGCAGTTTCACACCTAAAGATTCAATAGCTAAATCAGGCATTACAAATAATCCTGCAGCAGAAATTAATGGTAATGGATTTTGAGGGGATACTATTAATTCAATTACATCTCCCTCAATCAGAAATTTAGATATCTTTTCAGAAAAATTATCCGCGTTTACTGGAATAAATTGTGAGAAGAGATCTTTAATAGTCATGTTAATAGACCTCAAAGCCTCTTCCTCAGAAATTCCTACGCTTGAGGCATACATAATGAGAAGAGGTTTTTTGGCACCCAAATCTTCAATCTGTATACTTATTTTAGACAACTGTATATTTCCAAGTTCCATCAAAATTTCATTATTTAAGCTATTTAAACTATCAAAATTTTGACTTTGCATTTCTTCAAGAAGTGAAGAATTATTATAAAAATAATTATATGTTTCAATTGGAACCAGGTAATTAAATGAGGTTTTAAGTGAGGCTGCTCCATGTATATTAAACTCAAATTTTGAAATCATATCAAGAAGTAAACCCTTATCGTCAACTGTTGTATCAGCCAATAAATCCAATTTCAAAGATTGTTGGCCAATTGACGCTAAAATTAGATTAAGAGGTAACATTTCAATATTTTCTGGGTTGGGTATAAAGCTGAATCCATTCATTTCAAAATTTGATTTTTTCGCAAAATCTTGTCCTGAAGATAAAACTCCATATTTAATTTTTGGAAAATTTATCGAAGTTATTTTCAAATCAAAATCATTGCTTTCTATTTTAATTCCAGTTAAATTTAAACTAAAGTTTTTGTGCTCTTCAAACTTATAAAAATCATTAGGAACATCTCCGCTAGAAAAATCATATTGAAAAATTTCTGGACCAAAATCTGAAACCTCAAACTTTTCAATTGTGATTTTAAAACCCTCATCATCATCAAATAAGGTAATACCCTTTAATGACATAAAATTTATTTTAGTTTTCCCATTTTGGGTTTTTTGGCTGTCAATTTTTAATGTCTTTATTGTGCCAAATAACTTTTCCTTTTCAAAAAGAGAGACATTGCTTGCAAAACCATTGTAAGTATCTTTATTCAAATTTCCATTTTTGTAGGTTAGTTTTACATGACTGCCAAAATCTATAGACTGATCTGAATAAGATATATTTGATAACAAAACAATACAGAAAAATAAAAAGCACATCCTTAAAAGCATTTTTATTACCTTTTTGCTAATTGGTTATTTAGATGTAATAATATTATCTTACTTTGTATAAAAATCTATAATATAATTTAATTATATAAAAAATGAGGAATAAAATGGAAGACTTAATTGATGCAAAATCTGCAATTAATAATTTCTATAACAATCCAAATGTAATTTTTCTTGATGCAACTTTTCATCTTCCAAACTCTGGACGCAATGCTAAAAATGAATTTATTTCGCAAAATATACCAGGTTCACGTTTTTTTGATATTGACCTAATTTCAGATAATAGTTCTGCCCTCCCACATATGCTGCCAAGTACAAGTGATTTTTCACAAATGATTAGTTCTCTAGGAATTAATAATACTGATACAGTTGTAGTCTATGACAATAGTGTTTTCTTTTCTGCTGCGAGAGCGTGGTGGATGTTTAAAATTTTTGGTCACAAAAAAATAAAAATTTTAGATGGAGGTTTAATAGCTTGGATCAATGAGAAAGGCCCAACATCAAATGGAAATAATGAAATTACAAAAACAAACTATAAAGCAAACAAAATAAATTATGATCTTTATGAAACTTTGGATGGTATTCTTGATAATTTAAACTTTAATCACGGAAAAATAATCATTGATGCAAGAGGAGAAGAAAGATTTTATGGTAAGGTTGAAGAGCCTCGAAAAGGTGTTAGAAAGGGACACATTCCAAATTCTATAAACATGCCAATCACTTCATTAATTAATAAAAGTGATAACTGTTTAAAATCAAAAAATGCGATTAAAAAAACCTTTCATGATTTAGGAATAACAAATAGTGAAACTCAACTTGTAATGACTTGTGGATCTGGCGTAACAGCCTGTGGGTTAGCAATTGCTGCCCAAATGATAGGCTTTAAAAAAATAAAAATATATGATGGCAGTTGGAGTGAGTGGGGGTCAAGTCCAAAAACACCAATAGATTCAAGTTAATTAATGATCAAGTATCTGACTAAGGAATAATTTTGTTCTATCTGATTGTGGATTGTTAAAAAAATCGTTGGGATTGTTTTGTTCAACGATTTGCCCTTCATCCATAAAAATAACTCTATTAGCTACTTTTCGAGCAAAGCCCATTTCATGGGTCACAACTAACATAGTCATCCCTCCCTGAGCAAGATCTATCATGGTATCAAGAACCTCCTTTATCATTTCTGGATCTAAAGCAGATGTAGGCTCATCAAAAAGCATAATTTTTGGTTCCATGCACAAGGC
>CAZCWO010000012.1:17915-25128 GCA_964502335.1 uncultured Rhodobacterales bacterium | reverse complement strand
TATAATTATTTAAGATTTCCCAAGTATCAACTGCAAAAGTAAGAATGTTTTCAGAAATAGAGGTAATTTGTTTAAATGTTTCATCTGGATCTACCACGTCCAAACCCATTGCCTGTAACCAAATATTATGATGTTGAACTATAATATTATTTTTATCTCTTAAAGATTTTTGATCTCTAAGATTTGAAACCCTTAATGCTCTTCTGGCAACTTTGTCTTCATAAGCAGGACCAATTCCTCTTCCAGTTGTTCCAATTTTTCCAGTCCCTTTTAGGGTTTCCCTTGAATTATCAATTAATGAGTGAATTGGTAAAATCAAAGGAGCTGAATTTGAAATTTTTAAATTTTTTTGAGAAACTAATACATTAGATTTTCTTAAAATATCTATTTCCTTTAAAAGGGCCCATGGATCTAAAACAACACCATTTCCAATTACAGATATTTTATCTTTTCGAATTATTCCAGAAGGCAGTATTGATAATTTATATGTTTTTCCATCTATAACCAATGTATGACCAGCATTATGACCCCCTTGGAATCTAACAATTATATCTGCTTCCTCAGATAACCAATCAACAATTTTACCCTTGCCTTCGTCACCCCATTGACTGCCTACAACTACAAGATTTTTCACAAAATGTATTCCTAAATTAATAAAGAGAAAAGAGAAAAAAGGTAATTCTCTAAAATTGATTTTATATTAAAACATATTACTACTAAAGCTATTTTTAAAATTTCATATAATCTACCCTAACAACATGTTCCAAATTTAATAAGTTTTTCATAGTATGATTATTTACTTCTTGGTCTATTGATAAAATTGCAATCGCTTCACCTGAATTTTCTCTTCTGCCAAGATGAAAAGAACCTATATTAATTTTATTTTTTGCTAATAAAGTTCCAATTGATCCAATAAAACCAGGTTTATCATAGTTGCGAACATATAAAATGTTAGGCGCAAAATTTGCTTCAATTGGTATTCCTTGGACTTCTGTTATTCTAGGAATTTCATTGCCAATCAATGTGCCTGATATAGTTCTTGAACTATTTTCATATTTTACTGTTACACGCAATAAACTTTGATAGTCACATTTTCTATCATGGCTAACTGTTGAAATTTCAAGACCCTTCTGGACAGCAACACTAAGAGCATTAACCATATTTACAGTATCAGAATAATTTTTTAATAGCCCACAAAGCATCGAAGCTATTATTGGGTCTTTATTAATCTTTGATGCGTTGCCATCAAACTCAACTTTAGTGGAGATAATATTTTGTGAACCAACGTTTACTTGCCCTAAAAAGTTACCCAACAATTCCGAAAGTTTTATATATGGTTTCAAAACGGGTGCTTCTTCAGAGCTTATTGATGGGCTATTTAGTGCATTAATCACTGACCCTTTTAAAAGATAGTCTGAAATCTGTTCTGCAATTTGGATTGCGACCTTTTCTTGGGCCTCTTTAGTGCTGGCACCTAAATGAGGAGTTAATATTACGTTCGGCGCATCGAAAAGAATGTTTTTTTTAGCTGGCTCTTCTTCAAATACATCTATTGCTGCACCGCTTAAATGGTTGTTTTTAAGTGCCGCTGATAAAGAACTTTCATCAATTAAACCACCTCTTGCACAATTAATGATTGAAGATCCTTTTTTAATGGAAAAAATATTTTTGGAATTAATAATATTCCTTGTTGAATTTGTGAGGGGGGTATGGATAGAAATTATATCTGACTTTTTTAACAGTTCTTCAAATGAAACCTTTTCTACCCCAATATCTTTTGAGGTCTCAAGGGTCAAAAAGGGGTCATAAACAAGTACCTTCATTTTTAATCCTTTTGCTCTATCCGCTACAATTGAACCTATATTTCCACAACCAATTAGCCCTAAAAATTTTCCTGTAACTTCAGTTCCAATAAATTTTGATTTTTCCCATTTTCCTTTTTTTGTTGATTGATTTGCATCTGGTATTTTTCGTGCCAATGACATCATCATTGCAATTGTATGCTCTGCAGTTGTTATGGAGTTACCATGAGGAGTATTCATTACAATAACTCCCTTTAAAGTAGCTGCATCAACATCAACGTTATCTACTCCTATTCCAGCTCTTCCAATAATTTTTAACTTTGATGCTTTAGATAATATTTCTTTATCGACTTTTGTATTTGATCGTATAGCTAAACCTTCGTAATCTTGAATCAAATTAATTAATTCATTCCTTGAGATATTAGGTTTATAGTCAACAATTATCCCATTTTCTTGAAAAATGTTTACCGCTTCCTGATTTAATTTATCACTTATGAGTACTTTCATTTTTTTCCAAGACTTTCCCAACTATATTTAAGACATTGCATTAAGCAAATTAAGTCATTTTTTTCGATTGTTGGACCACACCATATTCTTAATCCAAGAGGAGCAGTTCTATAACTTTTAATATCAAAAGCCACCTTTCGATCCTCCAAATCTTTAATTAGTTTACTAACAAATTTTGTCTTTTCAAATTTATTTAAAGAAGAAAACCAGGGGTCTACAATTTTTAAACAAACAGATGTAGAAGATCTAGTTAATTTATCTTCTGCTAAAAAATCAATCCAATCATTTTTCTCACAAAATTGTGAAATAATACTGAAGTTCTTTTTTGTCTTTTCCTGCAAAAAATTAAGGCCACCTTTAGAATTAGCCCATTTAGTAATATTAGTCCATTCTTCAACTGCTAACATAGAAGGAGTATTGATCGTCAATCCCTCAAAAATTCCTAAATCTAATTTGCCTTTTTTCTTTAGATTAAATAGTTTAGGAACCGGCCATTTTGGAGTATATTCATTAATCCTTTTTATTGCTCTTGGTGAAAGAACTAACATACCATGAGCAGCTTCGCCTCCAAGCGCTTTTTGCCAGCTAAAGGATGCAACATCAATTTTTTCCCAATTAATGTCCATTGCGAAAACTGCAGATGTAGCATCACAAATAGTTAACCCTTCGCGGTATTTGTCAATCCAATCAGCATTAGGCACGCAGACACCACTAGTGGTACCGTTCCAAGTAAAAACAACATCATTGGAAAAATTGACACTTTTTAAATTTGGAATAAAACCATATTCAGCTTTTAATACTCTTGTATTTGGTAAACTTAATTGGTGAATAATATCATTAACCCAGTCCGATCCAAATGAGTCCCAGGCCAAAATATCAACCCCTCTTGGTCCCAAGATATTCCATAAAGCAATTTCTAATGCTCCAGTATCAGATCCTGGTACAATCCCTAAAATATAGTCTTTTGGAAGATTTAATAATGCCCCTGTCTCATTTATGGCATTTTTAAGTCTTAATATTCCTTCTTTAGATCTATGCGACCTTCCTAAAAAAGAGTTGCCTAAATTATTAATCGACCATCCATTATATTTTGAACAAGGGCCAGAAGAAAAATTTGGATTATTTGGTATTTTAGGGTAATTCATAAACTTATTTACAATTTTACAAACAACTAAATTAATTTTATAAAAGTATTTTTTCCACTTCCTTTACAGTAGACAATATAAGTTTTTGGTCTGTGCTTTCTACCATAATACGAATAATTTTTTCAGTTCCAGATGACCGGATCACTATTCTAGCATTTCTCTTAATCTTTTTTTCAATTTTGTTAAGTTTTTCTTTTACTTCAATTTTATTCAAAATTTCTTTATCTAGACATTTTATATTATGGATAATTTGGGGTATAGGAATAAATTTGTTAAAGAATTTGCTCGATGGTTTTTTATCTTTTACAAATTCACAAAGAATTAATAATGAATTCATAAGCGCATCCCCTGTTTTCGAGAGGTGCGGTATTAAAATATGCCCTGATGGTTCACCGCCTAAGGAAAAATTAAATTCTTGAATTGCCTCAGAAATGTACCTATCCCCTACGTCAGTTCTCATTAACTTAATACCAACATTCTTCAACCAAAGATCGAAAGCATGATTGGTCATGGAAGTACCAACTACCGTACTATTATTTAATTCTCCCTCGCGTTGCATTTTAATAGCTAGTATTGCTAATAATTGATCGCCATTAATTATATTTCCTTGTTCATCGGACATAATTAAACGATCAGCATCTCCATCAAAAGCTAAACCAATGTCAGCATTATGAGAAACGACTTCTCTTGCCATTTTTTCAGGATTAACAGCACCACATCCTTCATTAATATTAAACCCATTTGGTTCGACTGAGATTGGAATAACATCTGCTCCAAGTTCAAATAAAGCCTGAGGTGCAGCTTTATAAGCTGCACCATTAGCGCAGTCAACAACCACCTTAATACCATCTAATCTTTGTTGCTTATTAATACATGATTTTACAGCTTCTATATAACGGCCAACTGCATCATCAAGTCTTTTTACTCTACCTAAATTAACTGGATTGGCTAAATCTATATTATCGTTAATTAATTTCGAAATTTGAGTTTCCATATTGTCTGAAAGTTTTAAGCCGTCTGGACCAAAGAGTTTTATACCATTATCTTCTGAGGGATTATGTGAAGCAGAAATCATAACTCCTAAATCTGCTCGAAAAGAACTTGTTAACCTTGATACTCCAGGCGTCGGTATAGGGCCCAAAGTTAAACAATCCATCCCCATTGAAGTAAATCCAGACACTAAAGCCGGTTCAATCATGTAACCTGAAAGTCTTGTGTCCTTCCCTATAATAACACGATGAAGATTTGACCCTCCCTTTCCAATATAAATACTAGCTGCTGCTATAGCTAACTTTTGGGCAAGTTCAGCTGTCATGGGCCATTGATTAACTTTTCCCCTAACTCCATCAGTACCAAAAATATTCATTTTCTTGATCTCAAAAACTATTAGTTATTTGCTATATAGCACTTCAAAAAACCTATTGATAGATTAAAGTTCCTTATTTATATTTGAACTAATCCTAATAGCTTGCAATGTTTCAAGAACATCATGCACTCTGAGAATTTGCACACCAAACAAATATGCATAGCATAGTAATGCAATTGATCCAGCGAGTCTATCTCCTGGCGCTTCATTTCTTGAAAGTGCAGCAATTGAAGATTTTCTTGATGCACCTAGCAATACTGGAACTCCTAAACTTTGAAACATCGGCAACCAAGCCATAATTTCCATATTATGCTTTGGTGTTTTTCCAAACCCAAAACCAGGATCTATAGCAATTCTCTCAAGCTCTATACCATACGATTTAGCTAAATTAATCTTATTCTCAAGAAAATTAAATATATCAATTGGAGCAAATTTATAGTAAGGATTTTTTTGCATGGTTTGAGGAGATCCTTGCATATGCATAATTACAATAGATGCACTAGATTTAGCAATCACTGAGGGTGTCAATGGATCTGACATTCCCGAAACATCATTAATAATTCTGGCACCATTATCAATCGCTTTTGACATAACAGAAGAATTTCTCGTGTCAGCACTTATAAGAAAATTATCTTTTGCCAATTTTTCAATGACTTTTAAAATTCTTTTAGTTTCTTCGTCTTCATTAACATATGAAGCGTTAGGTTTTGTAGATTCACCGCCGATATCAATTATATGAGCCCCGTTTTCATTCATAAATTTGGCATGCTCTAATGCTTTTTTTTCATCAAAAAATTTACCACCATCAGAAAAACTATCAGGAGTAATGTTTAAAATGCCCATTATCTTGGCATTATTCATTGGTAAGTTTTGAAATTTTTTTTTATTTTCAAAAAGATTGTTAAATCTTTCTAAAAATAAACCACCAATTTGCGTTGCTATTTGATTAACTTCTTTAAAAGGTAAGCTCTGTGCTTTAAATTTTCCCTTATCTTTCCATATAAGATCAATTTGATCTTGCCATGAAAAACGGTTTTTAAAAGTTATAAGATTTGGTTTTAACCAAAAATTTCCAAATTTAATAATTTCATATGGGATCTCATTAATGTTTTTTTGAAAATATTCAATACCATTGATTACAGGCATAAAAAATTAAATGGTTGGCTGTGTTCCAGGTTTAATTCGACCTGGATTTGTAGGTACTGAAGATTTTGGTTTGTCCTTATCTGATTTATCAGAATCTTTAGGAAGAGTATCCATTTTATCTAATTTTTTGCCATTAAGAACGTTGTTAATATCATCGTTTGTTAAAGTTTCATACTCTAGTAAAGCAATAGCTATAGAGTCTAAATCTTTTTTCTTCTTTTTTAAAATTTTTCTGGCGTCTAAATATGCATTGTCTACAATATTTCTAATCTCTTCATCTATAATCTTAGCAGTAGAGTCTGATAGATTCTTCTGTTGGGAAACTGATCGCCCCAGAAACACTTCTTGCTCATCTGCACCATAAGCTAAAAAACCAAGTTTTTCAGAAAGTCCCCACTCAGTAACCATCCTTCTAGCTGTATCAGATACCATTTTTATATCTGAAGAAGCTCCAGTTGTAACCTTTTCTTCTCCAAAGATCATTTCTTCAGCTATACGACCTCCACAAGCAACTCTTAAATCTGCAAAAAGTTTATCGCGTGCAAGTGATATTCTATCGCCTTCAGGCAATCTCATTACCATGCCTAGTGCTCTTCCCCTCGGTATTATTGTAGCCTTGTGAATAGGATCAGAAGCAGGACAGTTCAGAGCTACAACAGCATGACCTGCTTCATGATATGCCGTTAATCTTTTTTCTTCATCAGTCATGACCATTGACCTTCTCTCCGATCCCATCATAACCTTATCTTTTGATTCTTCAAATTCCAAATTAGATACTGTTCTACGACCTTTCCTTGCTGCTAGCAACGCTGCTTCATTAACTAGGTTCGCCAAATCAGCACCAGAAAACCCTGGGGTTCCTCTCGCTATAGTTCTTGGTTGGACATCATCAGAAAGGGGGACTTTCCTCATATGAACTTTTAAGATCTTTTCTCTTCCTAAAATATCAGGATTTGGGACAACTACTTGCCGGTCAAATCTTCCAGGTCTTAATAGAGCAGGATCTAAAACATCAGGTCTATTTGTTGCTGCTATAAGTATTACACCTTCATTTGCTTCAAACCCGTCCATCTCAACTAACAGTTGATTAAGAGTTTGCTCTCTTTCATCGTTACCACCCCCTAAACCTGCTCCACGATGTCTACCTACAGCGTCAATTTCATCAATAAATATTATACAAGGAGCATTTTTTTTGCCTTGCTCAAACATGTCACGAACCCTACTTGCGCCAACACCTACAAACATTT
>CAZCWO010000012.1:0-17905 GCA_964502335.1 uncultured Rhodobacterales bacterium | reverse complement strand
ATCAGATCCTGAAATTGTAAAGAATGGAACACCCGCTTCTCCGGCTATAGCTCTTGCTAAAAGAGTCTTGCCAGTACCTGGCGGTCCAACTAAAAGACAACCTTTTGGAATCTTACCACCAAGTCTTTGAAATTTTGCAGGATCTTTTAAAAATTCTACGATTTCTTCTAGCTCTGTTTTAGCTTCATCAATACCGGCTACATCTTCGAAAGTAACTTTACCTTGTTTTTCTGTTAAAAGTTTTGCTTTTGATTTTCCAAACCCCATCGCTTTGCCAGAACCTGACTGCATTTGCCTCATGAAGAAAATCCATACTCCTATTAATAAGAGCATTGGAAACCAAGAAAGCAAAGTAGATAAAATCCATGAAACTTCTCTTTCGACTGGTTTCCCAATAATTCTAACTCCACTATCCTCTAATAAAGAAACTATATTTGCTCCTTGGGGTGAAAATGTAGTCACAATTCTACCCGCAGTAGTAGTGGCAGATACTGAGCTACCAGATATCGTAGCCTCTCTAATATTTCCAGCTTTCACAGATGAAACAAAATCTGAATATGCCAATTCAGTAGTAACTTTTTGATTGTTTCCATTTTGAAATAAATTAAATAGTAATAATACAACTAAAATAATAGTTACCCAAAGTAGAAGATTTTTTGTAAAATTACTCAAAATTAATCCTTCAATTAATATTTGCTATTGTTTTAATAATTTAATTTTAACCTTATATTCGTTAAACAATTTGGAAAAAAATGTCTCGCCAACACTAAGATGGTTACTAGGTTCCTTATCGTCAAGACAAAAATCAATTTTCTGTAAATTAAATTCTTCAATATTTACTGGTATATACCTCCATACTTCCCATGGTATAGTTTTATTTTTATCTAATATTTCACCTGTCTTCCTAGCATCAAGCTCATTAAGATGTCCAATTAGAATATTTTTTTTTGAAAATACCTCCCATCTGTTATCAAAAATTAGATTACCCAATGGTGGCATAATTTTATTATTTATCTTTTGATTAGTCCATCTAACCAAGATTATAGCTTTTTTTCTATAACAAAATTTACACCCCCCTAAAGTCTTACCTGGCATAGAAGAGAGTTTATTTTTAAATCGTTTGAAATGTTTCAAGAGTTGAGCTATTTTAGCTTTTTTAACAAAATATCTATGCCCGCCAATAGTTTTTATTCTCATAGATAAAATTCTGGTGGCAATATCTTCATTCAATCTTGATAATAAAGGTATATCAAGCTGTCCCCAGCCAAGATCAAAAACAGGGAAATTTTTATCAAAAATATCATTAGTTTTTTTATCAATCACATCACAAATCTTCCCTATAGAATTCGTCATTGAATATATCTGTTTTAATATTTTTCCACTATCTTGAAAATTGTTGATTGAGTTTCTTATTCTTACTCTTTCAAATTTTTCATTAAAATTAGATTTATCGATTTCAAACTTTACTGAATACTTTTTACAAGTTTGAAGAATACTATCTTTTGAAAACCCTAACAATGGCCTGATAATTGGTGTTCCATACCATAATACAATTGGTTTAATACCAGAAGCTCCCCAAAAACCTGTTTTTCTTATCATTCTCATAAAAATTGTTTCTGCCTGATCATTTAGATGATGCCCTAAAACCAAAATTCCATTTTTTGATTTAGTAATAGAACCCAAATTATTTAATCTTTCAAACCGTGCCCATTCTTGCACCTTTGAACTATTTTTACGTTCATCTAATTTAACTACAATCCCTTCAATACCCATTTTCTCTAATCTATTTTGAGTCTTTAAAGCCTCAGAACAAGACTCTAATCTCAATCTATGATCAATGATTATTGCTGTTAAATTCCATTTATATATTTTAGAATAGTAATTAATTAAATAAGATAGTAACATGCTATCAGGACCACCAGAAACCCCAATAAATATATGTTTTTCAAAATGGAAATTAATTAAAGATATATAATAGTTAAAAGTTTTTAAAAAAGTTTTCTTTTTAATTATTTGTAAATCTAAATTAGCTTTAATCACATGCCTTATCTGCTTTTAGTTCATTGATTTTTCTGACAAATCTTTCGGGGGGATCAACAATAAAGTTCAAAGAATTTTCAAAAACTGTGCAAGCTTGCTCAGGAGGAGCAACATAACTCATTGCTTGAGCTATTCTCAAAGTAGTGTCAACAGTTCTTGGTTCATTTGGATATTTATCATTAAAATCTATGTCACTAAAAGCGGAATCTTCGTATTTTTTCTGTTTAAACAAAACCCCTCCATACCAATAATGAGCATCCTTATTTCTTTCATGCTCCGGATGAGTTTCCATGAACTCTTTTAATGCTATCTCAGCTTCATCATATTTTCTCTTCAAAGCTAACTCCAAAGAGAATTTAAATTGTTCTTCAGGGGAAACATCTGGCAAAACTCTCTCCAATATTTCACTTTCAGAATTATTGTTCAGAGATAGGAGACCTAAGGTTTCATTCTCATCTTGAGTGACTTCAACGTTACCAGTTTGACTTATTGGGTTTGAATTTGGAAGTTTATTTGTATCCTCTTCAACACTACTAATATTAGTTTCGGCTACATTATTTATACTTTGGTTCTCTGGAAAAGAACCAGACTTAAACAATGATTCTAGCCTCATTATCCTTATTTCGGATTTGCCTATTAAATCTACCGTTGAATTAAATCTTGAGTCGATTAATCTAATCTTATCATTTAACAATAATACCTCCTGATTCAACTGAGAAGAAATATTAGAACCTGTTTCTTGATTAACATCCTCTTTATTGTCAATTTGGCTAATTTTAAGGTTTATACTTTGAACTTCTTCTTTTAAAAAAGGAAGCTCTACTTCAATAATTCCCCTCAATTCTTTTACAGCGTTTTCAAGAGCATTAATTCTATTTTGCTGCCCTGAAGAAAGAGAAGTGTTAGATTTTTTTTCTTTACTGTATACAAACTTTTCTAAATCAGCGAGTTGTTTACTTAACTGTTGAAATCTTCCAGAAATACTATCAATATTTGTTTGTGAAAAAGAATATGAACTAAAGAACAATAATTTTAGAAAGATGAATATTATAAAAAAAATTTTTAAAGGTTTATTTATTAATATCATTGTCATACCTAACACTTATTACTGAATATTTATTATATATAATTTATTATGGGCAAAAAAAAGGCACCTTTAAAAAAGGTGCCTTTTTAAAAAGACATGTTAAATTAATCAATAGTTGTAACTGAACGTCTATTCATAGACCAAGCAGCTTTATTTGACCCAAGAACTTGTGGCCTTTCTTTACCATAACTAACTACAGAAATTCTATCACTATTAATGCCTAAAGAAGTTAAATAATCTTTAACTGAAGAAGCTCTCTTTTCGCCTAATGCTAAATTGTACTCCCTTGTACCCCTCTCGTCACAGTGGCCTTCAATTGTAACTTTAAGTGAAGGATTTTGATTTAAGAATTCAGCCTGATTATCTAGAACAGACCTATCTTCATCATCTAACTCTGAGCTGTCATAGCCAAATAAAACACGGTCACCAACTTTTATAAGAGCTGTTCTAGGATCTGTGTCATAACTATATGAAGATTCACTATCTGCTGCTGTTGATGTTGATGCCGATGATGTGCTCCCGCTTGAAGAAGATGTTGTGGAAGTTGTGGAACTAGATCCACTATCTGAAGTGCTTGCTACACTTGATGAAGCTGATGTTGCTTCTGATGAACCTGAGCCGCCTGATGCAACTGCATCAATTTCAGAAGCAGTTTCACATGCTGTTAATAAGGCTGCTCCTGCCGCAAGTAATAAAAATCTTTTCATGAGTTCCCCTCGCTAACTAGTACTAGTCACTATAATACCTAATTGAATAGTCAGTCGCAAGTTAATTAATTTTATATAATTTAGCAAGTCAAGAAATACTCATTTTGATATTTTTTTTAAATTTTATCTATATTTCATTTAAATTTATGGAATTAAAGGAGACCAAGCTGGATCTGATGCATCAGAGGGCGTTATAATCTCTCGTTCATTATATCCTGTTATGTCAACTCTATATAACCTCACTTTACCCCCTTTCCCTTCTGAATCACTCTTTTCCTGTTTGAAATACATCAAAACCCTACCATTTGGAGCCCAAGTAGGCGCCTCAACCAAAAAACCTTTGGATATCAGTCTTTCCCCACTGCCATCAGGTCTCATCACACCGATATAAAATTGCCCTTCATACATTTTAGTAAACGCAATCAAATCGCCTCTTGGTGACCAGACTGGAGTAGCATAACGGCCTTTTTTAAATGAAATCCTTTTTTGCTTACTTCCATCAACGTTCATTACGTATAATTGTTGAGATCCTCCTCTATCAGAATTGAACACTACTTTTTGACCATCAGGAGAAAATGTGGGCGAAGTGTCAATTGAAGGGCTGTTTGTAAGCTGTTTAACCTCCTGAGTTTGTAAGTTCATTAAAAATATATCTGTTAAACCTTGATCTGCTAAGCTCATAATTATTGATTTGCCATCAGGACTAAACCTTGGAGCAAAAGTCATTCCCGGGAATGTTCCTAAAAGTTCTTGCCTGTTAGTCTCTAAATTCAACACATAAACTCTAGGTTCTTTTTGAAAATACGCAAGATAAGCAACTTCCTGAGAAGTAGGAGAAAATCTAGGGGTTAAAACAAGATAAGATCCATCTGTTAAGTATTGATGATTATGTCCGTCCTGATCCATAATAGCCAATCTTTTTACTCTCGAATTTAATGGACCACTTTCAGCAATATAAACTATCCTTGTATCAAAATAACCTTCTTCACCTGTTAGCCTTTTATAAATTTCATCGGCAGCAATATGAGATACTCTTCTCCAATATTTGCTGTCTACTGATAATTTAAGGCCGGTTAAGTCTTGCTCAGTAACAACATCCCACAATCTAAATTCAACTTCAATAATTCCATTGCTATCTACGTTCGCAGATCCAGTAACCAATGCTTTAACTCCCAAGGGATCCCAATTTGAAAAAACTGGTCTAATACTGGGTGGTATTGGCTTTTCTATATAAGCTTTTGAATCAATCGCATCAAAGAGGCCTGTAGAAACTAAGTCGTCGACAATTACTCTAACTACGTTTAAACCAATTTCATTAGAACTGGTGTCGGATACAAATTTTTGAATAGCAATTGGTAAAGGTTCAACATTTCCTTCAGTAATATCCACAACCAAGTTTTGTGCAAGAGAGTTATTATTTATAAAATAAAATAAAAAAATTATAATAAATGTTAAACTTTTAAACATAATACTAAACCTATTTGCATTTAAGAATTTTACTAATATCCACCAAACATAGTCGCAGGATCAAATCTAAATGTTAGTGTTCTCCATTCTTTAAATTTACTTGCTGGCAAAGGTATTGGCTCAGAATCTTTGAGAGCTCTAATTGCTGCATTTGCAGCTGCTTTATAAAAAGAATTGTTCCCATTTAAACCTTTGTTTACCCATTCAGCCGTTAGAACATATCCTTCCCTGTTAAATTCCATAAATATGTCAACAATAAGATTCTCTGCCCCAGCTGCTCCTATTGGAGGTGTCCAATGATTGCCAATATGTTTTTTTAGTAAGTCAATTTCACTCATCCCTATGGGTTTCAAAAAATTCTTAGGTTTAGAACTAATGACATTTGAAACCATATCTTTCATATTTTTTGAAGCGTTATTTCTTTTTTGTTCTTCAAGCTTTTTCTTTGTTTCATTAATTATTTCTTTCTGTTTTTTTTGTTGATTTGTATCTTTAATTTTTTCTAATGTTTTTAAGACTGTTGTCAGTGCATTTGGATTGGTTTTATTAGTTTTTTCAATATTTTTTTTAATTTTTTCTTTTTTTATTTGAGGCTTCAAAATTGGTTTTTGAACTTTTATAATTTTTGTATTTTTTTGTGGCTTTTTGACGGGAATTTCTGTTTTAGAAACTAATTTTGGTTTTTCAGATGGAGAAACTGGGATTTTTGGTTTTTCTATTGGCAGTGTGTTTTCTGAAATTAATTCCGGCTTTTTAGTTGGAACTATCGCTTTCTCAATTATCGGATCCTTTTTTATCACAGGTGTAATTTTTTTTTCAGGTTTTGCTTCTTCATTAATATTTTTCTTATCATTAGTTTTTTTCTCAATTTCTTCATAACTTTTCTCATTAACCTCTATATTTGTCTCTTCAACGACTTTAAGAAAATCAAAAGGTATTACTGTCAGATCAGGTGGAAGTTCTCTGCCAAAATTTGGAATGCCATAGATTGCAATTATTAAAATAAAAAAGTGAACAATAGATGAAATAATAGTTGCAGATCTGATTATCGGCACTTCATAATCTAAAAAATTGTGATTATATGCTATGTTAGCTATCATTAGGAAGCTTAGCCACCAAAGCTACTCTTTCATATCCCGCAGATTGAATTTGACCCATTAATTTAATCACTTCACCGTAAGAAAGTAAATTATCGCCTCTAACAAAAATTCTTGTTCTAGAGTTAACATTTGCAATCGCTTTTAATCTTGGTATTAAATCTTTACTTTCAACGATAGAATCTTGAACGTAAATCTCACGATTTTCATTCATAGTAATAATTAATGGATCTGCATCAGTATTCAGTTGATTTGCATTAGTTTTAGGCAAATCGACAGGCACTCCTACCGTTAGCATTGGAGCAGTGATCATAAACACAATTAATAAAACTAACATTACATCCACTAAAGGAGTTACATTTATACTACTCATTGGTTTCCTTGATGAAAATCTTGTTTTTCTATACATATGAAAACTCATTTTTTAAGCGTCCTCATCTAACCGCCTAGATAAAATTGCCATAAATTCTACAGAAAAATTTTCTAATCTCAGAGACACTTTTTCTATGTCGTTTGAGAATTTATTATATGCTGCAACTGCTGGTATAGCTGCAAGAAGTCCTAACGCTGTTGCAAATAAAGCTTCAGCAATTCCAGGTGCAACAACCGCTAGGGAAGTGTTCTTAGATGCCGCAATTGCTGAAAATGAATTCATTATCCCCCATACTGTTCCAAATAAACCTATAAAAGGCGCTACAGATCCAATTGAAGCGAGAAATGTCATCCCTCTCTCTAACCTTCCTATTTCACGTGTTATTGCTACGCCCATTCCTCTATCAATCCTTTGAGAAAGGGAAGCTTTAAAGTCCATCCCCTTTGACACTAAACCACTTGTTGTAGCTCTTCTCCATTCTTGCATTGCTGAAGAAAAAACTCTAGAAATTGCACCATGAGTTTTAAAGTTATTTTCATCTGACATACTATCATAAATATCATCTAAAGATGCACCAGACCAAAATTCATTTTCAAATTTATCAGCCAATTTTAACTCTTTTCTAGATAAAAATAATTTTTCAATTATGATTGCCCAGCACCAAATAGATGCTAAAATTAATATCAGCATTACCAATTTAACAACTATATCTGCTTGTAAAAATAGCCCCCATAGAGAAAGATTTGATGCTCCTTCAAGCACTTCTTTTACAACTTCTTGTTCCATAACTGAACATTCTCCAAATTTTATTATTTTTTACATATCAATTAAGACAATAGTTAGGCAAAATTGATTTTGAGTTTTTTAGTGAATTCATTCGGTAATTGTTCAATTTTCATATCTTT
This sequence comes from uncultured Rhodobacterales bacterium, assembly GCA_964502335.1. Taxonomy (GTDB): domain Bacteria; phylum Pseudomonadota; class Alphaproteobacteria; order Puniceispirillales. Next base: position 10,229 of record CAZCWO010000012.1, on the reverse strand, counting down.
ATCTAAAAAACAGATTTTTACTTCTGCTGTAGCTAAAATTTTTGACCTCTCAAAATTATAAATAGTTTGTCTAAGAATGATCGATACTTTTCTTATTTTTAATATATTTGTTTCAACACAAATGCAATCTCCCAAAGTAGATGAGGAGTGCCAATCAAAATTAATAGTTTTAACAACAATACTTAAGCCATTTTTTAAAAATTTTTCTGCGGGAAACTTTATCAATCGTATCAAACTTGTTCTAGCTCTTTCGATAAAGTTTATATATTTTGCATGATAAACTATACCTCCTATATCAGTATCTTCATAATGAACTCTAATATAGTACAAATGTGTCTTTGCTTTAATAATGCCATCTATCAAGTGTTTCATAAAAAAATAACTAAAGTCGCTCTTTTTGTTCTTGATAGACATAGCTATTTGTGGGTATAGGCAAATCTAAATAATCCCAACCTAAAACTGTTAAAACTCTCCCTCTTGGAGTTCTATCAACTAAATTTTTTTGAATTAAAAAAGGTTCTATGACTTCTTCTACAACATCACGTTGGTCAGCCAAAGATGCTGCAATGGTTTCAACTCCAACCGGACCACCATTGTATTTTTCAGCTAGAATTCTTAAATAATTTCTATCAATTGCATCTAACCCATTTTCATCTATATCTAGTTTAAATAAAGCATTATCTGCTTCATTTTTATCTATCTTTAGCTTTCCTCTTACTAAAACAAAATCCCTCACCCTCCTTAAAAGTCTGCCAGCTATTCTAGGTGTGCCTCTTGACCTCTTAGCTATTTCACTTGCTCCATCCTGCATTAGATCTATACTTAGCTTTTTGGAGGCTTTAATAAGTATCTCCTCAAGTTCTGCAATAGAATAAAATTGCATCCTTAAATGAATACCGAACCTATCCCTAAGGGGTGTAGTTAAAAGTCCAGATCTAGTGGTTGCTCCTACTAAAGTAAAGCGGGGTAAATCAATTCTCACTGACCTCGCTGATGGCCCCTCTCCTATAATTAGATCTAGCTGAAAATCTTCCATTGCTGGATATAAAACCTCCTCTACAACTGAATTCAAACGATGTATTTCATCAATAAAAAGAATATCTCTTTCATTTAAATTGGTTAAAATAGCGGCCAAATCACCTGATTTACTAATTACAGGTCCAGATGTAGAACGAAAACCAACACCTAATTCATTGGCAATGATTTGTGCCAATGTAGTTTTTCCTAGCCCTGGCGGCCCTACTAAAAGAACGTGATCCATAGCTTCTTCCCTTTTTGAGGCAGAGCGTATAAATGTAGTTAAATTATCTTTACTTTCAATTTGACCAATAAACTCTAGCAAGTTTTTAGGTCTCAAATTCCCTTTTTCACTTTCTAATTCATCAAAATTTTCTATATCAGTCATTCTTTATTTATTGCCTAGTTTTTTTAAACAAATAGAAATTAATTCTGACAAGGTAGCACCTTTTGATAAATTGGAATAAACATTAACAACTATCTTTTTACAATCTGATTTATTATATCCTAAATTGGATAATGCAGAAATAGCATCCTCAATAATGTCTATGTTTTCATTAACAATGTTTTCATTTTCTTTTGAAAATAATGGATCTATTGAAATGTTTGGTATTTTATCTTTTAATTCATTTAATATTCTGCCAGCTATTTTAGGCCCAATACCTTCTGCTCTAGTAATTAGAGCTTTATCAGCATTTATAATTGCTAAAGAAATTTCTTCAAGCGAGATGGAAGAGAGTATTGCTAAAGCTGCTTTTGCTCCAACACCTTGAACAGATATTAGCAAGTTGAACCATGTTTTTTCTTGTAAATTAGAAAAACCAAACAATGTTAGGCTATCTTCTCGCACTATCAATTCTGTCAAAACCGTAACTGCGTCCAAATTATCTTTAAAGCTGATTATTGTTTGAGATGAACAAAATACCTTATAACCAATTCCATTTACATCAATAATTAAATACTTGTCACTTATAGATAAAATTTTGCCGGAAAGTTGAGAGATCATATTTTGTTTTATTCTCTATCTTTTATTCAATGCGCGTTGAATAGCAATGTTTAATTTATTATTGTTATTTGTTTTTTTTAAGCTCTTTCCTGATAAATTTGAAGTTATATTTATATTTTCATTTCCAAAATTATAACCTGCGATTGCTATCGCGAGAGCGTCAGAGGCATCAAGCTTAGTTACTTTAGTTCCGAGTAATTTTTCTATCATAAAATTAATTTGTATTTTATCAGCTGCACCATTACCAGTAATTGCTTTTTTAACAAACCTTGCAGCTATTTCTTTTATAACTATATTATTTTTCGAAGCTAATAAATTCATCGCTACACCTCTTGCCATCCCAAGTTTTAGTGCTGACTCACCACTTGCGCTAACAAATATCTTTTCTATTACAGCTAAATCAGGTTCATAGTTATTAATTATTTTCTCTAACTCAAAAGAAATATAATTTAATCTAATTGCATCATTTTTAGTTATCTGCGGAACGATAACTCCATGACCTTCATGATACAATTTTCCTTTAACATTTTTTATCACTCCCCATCCAGTATTTCTTATACCTGGATCAATTCCTATTATTATTAATTCCTTTTTATTATTAGTTATAACCATTAAGTTTTCTATAAGCTTTTAAAAAAATATTATTCGATTCATGATAATTCTTGCTCATCAAATTCAAAGTTATAAAATACACTTTGAACATCTTCACAATCATCTAAGCCATTTATTAACATTAGTAATGTTTGGATAGAATTTTCAGATATCTCAACCAAATTTTTTGGTTTCCATATAATATTTGCTTCATAAGGGTCTCCAAATTTATCTAAAAATTTTTCCCTGATCTCATTAAAACTTTCCAAAGAAGTGATAATTTCATAGCTCTGATCATTATCAATAAAGTCCCTCGTATCATTTTCTATTGCAAACTCAATAAAATCATCTAGATCTCCCGATGAAGGTAAATATAATATAAACCCTATTCGATTAAATAAATATGACACACTACCATTTTCCCCTAAATTACCATTGAACTTATTAAACAAAGTTCTGACTTCTGAAGCGGTTCTATTTTTATTATCAGTTAAAGCTTCAACAATTATTGCAGCTCCATCAGGGCCAAAACCCTCATAACGGATCTCACTAAAATCGTTAATGTCTCCTGCTTCAGCTTTTTTTAATACTTTTTCTATATTATCTTTGGGCATATTAGCCGCCCTACATGCTGAGATAGCAGCCCTTAACCTAGGGTTGCCATCAGGGTCAACCCCTTGCTTAACTGCAACTGAAAGCTCTTTTCCTAAACGAGTAAAAATTTTTGCTCTTTTTGCGTCTTGAGCACCTTTTCTATGCATAATATTTTTAAATTTGGAATGACCTGCCATTAAAATATTCCAGAATTAAACTAGTTAAAAATTTAATTTTCCTCTGTAGGTGTAAGCGTTCCACCCATTCTAATTGGTTTTATATGATGAGACTTTCCTGTAATATCATTTATTTCAATTAAAACACCACATATAGTAATTTCTCCCTCGGCCACTGTCAAATATGACTTTTTAGAAAAAAATCTGTCTATTGCAGCTTTTTTATCCATTCCTATGACAGAATCGTAGTTTCCACACATTCCTACATCAGTTTGATAAGCTGTTCCATTTGGTAGAATTCTGGCATCAGCAGTAGGTACATGAGTATGAGTTCCAATTATTACAGAAACCTTGCCATCAAAGTAATTTGCAAATGCTGTTTTTTCACTTGTTGCCTCCCCGTGCAAATCAATAAATATAGCATTATAATCTTCACCTAACTTAACATTTAATAATAACTTTTCTATTGATTTAAATACAGATTCATTGTCTGGCATAAATAAGTTTGCTATGCAATTTATAATTAATACTTTGTTTCCATTTTCAAACTCGATTTCTGTTTTTCCAAGTCCAGGAGAGCCATCTGGCATGTTTATTGGTCTTAATAAATATTTTGAAGTAGAAATATAACTGAAAATTTCTCTTTGATCCCATACATGGTTGCCAGTTGTTAAGACGTCAACTCCTGAATTAAAAAACTGATCCGCAATTTTAGGTGTAACACCTCTACCACCTGCAGCATTTTCTATATTCACTATTATAATATCAGTTTTAAATTTTTGTTTAAAATATTCAATTTTTGAAAGAACTGTTTTGCGAGCATCTCTTCCAACAATATCACCTAAAAAAAGAATTCTCATTTAAAACCTAAAATTTAGTTATTTTTGAAATGTAAAAATCCTTTTTCATTAAGCAAGGAATTCAAAGGAACATCAAAGTTGTCTTTTGGCAACTTGTTACATTTTTGACTTTCAAATGCAAGCCCAATACTTGTAGTATGTTTGTTTATTGTTAATAATTCTCTCATTGTCCTGTCATAAAAACCTCCACCGTAACCCAATCTATTCCCAAATTTATCATAAGCTAATAGAGGAACTAACAGTAAATCAGGTTGCATAGTCCTAGAAGTTTTAGGAGGCTCTAAAATCCCAAACCTACCTTTTTGAAGAGCTAGTTTTGGGTTCCATTCCCTAAATTTCAAAGTTTTATTATTTATTGGAGTGATAGGCATACATAGCTCAAGCCCTAAAGAAAATAGGTTGCTCATTAAGGGTAAAGTATTGACCTCAAACTTAAAAGGATGGAAACCAGCTATAACTTTTGGTTTAAAAATCTTAACTATATCCTCTGCATTATCTGCAATTTTTTTAGATGCAAATAAAGCAAATTCACTACTAATATTTTTTCTTAATTCAAGAAATTTTTTCCTTAAGTTTAATTTTGATTTTGACGTATTTATATTTATCATGAATTTTTCTAATAGTAACAACGCGATAGCCAAAACTGCCGATGGTTTAAGAATCCTTTGTGGCCTGATTAAACAGGTGGGCACCACAATAAAAAAGCATGAGCTTAATCAGAGGCGGCTCCCTAAGGATAGATATTGGCCCCAGGGATATAATACCTGTCAAGCAAATCAGCTATCGCAATACAAATATAGATTATACTAATTTATCTGCAACTAATTCTACTCTTTTTGTTGCTTTTTTTATAATTTCTAATAATGAATCATATTCCTTAATGTTCATTTTATTACTATAGTTTTGTTTAGAGTAAACTCTATCGGCGATAATTAACGAAGCCATCAAAAGGAGCCTAGTGTCTCCTATTTGCCCTAAGCTAGAAACCAACCCTTCCACTTCCTGATTGATGATTTGGCTTAATTTCTTAATATGATCCTGTTCACCATTTTCACAAGCTATTTTATAAGATTGATTATTAATTTTTATTTCAACAATCGCTTGAGTTTGTTTGCTCATTTTTAATTTTTTTTCTCAAAATTATCAATTAAATCTTTAACTTTTTTTCTAATGGTTAAAAATTCATTTTTTATATTTAAATCAATTTTGGGCTTCTCTATTTCATCCATTTTATTTGACTTTGGTTTATTTGCTTTGTTTTCTAAATTCTCCAATGCTAATAATAGCTTCTGTAATTCAACATTTATTTCATTCATTTTAGTTATGCCGATTAAATTAACCAATATTTTAAACTGCTACTTAGCATGACTAGAGTCAATTAAGAAATAACATTTAATACTATTTATCTATTGATATATGTAAACGTTATAGTAGATATAAATTTTAAATATATATTATTTAAGTATACTAAGTTTCAATCTTTAACTGGGATGAAAAAAATGAAAATTAATGGGAACGCTATAAAGCAAGGAAATGTGATAGAACACAAAGGTGGACTTTGGGTTGCGGTAAAAACCTCTCATGTTAAGCCCGGAAAAGGTGGAGCCTTTGCTCAAGTGGAATTAAAAAATTTAAGAGATAACACCAAACTGAACGAGCGATTTAGATCCTCTGAAACTGTTGAAAGAGTTATATTACAAGAAAATAAAGCTACTTTTCTTTATGAAGAAGGCGATTCACTCATTTTTATGGATTCTAAAACTTATGAACAAAAAATGATTTCAAAATCCTTAGTTGAGGATAAAAAGGACCTCCTTGAAGATGGTATGGAAGTTATAATAAATCTATACGAGGAAGAGGCAATATCAATTGAATTGCCCGATACAGTTACCGTAGAAATCATTGCAGCAGATGCAGTTGTAAAAGGTCAAACAGCTTCTTCTTCTTATAAACCCGCTACTATAAAAAATGGAATGCGAGTACTAGTTCCTCCTCACATCGAAACAGGAAGTAAAATTATTATCAAAACTGAAGATTGTTCATATGTTGAACGAGCAAAAGGATAAGCAAAGTGATACCTTATCAAGGGAGATCTCCAATCATTAATGTAATCTCTAACGCATGTATTAATGCTGGGAAGAAATTATTAAAGGATTTTGTAGAGATTGAAAACCTTCAAGTGAGTAAAAAGGGAACATCTTCATTTTTTGAAAACACTATGAAATTAATTGAAAATAATTTGAATGGAAATTTATTAAAAGCAAGACCAGAATGGTCTGTAAATTCGGATAAAAAAAATTTTAGCAATAAAAATGTATGGATTGTCAATCCCCTTTCTGGTCAGTTCAATTTCCTCCATGGAATACCACATATATCTATTTCAGTTGCTTCTTTAAATGATGGGAAAATTACTGCGGGATGCATTTATGATCCTATAAGGAAAGAACTTTTTTATGCAGAGCTTGGAAGAGGAGCTTATTTAAATGAAAAAAGAATAAGAGTTTCAGGAAGAGACGCATTAAATGGTTCCCTTCTTAACCTTGGAATTGAGAAATTAAGCTTTATGGAAATGAAAAGGTTCCATTCACTAGGATCACAAATTAGAATTAGTGGTTGCCCATCCCTTGACTTGGCATGGGTAGCTTCTGGAAGAATAGATGGGTACCTTCAAAGAATACCAATTTATTATAATATGGCTGGAATTCTAATAGTAAGAGAATCTGGAGGATTTTGTACAGATTTTTCAATGGCAGAAAATTTAATTGATAAAAATGAGATTTGTGCAGCAAACCCTTCTATTCATAACCAGGCCATTAAATTAATAAAAAATATTAACAGAGATTAAAAACCATCTTATTCCTGACACTTTTAAAAATTATTTATAACTTTTATGAAAATATATAACTTTTATGAAAGTTAAGTTTAAATGACGGATCCAAGAAAATACCTTTTGAGAATGCTTTTATTTATAATTGTTGTCTTTGTAATAGTTATGGTATTGAACAAGCCTTTAATTAATGCATTCCAGGCTAATATAGCCATAAATGGACTTATAATCGGAGTTCTTTTGATAGGTATAATTTTCCTTTGCAGGCAAACCGTAAAACTTGTTCCTGAAAAAAATTGGATTGAAAGCCTACAAAGTCATAACAAATCTTTGATTAAACCAGTATTAATGGCTCCTTTGGCTCATATGCTTGGGAAGGATTCAAGTCTAAAAGATTTTTCAATTTCTGCTGCAGCATTACGTTCAGTTTTAGATGGAGTAGCAGGAAGACTAGATGAAAATAGAGAAATAGCAAGATACTTAATTGGGTTGCTAATTTTTCTTGGTCTATTAGGAACTTTTTGGGGGCTTATAGGTACAGTCAGCTCTGTTAGTACTGTTATAAGCGGTTTAAATTTTGGCAATCAAGATACAAATTTAATCTTTTCTAATTTGCAAAAAGGTTTGGAACTTCCTCTTGAAGGCATGTCGACTGCATTCTCTTCCTCGCTATTTGGATTGGCAGGTTCACTTATTTTAGGTTTCTTAGATCTTCAATTAGGGCAAGCATCAGGTAGATTTTATCAAGATTTAGAAAATTGGTTATCTTCCTCTGTAAAAATATCCAGTTCAAATATTAATACAAATACTATTTCAGAAAATATTGGTTATTCAGATGCTTTGTCAGAAGGAGCAGCATCTCACTTGTCTGAATTAGCTTCCGCGTTAACTAGCATTGAGGCCGACAGGAGTAGATTATTACACCAAATTACAGAGTTAAACACCCAGTTAAGAAGATTAGTGGATCAGATTGAAAATGATCACTCAATTCAAAAAAAATTACCTTCCATAGAGGCGCAACTCCAAAGCATAACAGAAGAAGCAAGAAGCAATCATTCATCACAATCAGATTTAATAAAACAAGAGACAAGAGCACTTGGGAGCTCAATAAAGAAAACTAAAGTAACAGGTAATTTAAAAGAAAAAAATATAAAACTTAGAGCTGATTAACCGAATGGCGTTATCAAAAACACGTTCATTAAGAAATGATCCCCACACTTGGCCAGGGTTTGTGGATGCATTAGCGGCACTTTTAATGGTTGTAATATTTGTACTAATGATATTCAGCTTAGCACAATTTTATCTAAATCAAATTGTCAGTGGCCAGGATGAAGCGTTATTTGATTTAAATAAAGAAATTAGTGATCTCTACAGATTACTTCAACTGGAAAAAGATTCAAACTCCAACCTGAACAACCAAATTAGCCAGTTAAAATTAGATTTTGAAACTACAAATCAAAATTTATCTGAACAAATAAAAGAAAATGATGCACTCTCGGAAGTGATTTTGTCTTTAAAAAAAACATTGTCTGACACAAAAGACAATCTAAACAAAACAGAGGTTGAACTTTCAAACCTAAGGCAAAAAAATATTTTGGACTATTCAAATTTTGAGTCAAAAATTAGTGAATTGGAAGAAACAAATATTCAAAATTACTCAAACTTTGAGTCTAAGATTGCTCAATTAGTAAAAGAAATCTCTGTTAATAGAGATGAGCTGGCAATAAAGATTGATGATATTTTACAACTTGAAAAAATCAAAACCAAACTTCAGTTAGAAGTGGAAAATTTAGTTTTGAAGGATCAAGAAATTAATTCTGAATTGTTACAAGAAAGAGATTACTCAAAAACTCTAGAAGAAAAAATTGCTTCTTTAAAAGACAAAGCTTTACTATCTCAAAAAGAAAATATTGAGAGCTCTAAAGAAATAATAAAGCTTCGTTCACAAATTAATACTCTAAAAGTTGCTCTATCAGAAGTAAATTTAAAGTTAAGCCAATTGCAAGCTTTGTTTGAAAAACAAAAAGCAGAAGATGAAAAAAATAAAGTGGAAACAGTAAATTTAGGTAAAAATTTAAATTCCGCTTTAGCTTCTAGAGTCAAGGAACTTCAAAAGTTTAGGTCAGAATTTTTTGGACGATTAAGTGAGTTGTTGGAAAATCGTGAGGAAATAAGAATTGTTGGGGACAGATTTGTTTTTCAGTCAGAATTATTATTTGAAAAAGGTTCAGCAGATCTTGGTAATAAAGGGGATGAACAATTAAAGAAACTATTTGTTACTTTAGATGATATAGCCAAAACGATACCAAGTGACATTAATTGGGTTTTACAAGTAGAGGGTCATACGGACAATATACCTATAACCGCTGGAAAGTTTTTAGATAATTGGGATCTTTCAACCGAAAGAGCATTATCTGTAGTAAGATTTCTAATAAACCAAGGAATCAGCCCAAGTAGGTTGTCTGCAACTGGTTATGGAGAACATCAACCAATTTCCATTATAGATAGCGATTTAACACAAGAAGAAATTAATAGTAAAAACAGAAGAATTGAACTCAAAATTACACAAAGAATAGTGAACTAAATAAAATTAAACTTGCGATAATACTTTTACGGTTATATATACAGTTTTGAAATTATATATGATTGAGGATAAAATGAAAAAAGATATTCATCCAGACTACCATGAGATTACAATAGAAATGACAGATGGTAGCAAGTATAAAACTCGATCTACTTTAGGAAAACCTGGCCACCACTTGAAATTAGACATTGACCCTAAAACCCACCCCGCATGGACTGGTCAACATAGAATTGTTGACTCAGGTGGACAAGTTGCAAGATTTAATAAAAAATTTGGGAAACTAGGGATATAATTTTTAACTAATTTCTTCTTATTTTTGAGTGAGCTGCTGCAAGCCTAGCTATAGGTATTCTAAATGGTGATGCAGAAACGTAGTCCAATCCCACTTCCTCAAAAAAATCTATTGAATCAGGATCACCTCCATGTTCTCCACAGATACCTAATTTTAAATTTTTATTTTTATGTCTTCCTTTAGTTGCTCCTAATTTTACTAATGATCCAACGCCTTTTTTATCTATAGAAACAAAAGGGTCATGAGGGAATATACCTGCATCCATATACCTGTTCAAAAATG
>CAZCWO010000011.1:0-25777 GCA_964502335.1 uncultured Rhodobacterales bacterium | reverse complement strand
TTTGGCGGGGTCGGAATGCACCTGGCAACAGAAGCATTCCACTTTTAATTAATAATTAAAAATATTGATTGATTTATTTAATAGAATATTTTTTAAATTATAACTAAATAATTTTACCAAGAGTTTCTTGCAAGTGACAAAAAAAGATATAGAAAAAGATATAGACTATGATTTTCTTGTAGATAATGCACTTAGAGGAGTGGTAAAAATTGTTTTGCAATCTCTAGAAAAAAAAGAAAAGATTGGTGAACATCATTTTTTTATTACTTTTCTTACACAGCATGAGAGCGTAAATATCCCTAATCATTTTCTAAACAATCATCCAAATATTATGACAATAGTTCTTCAACACCAGTTTTGGAACCTTAAAGTTAATGAGGACAGTTTTTCAGTCACATTGTCATTTAATGGAAAGCAGGAAAAACTTTTAATTGGATATGAAGCAATTACTCAATTTACTGATCCATCAACTGATTTTGCCTTACAATTTTCATCAAATGATCAAACGTTTAATTATGAAAATTATAACCAAGACCACAAAACCATTAAAAAGGATGAATCTAAACCAAAACCTTCTAAAGGTTCGAATTCAGAAGAGGGAAAAGTATCAGAGACAAAAGTTTCTGGTGAAATAATTTCTTTTGATAAATTTAAAAAGAAAAAATAGATATGAGCAAATTTAACTATGGCTCATTATTCCAGTATAAAAAAGATAATACCAATTATGAATTGATTTCAAAAAATGGTATAAAAGAAAGAATAATTAATAATCAAACATTTTTATTTATTGAGCCAAAGGTAATTTGTGATCTTTCTGAGAGAGCTTTTTCAGATGTTTCTCATTTACTTAGGCCCTCTCATTTGAAACAATTAAATAACATTCTTAGAGACAAAGAAGCCTCTGAGAATGATAAATTCGTTGCTCTTGAGATGCTCAAAAATGCTAACATTTCTTCAGCTGGTATTCTCCCAATGTGCCAAGACACAGGCACTGCTATTGTATTAGGATATAAAGGCGATAACATTTTTACCGGTGAAGATGATGCTAAATTAATTTCAGAGGGAGTTTATAATACATACCAAAATAAAAATTTAAGGTACAGTCAGTTAGCCCCTATATCTATGTTTGAAGAAGTAAACACCAATAATAATCTTCCAGCTCAAATAGAAATTTACTCTACGATTGGGAAAGAATATAAATTTGCATTTATTCAAAAAGGAGGAGGTTCAGCAAATAAATCTTTTTTATTTCAAAAAACAAAATCCATACTGAACCCTAGCTCTCTAAAAGAGTTCCTTTATGAATCAATAATAAATATAGGAACTTCTGCATGCCCTCCCTATCATTTAGCGTTGGTTATAGGAGGAATGTCTGCTGAATTGACAATGAAAACACTTAAATTAGCGTCTATTAGATATTTAGATAATCTTCCAACAAATGGAAATAAAAATGGCAGAGCATGGAGAGATACCGAATGGGAAAAACTCATTTTAGAAATGACTCAAAAAATGGGTATTGGTGCGCAATTTGGGGGAAAATATTTCTGCCATGATGTCAGGGTTATTCGATTGCCACGCCATGGTGCTTCATGCCCAATCGGACTTGGGGTATCTTGCTCTGCTGATAGACAAGTCTTAGCAAAAATAAACTCAGATGGGGTGTTTATTGAAAAATTAGAAAAAAACCCATCAAAATATCTACCAGAAATAACAACGAAAACCCTGCCAGAAAATGAAGTAAAAATTGATTTAAATCTGCCAATAAAAAAAGTTTTGAAAATTTTATCTAAATTTCCAATAAAAACGAAGTTATCTCTCACTGGAAAACTTATAGTTGCAAGGGATATAGCTCATGCAAAATTACTCGAAAAACTTGAAAATGGTGAAAAACTTCCAGAATATTTCAAAGATAATGCTATTTACTATGCTGGACCAGCAAAAACACCCAAAGGCTATGCTTCAGGTTCATTTGGGCCAACCACAGCTGGACGAATGGATAATTATGTCGAAAGCTTTCAAAAAGAAGGCGGTTCAATGATAACGCTTGCAAAAGGAAACCGCTCCAAGCAAGTTAGAGATTCTTGCAAAAGATATGGTGGGTTTTACTTAGGAAGTATTGGAGGCGCTGCAGCAAAATTAGCTATTGACTCAATTAAAAATATAAAAGTCCTAGAGTTCCCTGAATTGGGAATGGAAGCCATTTGGGAAATTGAAGTGAAAGATTTTCCAGCCTTCATAATTATTGATGACAAAGGAAATGATTTTTATAATTTATAAGTATTTTATTAAATGTCATATTCTATAGGTTTAACTAATGGTTTATCTAATAGTGTATGATTTTTCATAGCTAAAACTCCGCTTATAATTGTCATAACAGGCCAACCTGTGAGTGTTTTATCTATAAATGGTGACCACCCACATCGACTTTGTATTTCTTCCCTCTTTAAAGATTTTTTCTTTTTTAAATCCACTATAGTTAGCGAAGCGTTGTAACCTTCCTTTATCTTCCCTCTATTTTTCATTTTATATATTTCTGCTGGCCCAGAACATAGTAATGAAACTAATTTAGATAATTTTAAATTTTTCTTATAAACTTGATCTAGCATTACTGGAAGCATGGTTTGAACGCCAGGCATTCCACTAGGGCTAGATGGATAGGCTTTATTTTTTTCTTCAATTGTGTGTGGAGCGTGATCTGATCCAATAACGTCTACAGTGCCATTGTAAATTCCTTCCCATAATTCTTTTTGATGATACCTAGTCCTTATGGGAGGATTCATTTGAGCAAATGTCCCTAACTCATCATAGCAGCTAGGACTATTTAACGTTAAGTGTTGAGGTGTGACTTCTACTGAAATAATATCCTTAGCTTCTTTTAATAGTTTCATTTCTAATGAAGTGGAAACATGAAGTATATGTAAAGGTCTTTGAACTTGATAAGCAATTTTAATGATTTTTTTTGTAGCTAATAAAGCAGAAGTTGGATCCCTCCACTTAGGGTGATCATGGGGCGATGTGCTACTTTTAAAGAAAATAAACCTTTCTTTTAATCTTCTTTCATCTTCTGCATGCACTGCAACTCTTCTCTCACCATTCGACATTATTTGGAGTAACTTATCTTCATTCTCTACTAAAAGATCTCCCGTACTTGCACCCATAAAAATTTTCACACCAGCGCAACCAGAAAGTTTCTCGTATCTATTTAAATTTGGTATATTTTCTTCAGTAGCTCCAATAAAATAAGCAAAGTCACACCAAGAAACTTTTTTAGATTTTTCAATTTTATTGGAAAGCTCTTTTTCACCATCTGTAAGTGGAATGGTATTTGGCATTTCACAAAATGCTGTAACCCCTCCTAAAACGGCTGACTTACTCCCTGTTTCTATGTCTTCTTTATGGGTTAATCCTGGATCTCTGAAATGGACCTGAGTATCAATCACTCCTGGTATAATGGTTAAATCATTGCAGTTAATAATCTGTGAAGATTTTTTTGACTTTAAATTGCCCAAGACATCAATTTTACCATTTTTAATCCCAATATCAATGAATTCAGGGTCAGTATTATCTCCTGTCATGATTTGACCATTTAATAATAAAAGGTCATACATTTTTACCAACAATCCCTAAAATATTAGTTATTAACTATCTCAATAGTTATGTAAGAATAATTTTTTGAAAATTTCAACAAGGTTTTATGAAAAATGACTGCTAAGTAAAGCTTCAACCTTGCCTTGCTTTAAATCTAGGGTTTCTCTTATTGATTACATAAACTCTGCCACGTCTTCTAACCAACTGGCAGTTTCTTTCTCTAGTTTTTAGGGTTTTTAAAGAATTAGCTACTTTCATCAATCAAACTCTTCTATTTTTTTTGAATAATAGTAATTGAATTTAAATAGGTCAAGAATTAAGTGTGTCTAAGGGCATTTAATTCCAGTACCATCTAATCCACAATATCCATTTGGATTCTTTGATAAATATTGTTGATGATAAATCTCAGCAAGATAATAATTTGTTAACTGTTTAATTTCAGTGGTAATAGAGTTAAGCCCATGCTTCAAGAGTTTTGCATTGTATAAATCTTTAATTTTAATAGCTGCATTCTTTTGTTCACTTGTTAAAAATAAAATCATAGATCTATATTGTGTACCCTTGTCATTTCCTTGCCTCATTCCTTGAGTGGGATTATGAGATTCAAAAAAAATTTTCAATAAACCTGAATATGAACACATGTTACTATCATAAACAATTTGAACTGCCTCTGCATGTCCTGTATTGCCTGAACACACTTCTTCATAGGTTGGATTTGGGGTAAATCCACCTACGTAACCAACTGATGTCATGTAAACGCCATCAATACTCCAAAATAATCTCTCAGCACCCCAAAAACAACCCATGGCAAATATAGCAACCTTCAACTCAGAAGGCCAAGGCCCATTCAAAGACCTTCCGTTTATAAAATTTTTTTCAGAATTTATAAGAGGCTTATCTCTTCCTATTAAAGCTTGATTAGGTTCAATAGTTTTTAAATTTCTAAATAAATTTAACATAGGTAAATAAGTATATTTTAAATAGGCATAAATGCAAAACTTTAATAATTATTATAGTACTCAGATATGATCACACCAATCAGTATTAAAGTGCATCCAATGATTGAATTAAAGTCCAAAATCTGTCCCAAAATAATAAACGCCGCAATTGATGCAAAAACACTCTCAATAGATAGTAAAATTGCAGTATTAGAAGGAGGAGAATATTTTTGCGCAATAGTTTGTAAAGTAAAACCTAAACCGATTGAAAGGATACCAGTATACAATAATTCAAACGCCCCTCCCTTGATATTTAAAATTGAAGGTTTTTCTATAAAAATAGCCAAAAATAAACCCACAAAACCTGCAAATAATATATGCAATGATGCTGTAATTACTGGTTCCAACTTCATTTCTGATGACTTAGAGATTAAAATGATGTGTATTGACCAAAAAAATGCACCTATGATTGATAAAAAATCACCGACGCTACCAAATTGTAAATCTCTTTTAGTAAGGAACCAAACTCCTAAAATACATAAAGCAGCTGACAAAAAAATAAGTTTAGATAAAGGTTTTTTATAATATATAAAATATATTAAAGGTACAATAGGAACATAGAGCGCAGTAAGAAAGGCAACATTTGCAACATTTGTGTATAAAAGAGCAAATTGCTGAAATAAAGCTCCTACCAGAAGAGCCAACCCCATATTTGAGAGTAATTTGATTGAATTTCTATTCAAATAGTTGGCTTTTCTTATATAGAATATAGCGAAGGGCAAAATAGCGAAGCCCCCTAAAAGAAGCCTAATGGCAGTAAAGGTAAAAGGACCCATGGTTTTCATCCCAGAGGTTTGAGCAACAAATGCTGTCCCCCAAATGAAAGCTGCAACCATCAACAAAGTACTTGACAGTTTTTTTTCCATAAACTTATTTTTTACTAGCTAACCATTTTTCAGCATCCAAGGCTGCCATACACCCCATTCCAGCTGCTGTAACAGCTTGCCTGTAGATTTTATCAACACAATCACCAGCTGCAAATATCCCTGACACAGAGGTACTTGTTCCACCTTGATTAGTGATTATATAATTATCACTATCTAACTCGATTTTATTTTTAAAGACACCTGTTGAAGGATCATGACCAATAGCTACAAACATTCCTTCTATATTTATTTGTGAAACTCTGTTATCTAAGGTAGATTTTAGGATTAAACCATTTACACCTAATTCATTCCCCAAAACTTCCTCAACACATCTGTCCCATAGGATTTCAACGTTTTCTTTCTTAAATAATCTTTCTTGTAATAATTTTTCAGCCCGCAGCTTATCTCTTCTATGGATTAAGGTAACTTTATTGCATAAATTAGATAAATAAAGAGCTTCTTCAACTGCTGTATTGCCTCCACCTATTACAGCTACATGCTTTTCCTTAAAGAAAAAACCATCACAAGTTGCACATGCTGACACTCCTTTACCGTTATATTGTTTCTCACTCTTTAGTCCTAGCCATCGCGCTTGTGCCCCAGTAGCAATAATTATTGTTTCGGCTAAAATTGCCCTACCAGAATCTGTTTTAACTTGAAAAGGCCAAGTATCTGTCTCAATAGAAGTTAATAAATCATACTCTATCCTAGCGCCTACATTTTCGGCTTGAGATTGCATTTGCTCCATTAACCATGGGCCTTGAACTACATCTTTAAATCCTGGATAGTTTTCTACATCAGTAGTTATCGTCAATTGTCCACCAGGTTGGATGCCTGTCAAAACCAATGGGTTTAACCCTGCTCTGGATGAATATATAGCAGCCGTTAATCCTGCTGATCCACTGCCAATAATTATTACTCTCTCTTTATCTTCATTCATATTAATATTCTCACACCCAATACTTATTCAAATAATTTATAATTAAATAAAAATTCAACTAAAAGAAAATTCTTCATTTAAGGAAATAAAATTTTTAACAACCTATAGAGATCCATACATTGCAGAAAAAATGATAAGGAAATTAATTTCAGATATCTGTTCATTTGCTCCAAGAATATCTCCTGTTACTCCTCCAATTTTTTTATCAGCGTAGGCCATAGCCCCATAAGTTTGAATGATACATAAAGTAAAACCAATTATTGCTACCCAAAAGGGTGAAAAGATTATGGTGATTAAAAAAGCTAGTCCTAGCGAAGACCACAAGATACTTCCTTCCATTTTTTTTGAAAACTCATTCACATCAGAATTTGAAATTGGCTCCGATATAGAGCGTAAAAACACAATCATAGATCGGCCAATTGCACCTGAAACAATAAAACCAGAAAAGACATACCAATGGTTTTGCATTCCTAAACTTGATAAAGTTCCAATTTTCAAAAATACGAGAATAATTAATGACAACGCTCCATATGTACCGATATTAGAACTTCTCATTAACTCTAAAATATGCTCCCTGTCCTTGCCTCCACTAAACCCTTGTATAGTATCCGCTAAACCGTCTTCATGGAGCGCCCCAGTCAAAATGATGCTAAAAAACACCCCAATAGTTACTGAAATAATTATTGGCAAGCCGATATAAAATAATATCAAAAACAATAAACCAGAAATAATTCCTAGGATAAATCCTACTAAGGGGAATGCCCAAAATGATCTATTGAAATCAGGAGGAGTTTCACTAATTTTATCCCATGGAATTGGAATTTTTGAAAGAAACATCAATGCAGATAAAATGTCTTTCAAAAATTCTAATAAGTCTGGGCTTTCATTTTTCATTTATATACCTTTGACTTTATATATAATTTATCAATAAACATTATTGGTTTTTTTATCAACGCTTATAAAATACTAAACCTAGTATAACTATTATTAAATTAAACTTTATATTAGCAATTAAATTTTAAAGTGAAAAAAGTTTTATTTTAAATTGAAAACTTATTCTTTTTAATTATGATCTAAGAATTAGTAAATCAATTTTAATTCTATAATAATATTAACATGGGAAAATTATTAGAGAAATGCCAAAAAAGAGGCTTCAAATTAACTAATCAAAGAGAGTTAGTCATTTCAATATTAGAAAATTCAGAAGATCACCCAGATGTTGATGAATTATTTTCAAGAGCCCTTGCGCAAGATAAATCAGTTTCAATTGCTACAGTATATAGAACAGTTAAATTATTAGAGGATGCCAATTTTATAGAAAAATTAGAATTTGGAGATGGAAGAGCTAGATATGAAGAATCTGGTGAACATCATGAGCATCTAATTGATGTTGAAACTGGTGAAGTAATTGAGTTTATTGACCATGAATTAGAAGAACTTAAAGAAAAAATTGCGAATAGAATGGGATATAAGTTAGTTGAGCATAAGTTAGAACTATTTGGGAAAAAGATAAAATCAACTAAGTTAACTTAATTTGCCTGGCGTTTAAAAGTTCCCTGTCATCATTGTGGTGGCTCACAATTATTAATGTTAATTTATATTTTTTTGAGGTTTTTTTGAGAACGTTTAATGTTTCTTCACGAGTTTTTTGATCTAAAGAACTAACAGGTTCGTCCAATAAAAGAATGGGCTTTTTACTCAACAAAGCTCTAACCAAGGAAACTCTTGCTTGTTGACCACCAGAAATCTCATTTGGTTTTCTATTTTTCAAATCGTTTATTCCTAATTCAAGAAATAAATTATTTATCTTTTCTTGTTCTTTGAATGCAAGCTTCCCTCTTGGAGATATACCTAATGATGCATTGTGCAAACAGGACAAATGCTCAAACAGATTATCACTTTGAAATATCGTTGAAGTGGGTCTTTCCCTAGGAGAAAGTTTGTCTATTCTTTTATTAAACCAAAATATTGCTCCACTTTCAGGCTTTAAAAACCCTGAAATTAAATTTATTAATGTACTTTTCCCAATTCCGCTTGGCCCCTCAATAGTTACTATTTCACCTTGACTAATCTGCAGATTAAATTCAAATTTTACTTCATTTGACCATTTAAATTTAATTGAACTCACATCAAGCATTCTCTCCTCCTAAAATCCTCGAGAAAAAGTAAAATAAAGAGAAGCACAATATAATTAGCAATAATGAAACACACGCTGCCTCTTTTAACCTATATGAGGATAGATATTGAAATATTAACCAAGGAATAGTTTGAAAATCTTGACTCCCAAATAATGCAATTACACTTAAATCACCAAGTGAAAGGCATGCTGAGATACCTGCAGCAAAACCAAGAACTGATCTCATCGATGGAAAGTCTATTGTTAAAAATCTATTTAGCCCACTTATTCCGAGTAATGAACAAAGCCTATCATGTTTCTTTCTCAGATAGATCGACTTAGATTGAATTATATTAACAGAAAATGGAAGACAAAGCATTACATTTGAAAAAATTAATATCAAAAAAGGAAAGTATGAATAACTTAAAAAACCCTTAAAAAGGACAAATAATCCAGTTCCCAACACTATAGCAGGTACCGCTAAGTATAATAATATACTGATATTATAAAACTTAAGTTTAAAAAATTGAACGTAATCCAATTCATTCTGAATAATTATATTTGTCCTTGCTTCAGCAACAAACCATGAAATTATAACTGTAATAAACGTTGAGATTAATGAAATAGCAATACTATCAAGAAATACAAAATAAATTTTTGAATTTAATAAAATATTAATAATTTCAACATTAAGCCCAGACATTATTAACATTAAAAGAGGAAGAAAAATCAAAAGAGAATATAAAATCAAACCAAAAATATTTGAAAAGATTTTTCTAAAACTTTTGTTTTGCACCCACCTCTTATATGGGAATGTAGTTTTGATTTTAATATGTGAAATTTTATTATTTTGAAAGAAGTCTAAAACGATCAAAACAATTAAGCAAATTGCAAGCTGAATAAATGCTAGAATAGCTGCAGAATTTAAATCAAAATCATACCTTACAGCAGTATAAATTGCTACTTCCAATGTGCTTGAGGACGGACCACCTCCAAGCATCAATATAAGAGAAAACGATGAAAAGCATTGTAAAAAAATCACCCCAAACAGCAATGGGAGTATATGTCTAATAGATGGCCATTCCAACAATAGAAAGTAATTAAACCCTTTAATATTTAATTGTTCAGCGTTCTTTAAATAGTTATCAGGAATAGCACCAAAGCAACTATAGAATACCCTTACAAATAGAGGCGCATTAAAAAATATATGTGCTAATAGTATCCCAAGCAAACCATAAAAATTAATAAAATTTTGATCTGCACCTAATATGAATTCAAAATAACTAATTAAACCATTACCCCCCCAAACCTTTATAATACCAATCCCAGCAACTACTGTTGGAATTACAAAAGCAACAGAACTCAATGACAAAAAAAATGATTTAAATCTTTGTGACTGGATACTTACTAAAATTTGAGCAACATAAATTCCTAAAAGAGCTGAAAAGAATACTGAGAGCAAAGACTGTAACAAAGTAAACCTTAAAATGCCGAATATATCTCCTGAACTAAGATAGTTATCTTTATTACCAAAACCAACGAATAAAAGACTTGATATAGATAGAATGATTACAGAGATTAATATTAAAGATATACAAAACCCTAGATTATCTATAGCTTTATTTTTGTATTTGTAAGTTACTGGTTGACTAATGCTCTTCGCCACTCGTTAATCCAAATCTTTCTATTTTTTTCGATTTCATTTGCATCCATTAACAAAACTTTATTTGGCTTTTTCAAATTTAAAAATGTGTCAGGTAATTCAACACCAGTGACTGGAAACATCCAGTTTGTAGTGGGTATAATTTTCTGAAACTTATCGTCAAGAATAAAAGACATGAAGTCAGATGCGAGTGAAGATCGTGAGCCTTTTTTTGTAATAGCAGCCACTTCAATTTGTAAGTAATGACCCTCTTCAAAGATAGCAGACTTATATTTTTTTTCTTCTTCCGCAATGATATGGTAAGCTGGAGAAGTAGTATATGAAAGTACCATGTCTGCCTCTCCTTCCAAAAATAACCCATATGATTCTGACCACCCTTTAGTAACAGTTACAATTCTTGGAGAAAGCTTTTTCCATATATTTTTAGATTGATCCTTAAAGATTGATTTAACCCATAATAGTAACCCCAAACCAGGAGTAGAAGTTCTGGGGTCTTGAATGATTATCCTTGACGAACTTCCATTTACCAATTCATTAAAGCTGTTAGGGGGAGTTTTTAATAACATTGAATTATATATAAAAGCAAAATGGCCCCAATCATAAGGAATAAAAAAATCATTGCTCCAATTGATAGGCAATTCTAAATTAGAAATATTAACATTGTGTTTTACCAGTAAATTTGTATTTGAAGCAGTAGTTAATAAATTTGTATCCAAACCCAAAATAATATCTGCCGATGTTTCTTCGCCTTCTAGTTTGAGGCGCCCTAAAATTCCAATTGATGAATCAATTCCTATAAATACTAGTTCACAGTTGCATACTTTTTCAAACTCTTCTTTAATTTTTGGACCAGGACCCCATTCAGATATAAAGCTTTCATAAGTATAAATTATCAATTTATTTGGATTTGAAAGCGCAAGTGGAATAAATAATGAATTTGCTAGCAGTAAAAATATTAAAAGATTTGTTTTTCGCATTAAGTCATCCAATTTAATCTTGCTAGAAACTGGAAAAAGATGAAATGGAATAAATTTAATTAAATTCCTCTTTCCTACGCCAGTACTAACTAGTTCAGGTTCAATGGGTTTTTCTCAGCTTTTTATGCACCCCAAGAGATAAATTTAATTTACTTACAGAAATAAAATATGGCAAGTATAAATGTATATGAAAAAATTCAATCATGATGGCCCAGTAATTTTAGTTGGCGGCAGCCTAATTGAAAAAAAATTACTTAATAATTTATCCCATAGTCATCCCGTATACGCTGCTGATAGTGGAGCAAACTTTTTACTCCAAACAAAAATAAACTTTGAAGCTGTTATTGGAGATATGGATTCAATAAATAAAAAAATAATTCAAGACCAAAATGTTAACAAAATGCATATTACTGACCAAGACACTACTGATCTGCAAAAATGCTTTATGAATATTGAAGCGAAGTTTTTTATTGGCTTTGGTTTTTTAGACCTTAGACTTGATCATACTCTTGCATCCTTAACCGCGATTAATGGAAAACATTCTGCTAAAGCAATTATCTTAGTAGGTGAAATTGACACAGTAGTATGGGTAAGAGAAAAATGGTCATGCAAAATTCCCAAAAATACTAGAATTTCAGTATGGCCTCTTGGCAACCAGTCATTTTATAAAAGCGTTGGTCTAAAGTATCCTTTAGATAATCTTAAGATGAACCCCGTAAACTTAATAGGGACATCAAACGAAACTACTGGCAACTATTTTTCCATAACACCAAAAAAACAAAACTTAATAAAATATATAACTATTCTTCCAACGAAATTTTTTATTAATGTTTACAATAGTCTTATAGATTAATATTCAAAATATCATATGAAACGGATAAATTAATTGATTTATTTTAGTTAAAAAATTTATAAATGCTTTGAAATTTCAACAGCTGTATCAGCCATTCTATTAGAAAAACCCCATTCATTATCGTACCAAGACAAAATTCTTACTAACTTGCTACCGGTTACAAATGTTTGGTCAGTATGAAAAATTGAAGAATGAGGATTATGATAAAAATCTGTAGATACTAATTTTTCATCAGTAAAGCTTAAAACATTTTTTAATTTACCATTCGTTGAAGCTTTCCTCATAGCTTCATTAACTTCAGATGCAGTAGTGGAATTTTTGGAACTAAATGTCAAATCTATCATTGATACATTAGAAGTTGGAACTCTAACAGCTACTCCACTGAGTCTGCCCTTCAGTTCTGGCAAAACTTCTCCAACAGCTTGAGCTGCTCCAGTTGAGGTTGGTATCATGTTAACAGCAGCTGCTCTCGCTCTGTAAACATCTTTGTGATCTCTATCTATTGTCGGTTGGTCGCCTGTGTAGCTATGAACAGTAGTCATAAATCCTTCTTCAATACCAAAATTATCATTTAATACTTTAGCAACAGGAGCCAAACAATTTGTAGTACAAGAAGCATTTGAAATAATTTTATGACTAGAATTAATTTTATCCTCATTTACGCCATACACAACAGTTAAATCAGCATCTTTAGCTGGAGCTGAAATTAATACTCTTTTTGCTCCACCATCAATATGCTTTCTACATTCATCTGCATTATTAAATTTACCAGTGCATTCCATAACCAAATCAACGTCATTCTCATGCCAAGGTATTCCATCTATAGTTAACTCATTTGAAACAAAAATACTTTCATCTCCAACGTTTATTGTATTGTCACTAGCGCTAATTTCATATGGAAAAACTCCATGCACGGAGTCATACTTAAGTAAATGCGCGCACACTTGTAATGAAGATCTGTTATTTATAGCAACAACTTTGATATCTTTTCTTTTCGACTCAATAATAGCCCGCAATACGTTTCTGCCTATTCGGCCAAAGCCATTTATTCCAACACGTATTGTCATTTATGCTCTTCAGTAAAAAATTTCGTGATTCACACAAGTACTTATTAGAATTTTTATAATAATACAAGTGATTAAAAATTAAAAAATTTTTACTAGATAAGTTAAATAATTTTTTTAAATAAATTTTTTATTTACTTTATATTATTTATAATAAGTATACTAATTTGAATTAACATTTTTAAAATACACTCCTTAGAAAATTAAAAGAAAAGCTAAATTATATGGAAACAAAAAGCTCTATTTTCACACCGGTTCTGATCGGAGGAAGTGTAATTCTATTAATTAGCTTTGCGATCCGTTCCTCATTTGGTCTGTTCCAAATTCCCATTGCTGAAGAATTTTTATGGCCAAGATCTGAATTTTCAATGGCAATAGCAATACAAAATTTGGCTTGGGGTATAGCCACTCCTTTTTTTGGCGCCTTCGCAGAAAAAATTGGTGATAGAAAAGCTATTTCATTTGGCATAATTTTATATGCAGTTGGCTTGTTAATTAGTAGTGGCGCAGTTACACCCGAGGCTCATCAATTACTCAATATAGTTATTGGATGCGGTATAGCGGGAACTGGTTTTGGCCCCATTTTAGCAGTCGTAGGAAGATCTGCCTCAGCTGACAAAAGATCTCTTGTCCTTGGCATTACAACTGCCGCAGGATCAGCAGGCCAGGTGGTTGGGCCTCCATTTACAAACGCTTTGCTAGAGGTCATGGAATGGTCATCTGTATTAATCGTTTTAGCATTTGTAGTGCTATCAACATTGTTATTTCTTTTTATGATAAAGCCCGGTGAAAAAAAATCAGAAAGTGAACTAAAAGAAAATTTATCTGACGTCCTCTCAAAGGCAGCAAAGGATCCAACTTTTGCTATGCTATTTTTAGGGTTTTTTTCTTGTGGCTTTCAACTTGGCTTTATCACGGCACATTTTCCTGCATTCATTACCGAAGCATGCGCTTCGATCCCTCCAAATAGCTTAATTAGATCTTTAGGAATTAATACAACAGCATCTTTAGGTGCTTTTTCAATAGCAGTGATAGGTCTATTTAATATTTTGGGAGCAATTACGGCTGGCTACCTAGGAAAAAATTATACAAAAAAATATCTTCTGTCATTGATTTACACAGGAAGAACTTTAGCAGCTATAGCTTTTATAGCCCTACCAATGACTGTTGAAACAGTCATTATCTTTTCTATGGTAATGGGTGCACTATGGCTTGCCACAGTCCCACTGACCTCTGGTGTTATTGGCTATATTTACGGCATGCAATACATGGGAACGCTTTACGGAATTGTATTCCTTTCCCACCAAATTGGATCTTTTGTAGGAGTTTGGCTTGGAGGAGTATTCTATGATCAATTTGGAAGTTATGATTTAGTTTGGTGGGTTGGGATTGGCGTGGGTGCTTTCTCCGCAATTATTCACTTACCTGTAAAAGAAATGCCTTTGTCTTTAAGAACTAAAGCAGGTGCAGCTTAAATTTAAGCTATTTCATTTGTCCTAAATTTTTTAAATGGATTTTCCTCTAAATTGAAATGTCTGTTTAAAACAAAATCATATAGTGATCGATAGTCAATTTCATATATAAGGTCATTGTTTTTTAGTTTATCTAAATTGGGAAGACCTCCATTAATACCTCCTTTAATACTTCCTCCAATTACAAAATGAGGAGCCGCCATACCATGGTCAGTCCCTCTAGCACCATTCTCTTTAGCTCGCCTTCCGAACTCAGAGTAAGTCATAATCAGCGTATTTTTCCAAACACCGATATTTTTTAATTCTCTAACAGTTCCAGAAATAGCTTCATCAAGATCTTTTAATAGTTGTCTATGCCGCCAAAATTGATCGATATGTGTATCAAAACTGCCAATAGAGACTTTATAAACAGGTATATTTATGTCAGCACCTATTAACTCACAAACTCTTGAAAGTTGTTTCCCTAAAGAGCCTCCTCTTAATTTTACATCTATTCTTTTTTTTAATTTTTCTTTTATTCGCTTTAGTCTTAATAGATCGCCCTGTCTTTTTTTCATCACTAGGTTTAACAATCCTAAGTTTTCTTTCTCATCTAACGCAGGAATAGTTGTGTCTCTCCCTTCTATTTTATCAGGACTATAATCTATTGCATGTGGACCTAAAAAACCAATGCTATTAGAGAAAATGTCCCCTGAATTATCTAAATAAATTCCCTTACCATCAAAATCTTGACTTAATGAAAGGTCAGATATACTTTTATTCAACCAGCCTTCACGGCCTTTACTCATTCCATCACCTCCCGTCTCCCATAACTCAATAGAACGAAAATGCGATAGGATTGGCTGAGGATATCCCAAGTTCTGAACAATTTTTACTTCCCCATGTTCGAATAAGTCTGCTATTCCCTTTAAACTAGGATGAAGTCCTTGAAACTCAGATATTGTCTGGATATCATTTTTTTTTATATAAAGGTTTGGTCTAAGGTTTTTATACTTACTATGCTTAAACGGTATCACTGTATTCAAACCGTCATTGGCACCTTGAAGCTCAATTAAAATTAGAATCTTTTGCTCACTATCCTTAGACAAAGCGAAAGCAGTATTAGAAAACACTGATGTTGCTGCAATAAAACTTAAAAAATCTCTTCTGTTCATAATATTATTTTAATTGATACGCCTCATGAAGTAAAATTTCTTTAAGCCTTAAGCTAGGAAGTTCCAAATCTGAGACTAATAGTTTGTCAATTCTGAGACTGTTTTTTACATTATGCCTAGCAGAATTTTTAATATTAACTGTAAAGATATTGTTTGAGGAATCATTAATTAATTTATCGGTTGCTGATTTCATTGATAGAACTGAAAACATTCTTATAATATCTTGTAATGATTTATTAATTAATATAACTCTTTCTTTATTGGGATTATTATTTATTAATTTTTTCTTATGAATTTTGTGTTGCTCCCTAAGCCAATTAAACCAATTTTCTTTGTTCTTCTCATCTTTATTGAAAGCTGCAGAAAGGCTAGTTTCCATCAAAATATATGAAGTTAATTCATAAAGCCTATTTACCAATAACTTATCTCTTTCTGATAAAGCGGAATAATATCTTTTATCTTTTCCATCAGGATAAGAAAAATTTACTATATATGTACCTTTTCTACCTGGCCATGATTTGGAAAATGAATCCAAACATTCTGGGAAACATTGATTAGATTCTATTCGCATATAGTTACCCTGAAATTTTTTTGATACACCTATTCTAAATTGGAAACCATCCCAATATCGATCTCCCAATTTCATATTATATAAAGATATTTTGATAGAAGAATTTTTGTTTTTTTCAAAGTCTTTTGATACATTATTAATAAGCATCGTTTCCACAACAAGTTGATCTTCATGAGATTGTTTGAATTTCATTAAAAGATTGTTTTCATATTTTTCAATTAGTTTCTTTTTACGTTCACCTAATTTTGGAGTTTCAATTACTCTGCTATTGTAGTTTTTGAATTTTATCGGTTTACTTAAGCAGCATATACTTTCAGAATACCAATTTGACATTGCCTGATTTCTTTTTTCAATAGAATTTCCATCTAACCATCTTAAACCACCTTGCCAACCAGCAACATTAGGAGGATCAATTAAACTCTGGCCCACTTGAGCCATGTAGTAAGGTAAATTTAGAACCTCACCGCCAACCTTACCTGAAGATCCAAATGTCCTAGTTGTGCCTATAAATAAATCAACTGGAGACTTAACTAAAGTTAGTCTGTTTTCTTTGTCCCAAAATTCTGGCAATTCAAGTAGGGACCTCAACAAGTTTGAAACTTCAAAATTATTTTTAAAGAAATTATATTTTAAGTAACTAAGATTAGTTTCTGAAAGATCGTCTAATGAAACATATTCTTTATAAAATTTTTCAATTATTAATTCACTAAATTTTGGGTGGTTAATTACTAAGTCTAAAACTTCATCAAGATTTTTAATTTTTTTACCCAATATTATCCATGATTTGGATGTGGAAGCACTCTGAAGAAATTCATAATCAAGTGAAACAGGATTTATAGAATGTCCTGCTAATAATTTAGATAGATTTTTGACATCATTTTCTGAGTAGTTACTTTCACCTAAGGTAAAGAGTTCCAAAAATTCTCTACCCAAGTTTTCATTGAAATTGTCAATAAAATTTTCATCATTATTCAAATAACTAATCATTCCGGGATCAAATAAAATATTTTTCAAGAATTCTCTTAAATTTCCATTTGCATTTTTTCTTAAGTTTAATATATGCCTTGCATAAGCATGTGGTCTCTCGTAAGCATCATCAAACCCGACAACAAAGTGATTATGCCAAAACAAAACTAGCCTCTCAAACTGTGGGTTATCGGACATAAGTAACTGTGAATACCAAGAAGCTGTCAAAGAATTTTTTTGATTGTCAATTACAATTTGATATTGCGGTCGAAGCAATCCACGGAATCCTCCTTCCATAAAATTGATTGGAGTAGTATTTTCAACCCATGAAGGGAGATTAAAATTATCTGGCGAATTTATGAGTTCATCTATTATTAAATCAATCGCTTCCTTTCTTGTCATGCCAATATATCTTTGAACTCTTTCAACAGGCGCGCCGATGCCAATTCTTCTTTCCAGATGAACAGCGTCTTTGAAAGTTATATTTTTTTTTAAATGCTCTTTACTTATCTCAATTTTTTCTGGGGGTTTAATTTTATATGACGTAAAAAAAACATCTGAGCTTGTGTCTAAATTTTTAATGTCATTCTGGGTGGTAATGACCCCACCAGTTATATTTGTTTTTGAGTTGGCAGTAAAACAAAAGATTATAAAAATAATAACTAATATAATAGAAGTTTTATTTTTCACTTAAAAAATCCATTAAAACCTTTATAGTTTCTTTTGGAGCCTCTTCTGGAATGTAATGCCCTCCAGGAAGAGACTGTCCTTTAACATTATTAGCATATTTCTTCCAAACATCTAACACATTGTAATGTGAACCAACAAAAGCGTCGCTACCCCATAACACTAGAAGTGGGACGTCAGTTTTTGTCCCGTAGTCATATTTGTCATGCTGCAGGTCAATAGTATTAGAAGCCCTATAATCTTCGCAGCTTGCATGAATTGTTTCTGGATTAGAAAAGCACCTTAAATACTCTTTAAAGGCTTCTTGAGTAATAAAACCCTTATTCCTTCCCCAGGACTTTATTTTTTTTTGCAAATAATACTTGGGGTCCATGCCTATCAACTTTTCAGGGAAGTCAAAAGGTTGTGTTAGAAAAAACCAATGATAGTAGTTATAAGCAAAATCTCTGTTCGTTTCTTCATACATTGTCAATGTTGGAACTATATCCATAACCACAGCTTTTTTAATGAAATTTTTGTGGTCAATTAATATTCGATGAGCAACACGAGCACCACGATCGTGACCAACAACTGAAAATTTTTTAAAACCTAAATCCTGCATTACCTCCACTTGATCTAACGCCATTTCCCTTTTTGAATAAACAGTATGATCAATATCGGATTTAGGTTTGCTGCTATCACCGTAACCCCTTAAATCAGTTAAAACTACTGTATAATGTCTGGACAATTCTGGAGCAACTTTATGCCATATCATATGAGTTTGCGGATAACCATGTAAAAATAAAACAGGAGGCCCGTTACCAGCTATTTTCACATTAATTTTTGCACCTGATGTTTTGATTTTCTTTGCTTTAAACTTGTCTATCATACGATATAAATTAGATCATTAAGGTTAATATTTGATCAATGGGTTTTTTCATTTTTGCTACTTTTGGAACCGTTGCATTTGAAGAGGCATGGCCTACCGTCAATATCATAATAGGCTTATTGCTTTGAGGTCTATTGCAAAGTTTAGTTAAAAAATTCATCGGATTTGGCGTGTGAGTTAAAACTGAAAGCCCTGCTTTGTGAAGAGCTGCAATTAAAAATCCAGTTGCTATTCCAACACTTTCAGGAACGTAATAATTTTTGTATTTCGTTCCATCTTCAAAAGTTCCATGCCTTTCTGCAAAAATAATGATCAACCATGGTGCAATTTCTAGATGTGGTTTCTTAGCGTTGGTTCCAATTGGCTCTAAAGCCTTAATCCACTCATCACCACCACCACCAGCATAAAATTTTTCTTCTTCAATTTCAGCGGCCTCTCTTATTCTACTTTTTATATCTGCATTAGACACAGCTACAAAATGCCAAGGTTGATGGTTAGCTCCACTTGGAGCAGATCCTGCCACCTGAATTGCATTCTTAATGATATCAAAGCTCACTTCTCTATCAGAAAAATCTCGAATTGTATGTCTTTTTAACATATATTCTTTAAATTTAGTAACTGAAGATAGCATCTCTTCATCTGAAGTTGAAACATTGTCAGGCAAAGCAATTTTCTGGTATTTAAGGTTCTTTTTTGAAAACATTTAACGGTTCACAATTGAATGCATTTATGTCACAGCTGCTCTAGAAATATTTTTATAACTTTCCCAAAGCCTTTGATCTAAAACTTTATTGATAATTTTAACTGACTGTAGAATATCTTCTTCGTTTATAAATAAAGGGCAAATTCCAAACCGCATTAAATTGGGGGCTCTAAAATCTCCAATTAATTTTTGCTCAATTAAAGACTGCATCAACTCATACCCAAAATCAAATCTATAGGAAACCTGACTTCCTCTTAGGTTGGGATCTCTTGGACTGGCTAACACTAAATTTGATGATAGCCTTTCTATCTCTGAAATAAATAACTCAGATAATACAATTGTTTTTTTTCTTAATTCTTGCAAATCAATTTCGTCCCATATATCCAATGCATTTTTTAGTGATGAAAAAGCAATTATAGAAGGTGTCCCAACTCTCATTTTATCGATTGAATTGGATGGTAAGTAGTTCAGATCAAAATCAAATGGTGACTTGTGTCCATGCCATCCAAAAAGAGCTGGCTCAACTTTTTCTATATGCTTTGGAGAAACATAAATAAATGCTGGTGATCCTGGTCCACCATTTAAGTACTTATACGTGCATCCAACAGCAAAGTCTGCTTTGGAGACATTTAAATTAACTGGCAATGCACCCGCGGAATGAGCTAAATCCCAAATCGTCAGAACTTCAAATTCATGGGCTTTCTGAGTGATCTTTTTCATGTCATGAATCCTACCAGTTTTGTAGTCAACCTCAGTCAACATAACCACAGCAATTTCCTCATTAATAGAATTAAGCAATTCCTCAGGTTCAACAACCTTAATTTTGTACTTTCCTTCAAGCAATTTTAATAATCCTTGAGCAATATAAAGATCTGCTGGAAAGTTTCCATTATCAGTTAAAATGAATTTTCTTTTGGAGTTTAATTTTAAAGCACAGGTCAGAGCTTGAAAAACCTGATTGGAAAGTGTGTCGCCTACGATAATTGTATCTTGGGGGGCACCAACTATTCCTGCAATCTGATTTCCAATTGTTTTTGCTTGAGAAAACCATCCTTTAGTATTCCAGCCTTTAATTAATTCTCGTCCCCATTCATTTTCTATAAAATCCTTAATGACATTTCCTGTAGTTTTCAGGGGTGGCCCCAGTGAGTTTCCATTGAGATAAATTATTCCCTCTGGAATAGAAAATAAATTTTTAAAATATGAGAAGTCTTTCATCAAATATCCAATGTTTAAAGTTCGTTTCTAATATCCCATAATTCAGGAAAGAAATGATGTTTAGTTACTTTTTCCAACCATTCAACTCCGGATGAACCTCCGGTACCTGACTTATAACCAATTATTTTTTTAACCAAAACAAAGTGCCTCCATCGATAAATTGAAAACTGCTCATCAAAAGTAATTAAACTCTCAGCGAGTTGAAAAAGTAAGTTTTCATTTGTTGGCTCCTGGTATACTGAAAGCCAAGCATTTTTTACGGATTTATTTGTCTTATATGTTTTCGTCCAATCCCTCTGAAGAGCGTCTTTAGTAATGTTATACCCTTCCCTATTCAAATAAAAAATGATTTCATCGTAAAGGCTGGGAGTATTCAAAGAGTTTTCTATTTCGGGCCAGACATGAGGAACATTTTTATGTGCTGACGCCATTTTGACACTTTTATTGCCTAAGATAAATTCAACATGTCTATACATAAAAGACAACTGCCCTGAAGCTGTCCCGAGGTAATCTCTGAATTCATTAAAACCTTCTGTTTTTATCGAAGACAGAACATCCCAAGCATCAGCAATATACTTAACAAAATTCGTTGCGCGATTAAGTATTTCAATTGAATTACTTATTTTATTGTCTTTAATCTGCTCCCTTGCATTAAACAACTCAAAGTGAAGACCTTTAAACAATATTTCCTTTACTTGCCCCATGACATAGAAACACATTTCATCATAGCCTTCAGAACGTGGGTGCTGAAGTGAGAGTAAAAGATCAACACTTTGATAATCTATATAGGGGTTTGATTTTCCTTGATAGCTTGTTAGAGGTTTTCCAGAAGTTTTTATCGATGTATTGTATCGACTTTTATCTGTAGAAATTGGCATTTCTCTTGGAAAAGGTGAAGCATCTACACCTTCAATTTCAACAATCTTTGGATATTTTGGTTTATAATTTGGCATATATTTTTTCTTTATAAATTCAATAATAGCTTTAATTCTTTTCCAAGAGGTTCATCGAAATCAGTTAAATCAAAAATCACATCAAAGTGGTTTTTACTTTCTATTTCTAGAGATCTTACAGGAACTTCCTTATCAATCAATTTGTTTACAAAAATTTTACTTTGTTTTTTGAATTGATCGGTTTCGTTTTCAGCCCATGCAACCACAGTTGGTGGAAATTTTTCAAGATCTTTAAGCATAGGGCTATTCCTAATCGCTTGATCCTTTTTCAAGTAAAGCGCTTCATCTATTGAAGTTCCAATTAACGGTTCAATTTCATATATTCCTGAAACCAACATAGAACCTAGTAGGCTATTTTTACTTTCTTTATTATAGACAGAACACATTGCAGCAAGATGAGCTCCAGCTGAGCTTCCAGCCAAAATAATTTTATTTTTATTAAATCCCAACTTTTTAGCATTCAAAAATAGCCAGTTGACTGCTGCTTTGCATTCGTCAACTATTTCATCAATTGTAGCATTTGGAGCAAGGGTGTACCCCACTGCTGCAAAACCAATATTATTCTTAATTGTGTTGGTTGCTGGAAAAAAAGACTCTTCTACAGATAATTCCTGCCAATAACCACCATGAAAAAAAACTAACAATGGATCTAAATTTGTATTAGTGTTTTTGTTTAATTTTTGTGCGATTTCTATAATTTGATTTTCTTTGTTTCCATATTGATACTTTTTAGAACTTACAATAGATCGCGCTAACTTACTTTCTGTAACATATTTTTGTATAAAGGGAGCGTAGTTTCCTCCTATAGCAGAGCTGGGGGAATATTCTCTGTCTCTTGCAGATAAAGAAAGTTTTCTCCAATCTAAATCTATATTTTTTGGATATTGATTGCTCTTTAAATTCACATTAATTACTTTTCTTAAATCTTCAAACCACAGTTATTAAATGCATTTTTAATTTTAAGTTTTTCTTCAATTGAAAGTTCTAAATTGGGGAATCTTGTCCTTCCTCCTACTTGCCCCACAAGTTCTTGCCAATACTTTTGGTGTGCGTGAGGTTTTCCTGGAGGCTTTGAGGTTTGAAAAGCTTTTCTCACAGGATCCAAACTGTCACGAACTAGCTTTGCTTCCTTGAACTTTCCGTCAAATGCTAATTGAGTATATTCCTTCATCCTTTTGTCATTCTTTGTTTGGATCAAAAAAGGAGGAGAAGAACAAAGGTACAACCTCCAATTTAATTCGACAATATTATCGTACCATTCATTTTCTGATGCAGTGCTAATAATTAACTTGTCACTGGATAGCTCGGTAAGTTTTTTATACATTTGCCTTGGAACTGAATATTTTATTGCTACAATATTTGTGAGGTTGGCTATTTCATCACATAATTCCGGTTCCATCAGGTATCCTGAATCTGGGTGACTCCACATGGCAATACCAATGTTAAGCCTTGAAGATAATTCACTATAATAGTTTTTTAAAATTTGGTTTCTGTCAGTAACAAAATTAAGAACTGGAGCGTGGACAACTACATAATCAGCTTCAATATCTTCTGCATATTTTGCCAATTCAATTACTGTATCAAAACTTTGATCTGAACAAGATAGAATGGTTTGAGCTTTTCCATGAGTTTCTTCAACTGCAATTAAAAAACTTTTCTTTCTTTCTTCAATTGACATCGAAAAAAACTCACCTTGCTTTCCAGAAATAAAAAAACCATCAATACCAAGATCGTCTATCCAATGCCTGAGATTTGATCTAAAGCCACTTTCATCGAAAGAATGGTCTTCTGAAAATGGATTTAAAGCTGCAGCCCAAATACCCTTCATAAATTTGAAGGCATATTCCTTGGCTTCTTTTTTTGAGTACTTCATATTTAGTGAAATTAAATAATTAATTTACAGTTAAAGTTTGACCCAATCGGAAGGAGGCTCTTTACCAGGATGAATTTCACCACATGAGTTGCAAGTCTTATTCTCTATCGAGTTATAAAAGCTCTCGTAAATAGGCGGGAAATCATCAACAATCGATACAAGGTCAATTTCAGCTCTGTATACTAGGTGGCCACATTTAAAACAATACCACTCTAAAGCATCTAGTAATCCTTCAGGTCTTGCGGGCTCGATAACTAAACCAATTGAGCCTTCCTGTGGACGTTGGGGAGAGTGTCTCACATGAGCAGGCAATAGAAAAACATCGCCTTCCCTTATTCGAACATCATAAAATTCATTGCCATCAAATAATTTTAAAAGCATGTCTCCTTTAAGTTGGTAAAAAAATTCCTCAACAGGGTCATCGTGGTAATCCGTTCTTTTATTTGGCCCTCCAACGACGGTCACCATCAAATCAGCTTCTTTAAATACTTTTTGATTCCCAACTGGAGGTTTTAAAAATTGCTTATTCTCATCAATCCAATTTTGAAAATTGAACGATTGCAATCTAGGCATAACTATCTCCTTAAATAAGATTTTCTATGAACTCATTTATGATGGAATTTATTATACAGACCTGTCAAATGAAAAAGTTAAATCAATTTTGATTAAATTCATAATTTACTAGAAATTGGTATTACATTCTCAACTGAATTATCGTCTGAAATTATTTCAGGTTCTTCTTGGTTAATTAATCTATCTAACTCACCTTTTACAAGAGCTTTATATATGAAGTCCCGGAAGCCTGAAAATTGACTTCTAAACTTTTCTGGGAGGTTTGAAGACCTGATTGGGAGATTAACTAAATCATTTTTTAAAAGAGCTATATCTGAAATAGTTGGACCAATAATTACATCGATATCGGAAAGTGCGTCAGTTAATTGACTAATATGCACTTGTTTAGGAGGGACCCTATTAGGCATTATTACGAGATGGGGCTTTCCATCACCTTGCAATTTCTTGAGACTATCAAGGGTTTTAACAAAGTCAATTGTAGCTAAAATTTCGATTTCGCTCAAGTTACAAGGAACTAATATTGCATCGCACTGCATTATACAATTGACTAACTGTCTTGGCGGGTGAGCCATTGTATCAATTAAAATGATTTCATCTTCACGGGAAAATGATTTTAATTTTTGATCTAGAAGGCTTACGCCTAGGTTTGGCGAAGCATGGTTAAAAGGGATGAAGTCTAGCTCTATTTTTGTTGTTACATTATTAAGTAATGATACAGAACTTTTTTGACTGTCTGTATCAATTAATTTAATCTTTCCCTTAAATCTAGTTTGAGATAAACCTAATGCTGAAAGTATACATAATGTGGATTTTCCTACACCGCCCTTGGAATTAAGGAATGCAATTTTATAACTTTTCATATTTTGTATCCTCACTAATAATCTTTGAAACTAAATTTGCAGATTGATTATAAATCTCGTTAATTGATTCTAAATGAGCTATTTTGTCCTCATATATTTTTTTATTTTTATATATTTTCTCTTGAAGTTTAATTAAGGAATTATCAATTTCATTTAAACTACTTTTTACGTTTGATCTTTTTTCTGTTAAAATCCTTAATTCACTTATTAGATTTAATAATAAATTTGGTGAATTATCTTCCTCATCTTCAGAAAGTGATACACTTTCATTTAAACTAATTCCTGCCAAATCTTGTATTTGAGATAAATTTGATTTTGCTTCATCTATAAACTTATCATTGATTTCAATTGCATGAGATTTTTCGTCCATTTCAATTTGTTGTAACTTTTCCTCAACATTATCGAGTTTATTTTCACCTAAAATGTGAGAAAAACCATCATGTAGTTTTAATTTAAGATCCGTTATAGCTTGTTCCCTATTATTACTTTCTTCTATTTTCAATTCGTCTTCAGCAGAAATAGAACCCCCACCAGATGAACCATCAAATTCTTGATTTTGTAAATTTTGTAAATCCAGTTTTTGAAATTTCATTTTACGCTTTACGGAATTAACATAAAAATTTGACATACTAAAACTCACTTAATAATAAAATATAATAATAACAGATAATTAAGAAACTTACATCACCTACATATTGAAAAGTGACTACTATATATTCATATATATTGTGTTTTATAATTTTCTTGTGTTTTTTAAATTTTAAATAAAATACTATAAAATTATGTTTTTTCTTCCATTATTTGATGAAAACCC
>CAZCWO010000010.1:0-27325 GCA_964502335.1 uncultured Rhodobacterales bacterium | reverse complement strand
ATACGGGTTATCGTAGTCCTTGTATCTCCTAAGAAGACGCAACAAATCCACTATGAGTTCTTTTTCTTTTTCTCTTATCATTTTGCTTCACTCACTAAGACAAATTAAATAGTTTATATAATAAAGTTTTTATTAAATATCTGTATCAATAAAAGTAAATTCTAAACCATGAAAAGATCCAACATAAATATTATTTCTTTTAAGATACATTTTTATTATAGAACCTTCAATTGCAACATCTAAGCCACCTTTAAATAATCTTACCACTTTACCTTTAACTCTTTTGTCAGTATCTGTACAATGGACCCAAATTTCTTGTTCTAATCTCATTATTAATTTAATCTTTCATTTTTTAATTGTTAATTTCATTATCAATAGCTAAACTTTTCAGGTCGTCTAGACTACAAATGTTTAAAGTAATAAAATTTGTAGATGAAAGCTTCACTAAAGGGGCTTTGCCAACTTCATAAGCTTGTTGCCATCTAGCTGCACACAAACACCAAAAATCTCCAGCCTTCAACCCTTTAAAATCAAACTCGGGTCTAGGAGTGGACAAATCGTTACCAACTGATTTTGAAAACTCCAAAAATTCTTTGGTCATTTTAACACAAACTGTATGCAGACCATGATCTTCTATACCAGTTTCACAGCAACCATTCCTGTAAAAGCCTGTTAAAGGGTCTATAGAACAAGGTTTGAGTGGATAACCTAAAACATTATTTTGATAATTATTTGGGCCTTTTCCTGAAAATCCATCTGGCATTTTTTATTTCTCTCAAAAACAATTTAATTTAATAATTTTTTTGCTTCATTTTCAATTAAATTCTCTAACTTTGACATAAACTCTTTTTTTCCCATTCCTGGCAAGATCGCAGGAAGAATTGTAACTTTTATCTCTCCAGGTCCATTTAAATAAAATTTATACCAAAATTTTCCTGAGTTAAGGGCAATTGGTACTACGGGTATATTTAAATGTTTATAAATTGCATACACTCCTGGCAAATATGGCTTTTTTACCCCTGGCATTACCCGAGTGCCTTGAGGGTAAATTATAATACTATCGCCTTTATTAATTGCATTTTGAGAGCCTAATAACAACCTCCTAATAGATTGAATATGCCTCCCTCGATTTAAAGGTATAGCTCCAGAATGCCTGAAAAGCCAACCAATTATAGGCAGTGAAATTAATTCCTTTTTCATTATTATCGCTATTGAGCCAGGCAACTGATCTGCTAAAACAATAGTCTCCCAAATTGATTGATGCTGAATAGCATAAATCACTTGTTTATATTTAAATTCTCCAAATATTTTGTGTTCAATTTTAAAAAAAAAGAATAATAATCTGGATAAAAATTTTGACCAAAGCTTAAGAGAAATACTTAGATATCTCCTTGGTAACAATAATAATGGCAAAGAAAAAATAGCAAATATAACTGTGAAAAAATAAAATACTATAAAAAATATTATTTTTTTTATAAAATTCATAATATCGATAATCCATAATAAAAGTAAAATGGCAATGTATGATTTACCTGAAAATTTAAAAACAAGATTATGCTGTCATTTAAACTATTTGGTTTCAATTAAGAGTACAAGTACTTATGGCAAAGTGGCAGATTATTGTGAAATACCATCTCCAAGAAAAATCAGAAAATTAAATCAGCTTCTCTTATCAATCACCCAAGAGGATATTATAAATAACAAGCCATTAAGGGCTGCTGTTGTAGTAAGTAAAGTTGAAAAATTCACTAATACAGCTCTTCCTTTTGATGAATTTTTTGATTTAGTCTCTGCAAACAAACTTTATAATGGTTATAAAAATAAAAACTCAAAAATTAAGTTTTATAAAGATTTATTAGATAACCTTTTCAAATAGCATGCTTTAAATAACATTTAGATTTTTTTAATGAAAAAAATTAGGTTTTTATCTTCTTCAACATTATCTAAAAGAATATTGCCGCTCA
Organism: uncultured Rhodobacterales bacterium; assembly: GCA_964502335.1. Lineage (GTDB taxonomy): Bacteria > Pseudomonadota > Alphaproteobacteria > Puniceispirillales. The sequence goes on along the minus strand of CAZCWO010000010.1, from coordinate 25,361 downwards.
CCTCACAAAAATGTATGAAATCTAAATTTGCAGCTGGATCATCTGATAATATTTTAATCACTTGACCTTTATCATGGCTTTTTAAAGCTCTTCTTGTTTTTAATACAGGCAACGGACACTTCAAACCTCTAAAATCATAAGTTTTTTCAAAAATAATTTCATCAGTTTTCATAGAAAAATTTTTCCTGGATTTAAAATACCTTGAGGATCAAAAGAATCTTTAATAGTTTTCATGATCTTTATAGATGATCCTGCTTCCTTAGCTAAAAACTTTGCCTTCCCATAACCTATTCCATGCTCTCCGGTACATGTTCCTCCTAAATCAATCGCCCTTTCTACCATTTTTTTATTATGATTTTTAGCTTTGATTTGCTCTTCTTGATTGTCTGGGTCAACTAAATAAAGTAGATGAAAGTTTCCATCGCCCACATGGCCAACTAGAGGAGCCAATAGACCCATAGACTTCAATTCCTGCTTTGATTCAATTATACATTCTGTCAACGAAGTAATTGGAACACACACGTCAGAAGACCAAGCAACACATCCCGGTTTTAATGCAATTGCAGCATAGTAAGCATTATGCCTAGCTTCCCACAATCGATTACGCTCCTCTGGTAAATTTTTCCAATCAAAATTTGAAGCGCCGTATTCTGATGATATTTCTTGAATTAATTTTGTTTGTTTAGAAATTTCTTCGTTTCCTCCATGAAATTCAAAAAAAAGAGTTGGCTTGGGTTTAAACTCATCTAGTTTTGAAAAATTAATACACGCTCTCATTTGAACTTCATCAAGTAATTCAATTCTTGCTAGAGGAACTCCACTTAATAAAGAGTCTATGACAGTATTTACAGCATCTTCAAGGTTTTCAAATTGGCAGACCGCAGCAGAAATGTTTTCAGGATTTCCATAAAGCTTTAAAGTAATCTCTGTTATAATTCCCAAAGTCCCTTCAGAGCCAACAAATAGTTTCGTTAAATCATAGCCAGCCGAACTTTTTCTTGCTCTGCCTCCAGTATGAATAATTTCTCCGTTAGCCATTACAACCGTTAGACCCATAACGTTATCTCTCATTGTTCCATATCTTACTGCATTTGTTCCACTCGCTGATGTTGCTGCCATACCTCCAATAGTCGCATCTGCACCGGGGTCTACAGGGAAAAATAAACCTGTGTCTCTTAGCCTGGCACTTAATTCTTTTCTTGTTACACCTGCTTCAACACTGCAATCCATATCCATTTGATTGATTTCAATAATTTTTTTCATTTCGGAAAAATCGATAGAAACCCCACCTGCCAATGCCCCAACACCTCCTTCTAAAGAGGTGCCTACACCAAATGGGATGACAGGTACCCTCCATTTAGAGCAAAGTTGGACTACCTCTTGAACTTCATCTGTAGTTTTTGGGAAAACAACACCATCAGGAGGTGCTGAAGGATGGTATGCCTCATCTTTTCCATGCCTCTCAAGTATTAGCGCATTAGTAGAAAAACTGTTTCCAAATCGCTCTCTAAGCTCTGAAATAACTTTTTCTAATGCACCTTTATCAGGTCTATCAATAATGGTTTGATTTTCCATAAAAATTTCATATTTATAGCAGTGTAATTTTAGGATATATTATTGATTACTAGTAATTTTGTAAAATATTTTATTCAATAGAATAGAAGTTTAACTTTTAAAGCAATGAGTATTTGGGGTAAAGTTATTGGCGGTGCGGCAGGGTTTGCAATTGGCGGACCATTAGGTGCTTTACTAGGGACCTTAGCAGGGCATGCAATTGATAGACAATTACCATCAAATAACTCAAAACAAGAAGCACACAGAAGTATAGCATTCACTGCAGGAGTTATAGCGCTTTCTGCAAAAATGGCTAAGGCAGACGGCAAGGTTACAAAAGAAGAAATTATTACTTTTCGTAGATTAGTTCGGATACCCAAGGAAAATGTTAAGCAAGTTGGTAAATTATGGGAATTGGCTAAAAAGACTACTGATGGGTATGATCTTTACGCAAAGCAAATTAGCTCTCTATTTAAAAATGAACGAGCTATTTTAGAGCGAATTCTAGATCTTTTATTTGAAATCGCGAAATCTGATGGCGTTATCCAGGAATCAGAACTTAGGTATCTAAAACATGTTTCAGAAATATTTGATTTTAACGACCAAACTTTTTTGAGACTTTTAGCTCTCCATAAGCCTGACAATAACCCTTATGAAATTCTTGGATTAAGTCCATCTGCCGATCCGAAAACTGTTAATCAAACATGGAAAAAAATGATAAAAGAAAACCATCCAGATAAACTAATAGGTGAAGGAATGCCTGAAGAGTTTATTGAATCAGCAAATCAAAAGTTATCATTGATTAACGGAGCTTATGAAGAAATAAAGAAAACATGGGAATCAAAAGATGTTTGAGTTTTCAAATTTCAGTGATTATAACGATCAATTAACGGTGTCCTAATTGACATTAATTATTAATTATAGTTTCATGAAGGTGGCAAGTTATCGGATAGTCGCTGTTAATTCAGAGGAAAGTCCGGGCTCCACAAGATAATGATGCCGGGTAATTCCCGGCTAGGATAATATCCTAAGGGAAAGTGCAACAGAAAAAATACCGCCTTAATTTATTTTATAAGGTAAGGTTGAAATGGTGAGGTAAGAGCTCACCGCAAATTTGGCAACAAATTTGGCAATGTAAACCCCATCAGGAGCAAGACCATATAGAGGTGAATGTAGTTTATCTACTTATTAATCTTGATAAAACACCTGGGTAGGTTGCTTGAAATCATTGGTAACAATGATTCTAGATGAATGACTATCTTTAATTGCAAAATTAAAACAGAACCCGGCTTATAGATAGCTTGCCACAGCAGAGTTTGTTCATTATTGAGAACAAATAAAGAACATTTGGTTTTTTTATCTGATTCAGATAATATATCGTTGACTTACCATAAAATCCCATGGTAACCCATAATATCCCATTTTGGAACTAACTTGTATTTTGGAGGTTGCAGTGGACCTGTTCTTGTCCACATTTGAAACTAAAATAGATAAAAAGGGCAGGATTTCTATTCCTGCTAGATACCGATCATTATTAGAAAAAAATAATGAGGAACTGGTTCTATTCACAACTCCTGGTTCTGAACATATTCAAGGCTGTGGTAATAATTATATTGAAAGATTATGGGAGACAAATCTTGAGTTAGACCAGATTTCAGATGAGGCTCTGTATATCCAAGACATCTTATCAGACTCAACTTATGTTAAATCGGATGCAGAAGGCAGAATCCTGCTTTCAGAAAAACTTATTGAAGCTGCAACTCTAAGTATCAATGTATTATTTGCAGGCAGAGGTGAGACTTTTCAAATATGGAACCCTAGTAATTATAACAAGGCAAAAGAAGAACGATCTAAAAGATTGAGCCTCGCTGGACCACAATCACTAATGTTAAAAAATAAAAAGAGTGTTTCAGATGTCTGATTGTTCAAAACATGTCCCTGTTTTGCTTCATGAAACAATAAAATATTTAAATCTCAACGATACTGGAATTTACGTTGATGCAACATTAGGAATGGGGGGATACTCATCTGAAATTTTAAAACATTCAAATTGTAGGTTGATTTCAATTGATAGAGACCCAGAAGCTATTTCAAATTCACATTCTTTAAAAAGAAAGTTTGGCGTTAGATTTACAGTTGTGAACGATCTTTTTTCAAATCTTGAAAAAATTTTGAAGAATTTAAATATTGATAAAATAAATGGTATAGCTTTTGATTTTGGCGTCTCCTCACCTCAAATAGACAATCCGAATAGAGGATTTAGCTTTAGGTTTGACAGTCCTTTAGATATGCGAATGGGGAGAAATGTTCTTTCAGCAGCAGATTTTATTAATAACAATGACAGAAAGACAATTGAAAATATATTAAAAAACTTTGGTGAAGAAAAAAAAGCCCGCCAAATCTCTAGAGCAATAGTCTCATCTAGGCCAATAACCACTACAAGAAAACTCGCAAATGTGATTTATTCTGTCCTGGGCGGCCCCAAACGCAATCAAATTGATCCTGCAACCAGAACCTTTCAAGCGATACGGATTGCGGTAAACAATGAACTCGAAGAAATTCAACTAGGTTTAAACGCTTCTCTAAAGCTACTGGCTCACAAAGGCAGGATAACAGCTGTTTCATTTCATTCACTAGAAGACAGAATAGTCAAAAACTTTATTATTCAAAACAGTAGTATGCAAAGTAATTCAAACAGACATTTTCCTCAAACTTCAAAGAACAAACCAAAACTAAAAATTATATCAAAAAAACCAATTATTCCTTCTGAAAATGAAATTGACGCTAACCCGAGATCGAGTTCAGCTAAACTGAGGGTTGCAGAAAAAATTGAATACAAAATCAAACCAAGTTATGAGACCGCATAATGTGGAAGTTTTTCACAATTTGCCTTTCATTCGCAATATTTACTGGAATTGCACTAAATATCATCTCTACTTCAATTCAAAATCAACAAGATCAATTGTTAGCGTTAAAAAAAGAAATAGAAAAGAAAAATGAAGAATTAAAAATAATAAATACTGAATGGTCATTTCTCACACATCCTAAAAAAATTACAAAATTAGTTGAGGACAATCTGGGAATGCTAACTAGAAAAAACAATCAAACAGGGAATATAGAATTAGTGAGTTTAAGAGGATCGGCCTGGAAAATGGGAAAGGATATATCTAATAAAGTTATAATTAAATCTTCCATTAATCATAATTTACTGAAGGATTAGATGTATGTGGTCAAATGAAAATTTTATTCTTGCGCCACTTGAAATAAAACACGCTCGGAAAAGATTGCTGGTTTCTAGTATTTTTGTAATTTTAATTTTTTTATACATTATTTCACAAATCATCACATTTTCATTCTTAGAGAAAAAAGAGTCTTTGTTTTCACAAAATATTATTAATCAGAATACACGAGCTGACATTACAGATAGAAATGGAAATATTCTGGCAACAAGTATACCTGCATGGTCTGTATTTGTGGATCCTATAGAGGTTCTGCAACCAAATAAATCTGCAAAAATTTTACATAAATTAATGCCTGAAAAAGACTTAATAACTTTAACTAAAAAACTAAACTCAAAAAAAAGATATGAAGAGATTGACAGAATATCAAGCCCAAATAGACATCATTTGATACTTGAATCAGGTGTCACGGGGGTGCACTTTACCAAAATTAATACCAGACTATATCCTAAGGGAGACATTGCATCACATATTTTGGGAAATGTTAATAGAGATGGCAAGGGACAGGCTGGGGTCGAAATTGGACTCAATGATAGATTATCCTCCTCATTAGAACCATTAAAACTAACAATAGACACAAATATTCAATACATCGTTCAATCAGAATTAAAAAAACAAATAGATTTTTTTGATGCTAGTTCGGGAGCTGGAATAGTTTTAAACGTTAGAAATGGAGAAATTTTAGCAGCCAGTTCTTTGCCAAATTTTGACGTTAATTATTTTGGGGAGGCTTCTAAGAAACAGCGCTTCAATAGAGCGACATTCGGAAATTATGAGATGGGATCAACTTTTAAATTAATTAATACAGCAATTGCGATTGATAGTGGGTTGGTCAAACTAGAAGATGTATTTGACACAACTAAACCACTTTATTTAGGCAAACATAGAATTGAAGATTTTAGACAATTAAAAAAACCTGTAAATGTAGCTCAAATTTTAGTTAATTCATCAAACATTGGTTCCGCTTTAATAGCTAAGGTAGTGGGCCAAAAAATTCAAAAAAGGTACTTTGACTTACTAGAGCTTACCAAAGCGCCTGATCTTCCTATTCTTGAAATTGCACAACCAATTTATGATGAAAGCTGGCCCAAATCTACCTCTATAACGGCTTCATATGGGTATGGTATTGCAATTTCACCTATCCAGTTGGCAAGTGCGATTGCTTGCATCTTTAATGACGGAAAATTTGTGAAACCAAAATTAATTATTGATAGCAGAAAAGAACCTGAAAAAAAGATATTTAAAAGTGACACTTCATTAAAACTTAGAAAACTCGCAAGAGCTGTAGTAACTCACCCTGATGGTTCTGGTAAAAAAGCAAATGCGCATGGTTATCTAGTTGGTGGAAAAACAGGGACGGCAGAAAAAATTTCTGTCAATGGGGGATTTCAGGAAAACACTAATTTAGCTTCATTTGTTGGCGTCTTTCCAATCCATGAACCAAAGTATTTAGTATTAGTGTTGATTGACGAACCCAAGCCTCAAAGTAAAAAATTAAATCATATGTATACAACTGGAGGGCAAGTTGCCGCACCTGTTGTTAAGGAAATTATTAACAAAATTGCACCAGTATTAAATGTTCATCCAATTGTCACAAATTTGCCAAAAATTGAACAAGCATTAGAGCTCAATTTATTAAACACTAATTTGAGGAAAACTAATGTACCTCTCTGACTTCAAAATACCTGATATAATTTTGCCTGAAAACGCAAATAAAATTTCAATAAAGTCTATTACTTCAGATAGCAGGAAGTCCTCTCAGGATTGTATGTTTGCTGCCATTAAAGGATACCAACTTGACGGTCATGATTATATAAACGATGCGATTATAGCTGGAGCCAGTAATATTTTAGTCGACCAAAGTTACAAGAACAAAAAACCTGTTTCTTTAACTAAAGCCAAAAATGTTAGGAAAGCATTGGCTTTAATTTCCGCTATTTATCATCAAAAGCAACCAGATACTATAGCCGCCGTCACAGGAACTAATGGGAAAACATCTGTATGTTATTTTTTGCAACAAATTTGGGAATTAAATAATTTTAAGTCAGCTTCACTAGGAACTTTAGGTTTGATCACAAATTCAACATTTGATTTTGTTGGAGAAAATAATCAAAATTTAACTACTTTAGATCCTATAAAATTACACGAGTATCTTTCCTTATTAAAGAAAAATGGGGTTAATCGATTAGCTCTTGAGGCATCTTCACATGGCATAGAGCAGCATAGAGTAGATGGTGTGCGATTTTCTTTAGCTTGCTTCACAAATTTATCACACGATCATCTAGATTATCACAAAAATTTACAAAACTATAAAAAACAGAAGTTTAGACTTTTCGAAGAGTTAGTTCAGGATAGTGGAAGTGTAATCGTAAATATTGATGATGATATTGGCTTAGAATTAATAGAAAGAATAAAAAGTAGAAATTTAAATATTGTTACTTATGGATTTTCAAACAAAGCACAGTGGTGCATTGAAAATATTGAAAATATTAATAGCTACAAGACAATAAAAGTTGCGGCAGAGGGAAAGAATTTTTTAATTCCCACAGCTCTAAATTCTAACTTTCAGGTCTATAATGCACTGGCTGCAGCTGCATTAGCTTATTCTAGTGGTCTCCCAATAGAACACTCCTTGCTTGCTATCAGAAATCTGTTAACACCTGAGGGAAGAATGCAGGAAATTGTTTCAGACAAAGGTTCAAGAATATACGTGGACTTTTCCCATACTCCTCAAGCTTTAGAAAGTATACTCAAAGAAAAATCTCAGCTAGAAGGAAAGTTATTTTTGGTAATAGGCTGCGGAGGGAACAGAGATACTCTCAAAAGAAAAAAAATCGGGGAAATTGCTAGCAAATATTCAGACCAGGCTATAATTACTGATGACAATCCAAGAAAAGAAAGTCCAGAAAAAATCAGATCTGAAATTATCAAAGGAAAACTTCAAAATAAAAATAACTTGATTGAAATTGCTGACAGGAAAGTAGCTATTTCTCAAGCACTGGAATTAGCTGGACCTAAAGATACAGTTATTATTGCTGGAAAGGGTCATGAAAAATTCCAAGAATATAACGATAAAAAAATTCTTCATAATGATTTTTTATTCTGCAAACATTTAATTGAAAATAAAGTTAGAAAAAAATGAAATCAGTACTTTGGAATTCATTGGACCTCTGTAAAACGGTTGAAGGCAAATTAGTAGGGAAGTCCAGGTGGAATGGAAGTGGGATTTCCATTAATACTAGAAATACTCAAGTTGGGGATGTGTTTATTGCTTTAAAGGGCAAAAAAAATGATGGCCATGAGTTCATTGACGAAGCTTTTGAGAAAGGTGCGGTTGCTGCTATAGTAAACAAAGATTTCTCAAAACTGTCATTAAACAGATGTTATGTTTTAGTTGAAGACACATACAAAGCTCTAGATGAATTAGGAAAAAATGGAAGGGAAAGATCAAATTTAATCCTTATAGGCATTACAGGAAGTGTCGGGAAAACAACCACTAAAGACTACTTATACTCTATATTAAACAAAAATAATTTATGCTTTGCCAACAAAGGTAACCAAAATAATAGAATAGGTGTTCCCCTTAGCCTTTCTCAGATTGTTAAAAACACTAAATTTGCTATTCAAGAAATGGGAATGTCATCGCCAGGTGAAATCAAGTTTCTTTCTAGTTATTCCAAACCTGACTGCTCAATTATAACATCGATTGGGGGATCTCATCTTGAAAACTTTAATAGTGTTGAGGAAATTGCAAACACTAAAGCAGAGATATTTTATGGGATGGAAAAGGACGGGCTTGTTATTCTTCCAGGTGATTGCAAGTATTTGGAAATACTTAAAAATAAGGCAAAGGGTCTGGGTTTAAAGAATATATTATATTTTGGAAAAACAAAAGGCAATGACGCAGAGATTTTATCGACTAAATTTAAATATAATTTAGTTGATGTAACAATGAGATTAATGGGGCAAAAAGTAAATTATAAAGTTCATAGTCATCAACCACATAATGTTATAAATTCAATTGCTGCTATTCTTGCAGCAAAAGCAATAGGGTTGGATTTTGAAGAAATTAAATCGAGTATTTCTAATCTCTACATTAGAGAAGGAAGAGGGAATATATTTTATTTGAACCATCCTTCTGGGTCAAAAGTTACTGTGGTAAATGATAGCTATAATGCGAGTTATCAATCAACTGCTTCAGCTATCTTGTCTTTAAGAAATTTATCCCTATCTCCACCATTATTGATTTTAGGTGACATGCTAGAATTAGGAAAATTCTCTGAAAATGAACATAACAAATTAATTCCTTTAATTGAAGGGATTAAACCAAGGTTACTAGTAGCTATTGGTAAACAAATGTCAAAAATAGCGAAAGCTTTAGGATCAAACTATAAAACAATCTGTTTTGATAATTCTAATATTGTCATTAATGAAGTTCCAAATTTAATTCAAAATAATGATTTGATATTAATTAAAGGCTCAAATGGCATGAGATTAGATTTAATAGTCAATAGTATCAAAGATTACTTCCACAACCTCGATAGAAATGAAAAAAAATTAGACAAGGAAAATATATATGTTGCATGAATATCTTTATCCATTTTCTGAAGCCTTTCAAATATTTAATGTATTTAAATATATTTCTTTTAGAACGGGTGGAGCAATACTTACAGCTTTAATAATTAGTTTTATTCTAGGCCCTTTTCTAATTAATCTTTTGAGGACTTTTCAAAAAGAGGGTCAGCCTATTAGAACCGATGGACCTGCTGATCATATTTTAAAGAAAAAAGGAACGCCCACAATGGGTGGAATTTTAATACTTTTTGCTTCAGTGGGATCAACAATATTATGGATGCAATTAGACAATCAATATGTTTGGTCTGCTCTTCTTGTGATGATTGGGTTTGGATCAATCGGAATAGTGGATGACTGGATTAAAATCTCAAAAAACTCTTCTTCTGGATTAAATGGTAAAATAAAACTTATATCACAAGTGCTAATTGCTTTTCCAGCAATTATGACAATAGTTCAAGCCTCACCTGCTGAAATGCAACAAGGTTTGTCAATTCCATTTCTCAAGGATGTTTTTATAAACTTAGGAGCTTTATTTATTCCTTTTGCAATTTTTGTAGTAGTAGGAACTTCTAACTCTGTCAATTTAACTGATGGTTTAGATGGATTGGCAATAGTCCCTGTAATGATTGCTGCAGGATGTTTTGCCTTGATTGCGTATCTAGTAGGAAATATAAATTTCTCATCATATTTACAACTAAACTACGTGCCTGGTGTTGGAGAAATTGCAATTCTATTAGGGGCTTTATTTGGAGCCGGTTTAGGATTCCTATGGTTTAATGCCCCTCCTGCAGAAATATTTATGGGTGATACAGGTTCTTTAGCCTTGGGAGGAGCATTAGGGGTTTCTAGTGTTGCTACAAGGCATGAGCTTGTCCTAGCGATTATTGGAGGTCTTTTTGTTGTTGAAACAATTTCAGTAATATTACAAGTAGCCATTTTTAAATGCACTGGAAAAAGAGTGTTTTTGATGGCTCCCCTTCATCATCACTTTGAAAAAAGGGGCTGGGAAGAATCAACTATAGTCATTAGGTTTTGGATAATTGCTGTAATTTTAGCAATCATTGGATTGTCTTCATTGAAATTGAGATAGAAACTATGATGGTACCAAAAAATATTAATGGAAAAAAAACAGGAATTTTAGGGCTTGGTATTTCAGGTATGTCAGCGGCTAACAGTATTGTAGCCGGTGGAGGTGAAATTTTTGCTTATGATGATCACCTTTTAAAGAATAAAATAGATTTTACAGATCCTAAAAATTGGCCTTGGAATTTACTCGATCAAATTCTGGTTTCTCCTGGAATACCATTAAGCCATCCAGTAATTAAAAAAGCAAGAAGCCTAAAAATTAAAATTATTAATGAAATTGATATTTTTGCTCAATCACTTCCAAAAGCAAAAGTTATTGGAGTAACTGGCACCAATGGGAAATCATCAACGACATCCCTAATAGGGCATATAATAAATTACAATAACATTAATGCAGAAGTTGGTGGAAATATTGGCAAAGCAGCAACATCCTTAAATGACCCAGGGTCGAATGGTTTTATAGTTTTAGAATTGTCTTCTTTTCAACTTGCAACTTGTTCACAATTAAAATTAGATGGTGGGATTATCCTTAATATTACACCAGACCATTTAGATTGGCATGGAAATATAAAAAATTATGTAAACGCAAAAATAAGAATTGCTAAATTTTTAAAAGCTAAAGCTCCCCTTTTGATATCCTGCAATGACAACTTATCAAAAAAAGCTTCTGAAAGCCTTCAAAAGGAAAACAAAAACATAATAAAAATTTATAATAACAAAAATAAATATAATTTTCCAAAATCCATTTCTTATAGAGAGAATGTTTTTATTGCCATTAAACTTTTATCAGCCTTAGGTATTTCTGAAGAAAAATCTTTAACTGCGATCAATTCTTTTACAGGCTTGCCCCATAGAATGGAATTGTTCGCTAAAACGAATAAATTTTTATTTATTAATGATTCAAAAGCTACTAATGCAGAGGCTGCTTGTGAAGCTCTTAAAAGTTTTAAAAATATTTTTTGGATTGCAGGTGGGAAAAGCAAACATAATGGCATTAAGTCCTCTTTGAAATATCTGAAAAATGTAAGAAAATGTTACTTAATTGGGGAGAGTTCAGGTGAATTTTTTGATCAATTGAGATTTAAATTGGAATGCAATATTTCAGGCACTATCGATCAAGCCTTACTTCAAATTTTTAAAGATACAATTGATTACAATGAAGAAGTAACAGTTTTACTTTCACCAGCAGCATCTAGCTATGATCAATTCGTTAATTTTGAAAAACGAGGTGAAATTTTCAAGGAATTGGTTGTTAAAATATGGAGACTATAATTTGAATTTTTTAGATAGAACAGATAGAAGCGTTGTTAGCTTATGGTGGTGGACTGTTGATCATAAATTATTAGGACTATTATTGGTTTTAATAGTCGGAGGCATAATGCTTTTAATGTCTGCTGGATCACCTGTCGCCATTTCTATGGAATTAAATCAAAATTACTTTTTAAAAAAACAAATATTGTTTTTATCTGCATCAATACCCCTGATGATATTGATATCTATTTTACGGGTTTCTCAAATTCGAAGAATTTGTATGGCTTTACTTCTTTTATGTTTTTTTAGCATGATTTATATAAATATTTATGGAACAGAAACTAATGGAGCTACAAGGTGGCTTAAGATTTATGGTTTTTCCATCCAACCATCAGAGTTTATTAAACCATGTTTTGTAGTAGTGAATGCATGGTTTCTCTCATTGTGGATTAATGAAAGAAGTTCTAAAGGGTGGGTAATTTCAACTTGTTTGTTAATCTCAATATTAACGATATTATTATCTCAACCTGACGTTGGAATGAGTTTTATATTAACTGCAACTTGGATTTTTCAAATATATATCGCTGGTATTTCAATGTTTTTAGTTTTAGCAATAGCCTCTTTTGCCTCGTTTCTAGGAATCTCTAGTTATTTTTTACTAGATCATGTGCAATATAGAGTTGATAATTTTTTAGATGGAGGAGGTTTTCAAGTTGAAAAGTCAATAAATGCCTTTTTAAATGGAGGGATGTTTGGTCAAGGTTTTGGAGAAAGTTCTGTTAGCGAGCACCTGCCAGACAGTCATACAGATTTTATTTTCGCTGTTGCTGGGGAAGAGCTTGGAATATTTGGTTGTGGTTTAATTATACTAGCATATCTTTTGATTTTCCTTCGGGGAATGGTTCTTTCAAGTGCTTCAAATAAAATTTATTTGGTCTTGACATGTAGCGCTCTAATTTTTCAATTTTGCTTGCAAGCTATAGTGCATATGGCTTCTACGCTAAATTTAATACCCACAAAAGGTATGACGTTGCCATTTATTAGTTATGGAGGATCATCATTAATTGCATCTTCAATAACCATGGGAATAGTTTTAGCTATGACTAGGCGTCAAACTATTAAAGACTATGAATAATTCTTATGCAAACATTTGTCTAGCGTGCGGAGGTACTGGAGGTCATATTTCACCAGCATTAGCAATAACGACTAATTTTAAAAATTATAAATTAAAACCTATATTTTTTACTGACAACAGAGGCTCAAATTTACTTCATGCTTATTGTTATTTTGTGATTGCGTCAGGTTCTCCATCAATCAAAGGGTTAAGAAAAATTGTAAACTTGATAAAGTTAATTCTTGGAACTTTTCAAGCTATTTATCTTCTTTATAAAAATAGAATAAAACTGGTCATTGGCTTTGGCGGTTATACATGTGTGCCAGTTATTTTAGCTGCCTGGCTTCTAAGAATCCCATCAATAATTCACGAGCAAAATAAAATTCTTGGAAGAGCTAATAAATTTTGTGCCAAGTTTTGTAAAAAAATTGCGTTATCTTTTGATATAAAAAATAGAGATTTTTATCCTACAAAAACCATCTTAACCGGAAACCCTGTTTTAAAAAAATTCGAGTTAATAGGGAATAAAAAATATAGTTCGGAAAAAACAAATAAGTTTGTTTTACTGATCATAGGAGGCAGTCAAGGGGCAAACATATTTTCCAAAATTATTCCTAATTCAATTCAGATGCTGCCAAAAAAAATAAGGGATAATATAATAATCATTCAACAATGCCGTGAAGAAGATCGGGTTGAATTAATCGACGCTTTAAACAAAATAAATGTTAAATTTATTGTAGAAAAATACTTTAAAGATATTGATAAAATTTTCAAAAGAAGTGATTTAATAATTTCTAGATCTGGCGCTTCAACAGTCTGTGAAATTTTGGCTTCAAGAAGACCTTCGATACTTGTCCCATTACCTAATTCATTAGACGATCATCAATTTCAAAACGCCTTTGAATTAAAAAATCATAAAGCAAGTCATTTAATTGAACAAAAAGATTTTTCAGCAAATAATTTATCGAAAGTATTAAAAGAATATATTTTAAACAAACAAATCCTCTTAGAAATGGCTGATAATGCCAGATTATTATATAAAGGCGGTTCCTCAGAAAAAATCATAAATTTAGCATTATCAACTCTCAAAGGAAATTGTAGATGAGCACTCTTCCTTTGAGCATAGGTAACATTCATTTTATAGGGATAGGCGGTATTGGGATGTCTGGAATAGCCGAGGTATTAAACGAACTCGGACATCAAGTCACTGGAAGTGATTTATCAGAAAATTCAAATACTATAAGATTAAATGGTTTAGGTATTAAAATTCTAATTGGACACAATAGATCAAATGTTCAAAACGCAAAGATAATTGTGATCTCAACAGCAATTGACAATAATAATATTGAATTAATTGAAGCAAAAAACAAAGGTTTACCAATAGTCCACCGCGCAGAAATGCTTTGTGAATTAATGAGATTAAAATGGTCAATTGCAATTGCTGGTACACATGGGAAAACTACGACAACATCTTTAGTGGCCGCTATTTTAGAGGGTGCAGATTTTGATCCGACAGTAATTAACGGAGGAATAATTAACAATTGGAAAAGCAATGCACGGCTTGGAAAAGGCGAGTGGATGGTTGTTGAGGCTGATGAAAGTGATGGTTCATTTGCAAAATTAACTCCTACAGTCGCTGTAGTAACGAACATTGACAGTGAACACTTAGACCACCATGGTAATTTCAACAACCTTCAATCTGCATTTCAAAATTTTGTATCATCAATTCCATTCTATGGATTTAAGGTATTATGCATTGATCATCCAATTGTACAAAAACTGATTCCAATTAATAAAGACAGAAGATTATTAACATACGGCCTATCTGCGACTGCAGATGTTAAAGCTATCAATATAAAATACCAAAATGAATTCACTTCTTTTGATCTTATATTATCTGAAAAAATTATTAATTATACTACCACTTGGAAAGAAATTAAGCTTCCAATGCATGGTCATCACAACGTTTTAAACTGCCTTGCATCAATCACTGTTGCAGTAGAAATGGGAATTTCTGAAAAAAAGATTAGAAACTCTCTTCAGAACTTCAAAGGCATTAGGAGACGTTTTGAAAATAAGGGAACTAGTGATTCTGGAATAAAAATAATAGATGATTATGGACATCATCCAGTTGAAATAAATTATGCATTAAGTTCAGGAAGAGTTATTGCGATAAAAAATCAATTGATCGCTGTTTTTCAACCCCATAGGTATTCCAGACTCCAAGATTTGTTTAATGAATTTTGCGGGTGTTTTAATAATGCTGATGTTGTGATTGTTGCTGACGTATATGCAGCTGGTGAAAATGCAATAGAAGGATTTAACAAAGAAACACTTGCTGCAGGGATTTCAGATTTTGGTCATAAAAATGTTTCATTACTTGAAAGTGAAGATGACTTATGTCCAATGATATATGAGCTAGCCAATCCAAATGATGTGGTGATTTTTTTAGGTGCAGGAAATATAACAAAATGGTCTGATAACATCATCTCAGATATAAATAGATATAGAGGTCGGAAATGCTAAATTTAATTAATAGCTTTTCTGATTTAAGGGGTGAATTGATTCCAAATGCGCCCTTAGCTCATCTTACATGGTTTAAAGTAGGCGGGCCAGCAGAATTATTATTTATACCAAAAGACAAGGTTGACTTAATTCAGTTTGTCAAAAGTTGCCCCATAAAGATTCCAATAACAATTATTGGAGCTGGTTCAAATATATTAATAAGAGAAGGAGGCATTCCAGGTATTGTCGTTTCACTAAAAAATTTAAACCAAATAAACAATAATAATGACGTTATTTATGCAGAATGTGGTGCATTAGATATGGCTGTTGCCAGAGAAGCTTCAAAATTAGGTATTACTGGTCTTGAATTTCTCATTGGCATTCCTGGCTCAATTGGCGGAGCATTAAAAATGAATGCTGGCTCTTACGGCTATGAAATCAAAAATATTTTATTAGAAGTTGAGGGAATTGATAGAAAAGGGAATATGTTTTTTGAAAGTTCAAACAATTTATCAATGGAATATAGAAAAAACAATGCCCCTGAAGATTGGATCTTTCTTTCTTGTAAATTAAAGGGGGAACTGTCAAGCAAAGAAAAAGTACGTTTCAAAATGAAACAAATAATGGATGACAGAAAAAACAATCAACCAATAAATCAATTAACAAGCGGTTCAACCTTTAAAAATCCAATCAAAAACAAATCATGGAAACTAATTGATAAGTCTGGTTGCAGAGGTCTTACTTTTGGAGATGCTCAAGTTTCAGAAAAACACTGTAATTTTCTGATTAATAAAGGTAATGCCAAGGCAAGTGATATTGAAGTTTTAGGAGAAATGGTTAGAAACAAAGTTCTCAAGAAAACTGGCATTGATTTGCAATGGGAAATTATACGAGTTGGCAAAGATAACAATATAAAAGGAGCAGTTACTGATGAATAAAATTGCTCTTATTAAAGGAGGAGTGAATAGTGAAAATAAAATTTCATTATTAACAGCAGAGGCCTGTAAAAATGCTTTGAACTACTTAGGCCATAATTTTATTGAATTAGACATAAAAGATAATTTCATACCAAAACTTTGCACAGAAAAAATTAAAGTATGTTTTAATGCCCTACATGGAGGATTAGGTGAAAATGGATCGGTACCAGGACTTTTGAACTGCCTTAATATTCCGTTTACGCACTCTGGCGTAACTGCATCAGCAATAGCAATAAATAAGTCTTTAACAAAATATTTATTATCTAAAAAAGGAATTCTATTCCCTAAATCTATAAAATTAAAAATAGATAAAAATGTAAAAGCTATAAACTACAAAGATAAATATGTTATTAAACCAAACTTTGAAGGTTCAAGTATTGGAATCAAAATAATACCAAAAGATAATCATGTCCCAATTTTGTCTTCTTTTTGGGAGGACACCGATACCCTGTTATCAGAAGAATTTATTGAAGGAAAAGAACTAACAGTAGGAGTGTTAAATGGCAAATCTTTATGTGTTACAGAGATTGTTGCTGAGAAAAATGTATTTTATGACTATAAGTCAAAATATAACAAAGGTGGTTCAAGACATATAATTCCTGCAAACATTCCAAAAACTATTAAAGATTTAGCTTTTGATTGGGCTGAAAAAGCTTTCCACTTTTTAAATTGCCGGGGCGTAATTAGAGCTGATTTTAGGTATGACTCAAAAAATGGGAAACTATATATGCTTGAAATAAATACACATCCTGGCATGACTGAAACCTCGTTGATACCCGAGCAAGCTCAATATTGTGGCATTTCATTTAACAAATTAATCGAAATCCTTCTGGAGAACGCTAAATGCGATTAGTGATTATATTTAAAAATTTCTTCAAAAAAAATGATTTGCTCAATCATAAGCCAAAAAAAATATTAAATTATAAAAGTTTCCTTGTGCTTGCCAGTATATTGTTATCAAGCGTATCAATTTGGCTCATTGCTGAAAAATATATAAATTTCTCTGTAATTAAAAATCTAGATTATTTTTTTCCGAAAATAGCATCTTTAAATTATGAAACTAATCTTAAAGAGATCCATTTAATAGGTAGAGAGAATTTAAGTAAATCTGATTTAATGGAAGTTTTGGGTCTAACCAATGAAACCTCTATGCTAAATTTAAATATAAATATTTTAAACGAAAAAATAAAAAAAATTGGCTGGGTAAAAAATTCAATAGTTGAAAGAAGAATGCCTCACACGCTAATTATAAAAATAGAAGAATTTAAGCCTTTTGCACTACTTCAAGTAAACGACATCCATAACACCCATATCATCATCTCTTCTGAAGGAGATAAAATCATTAAAGATAATGGTCAATTTAATTATCTACCAGTTATCAATGGAATAGGTTCTAAAAAACATGCGGCTAAAATGCTCAATATTCTTAGTTCTGAGCCTAATCTTTTTCATCAAGTTTGGGCTATCAGTTATATCGGGGAAAGGAGATGGAATGTATCACTAAGAAGTGGGATAAAAATAAAATTACCTGAAAATAATGCTTCAGAGGCATGGGCAAAACTATCCAAAATAGATAGGGAACAATCTATTTTATCACGAGAAGTAGAAATAATTGACTTAAGGGTAAAGGAAAACTTGATTATTACACCATCTAAAAGTTTTAACAACGAAACAAGTACTTAGGAAAAATGATGTATAAATTTTTAAAAAGGAATAAATCTAACAAACTGTTAACTGCAATTGATATTGGATCTTCTAAAATCACATGTTTAATTGCAGAAAAACCTGAAGATTCAAATAGACTAAAGGTAATAGGTAATGGTCAAAATATTTGTAAGGGATTTAACCTTGGGAATGTGACTAATATAGATGAGTTATCTGAAAGTATAGCTAAAGCAGTTTCATCTGCGGAAAAAATGGCGGGGGCCTCAATAAATAAAGCTCAGATCGTACTCAATGGTGGAAAGCAATTTTCAGCTTCCTATAACTCTGAAACCACCATTATGAATGGTGAAATCTCAAATAACGAAATAAATAAAATTGTTAGCAGTTGTGTACATGATGCATCTTCATCAAATTATAAAATTCTATATGCCTTACCAATTAAATTTAAAATTGACGAAAGTTCCCCAATCAAGAGCCCTAAAGGTATGGTGGGACATATTTTAAAAGGTGAAGTTAATATATGTAAAATTAGTGAATCTGTTCTAAGTAATATAGCTAAAGTAATCGAAAGAAACCATATTGATGTTGAAAGCTTTATTTCTTCTCCATTAGCAAATGGATTTAGCTGTCTTCTACCGGAAGAAAAAAGCTTGGGATCGGTTATTGTAGATTTTGGTGCAAGTTCAACTGGAGTTGGCGTATATTACGATAATAACCTAATTTACTCATTTGACATTCCACTTGGTGGGCAAAACATAACAAAAGATGTTGCAACTGGATTAGCAACATCTTTGACTGAAGCTGAAAGAATAAAAGTGCTACATGGTAATTTATATAATTCATCATTTTCATCAGATGAACTTATAAATATCGCTAACGTTGATAGGACAGATCCCAATTCTTTTCAAACAGTTTCAATCGGAATAGTAAATGAAATTGTAAAGGCTAGAGTTTCTGAAATTTTTGAGTTTATTGAAAATCACTTAAAGAAAACGCCATATTTTCATATTTTAAAATCAAAAGTTGTATTTACTGGAGGAAGTTCTCAAATTGCAGGTCTTGCAGAGTTTTCAACAAATTATCTATCAAAGCACAGTAGAATTAGCAACCCTTCAAGATTAGAAGGGTTGCCGGATGCTGCGTATAATCCAAACTTTGCTTCAGTAATCGGTGCTTTACTAACTTTAAAAGAAGAAAGCTTATTTCAAAATAATATATCTAATTTAAATGAAAAACTTAACTCATTTCAAAGATTTTACCAATGGTTATCAGCAAACATTTGAGAGCAAAAAATGAAAAAATTATACTAGTTAATATCAACCTAATCAGACCAATCAAGAAGTCTGAAATTATAACATTTAAATTAAACATAACAAAAGGAGACAAACATGCTTAACATTGCAATACCAGAAAATATGCAAGAATTGACACCTAAAATTACTGTAATTGGTGTAGGTGGCGCTGGAGGCAACGCTGTAAACAATATGATCGAATCAAATCTAGAGGGAGTTGATTTTGTAGTTGCAAATACAGATGGTCAAGCCTTAGGAAATTCAATCGCTAAGCGCAAAATTCAACTAGGTATAAATATAACAAAAGGCCTTGGCGCTGGTTCTAAACCTGATGTTGGAAAGTCAGCAGCAGAAGAATCTATTGAAGATATTTTATCAGAATTAAATGATAGTAATATGGTATTTATAACAGCAGGCCTTGGTGGTGGCACTGGAACTGGTGCTGCACCAGTAATAGCAAAGGCTTCTAAAGAAAGAGGCATATTAACAGTATGTGTTGTGACAAAACCATTTGACTTTGAAGGAGCACATAGAAAAAAAATAGCTGAAGAGGGTATAAATGAGATACAAAAATATGCAGATACATTGATAGTGATTCCAAACCAAAACCTTTTTAGGTTGGCTAGTGAAAAAACAGGATTTGCCGAAGCTTTTGGAATCGCTGACAACGTCCTCCACAAAGGTGTTTGCGGGGTAACTGACCTGATGGTAAAGCCTGGAATGATAAATTTAGATTTTGCTGATATTAGGACCGTAATGAGTGAAATGGGCAAAGCCATGATGGGAACTGGGGAAGCTTCTGGAGATAATAGAGCTATAGAAGCTGCTGATTCAGCAATCAATAACCCTCTCCTTGATGAAACTACCATGAAGGGAGCTAAAGCCGTTTTAATAAATATCACTGGCGGAACTGACATGACACTTTTTGAAGTCGATGAAGCGGCAAACAGAATTCGAAAGGAAATTGATCCAAATGCAAATATAATTTTTGGTTCAGCACTAGACGATACTATCAATGGAACAATGAGAGTTTCTCTTGTTGCAACTGGCATTTCAAGACAAGCAAACGAAAAGATAGAGCCCAAGAATCATGACTTTCAGAAGGCATATACAAGCGAAGCTGAATTCAAAGTAAAAACTATTGAAAAATTCACTGGAGATTTAGATTTTAACAGTAAAAACCTAAAGACTGATGAAGTCGATACTTCAATGGAATCAAGTGCTAAGAAAGAAGTCATTAAAGATGAAATAGAAATTAATAACTCTGAAGAAAATAATGATAATTTAGAGCTTGATTTAATGGAAACTGAATCTATGGATACAAATATTGAGCAAAATAAAATTGTTAAAGGTACTAATTTAGATAAAAATACGGACAATAATTCAGTCTTCATTCCTAATAAATCTATAGAAATAAGTGAAGTTGATAATACAGAAAACTTTAATTCAAAATTAAATTCTTTTAAAACTGATAGAAAGGAAAATTACGATCCTGACAAGGAAAGTAAAGGTCTAATTAATAGAATTACTGGTTTTTGGTCAAAAAATGAACAGCTTCAAAGCGACAATAAATTCAAAGAACCTACTATTGAAAAATTTCAAAATTCTGAAGAACCATTGAGAGTAGATAAAATTCAAAAAAATCATGAACTTGACATAAATATTTCAGAAGACAATGAAAAAGTTTTGGAAATTCCTGCATTTTTAAGAAGGCAAGCAAACTAAAATTTGTAACAATTAGTAACCAAATGTCATTTTAACCTAACTCAATTATGTTGTATCAATATAGCATAATTAAGTTAGGTTTTTTTCAATGATAAATTCAGAGCTGCCAGTTAATTTTACTTGTCAAACCACATTAAATAAGCAAATTAATTTCTCAGGGATAAGCCTACATAGAGGTATTATCTCGAACATGACAATTAAACCCTCAAAAGTTAATACGGGAATTGTTTTTCGGAGAATTGATAAAAATAATAAACAAAATAACATCAATGCACATTTTTTAAATGTATCAGATACGTTATTGTGTACTAAATTGACAAATGAACACAGTTTATCTGTTTCAACTGTCGAACATTTAATGGCAGCACTAATTGGTTTTGGTATAGACAATGCTATTGTTGAAGTTGATTGTCCTGAACTACCTATTCTTGATGGTTCATCTTCACAGTTCATAAGAGCTTTCAAAAATGTTGGCTTAAAAAAATTAAATGAAAATAGGAAAGTAATCAATGTATTGAAAAAAGTTTCAGTTAATGAAAAAGATAGATCTATATCTATAGAGCCAAACAACGGGCTGACTATTGAAATGGAAATAAATCATGATTGTAAATTAATTAAATCACAAAGATTTTTATATAAATTAGAAAATTCCTCATTTGAAGATCAATTAATGAATGCCAGAACATATGGATTTAAAGAACAAGCGTCAATGTTAATGAAACAAGGCCTAGCTTTAGGTGCTTCAGAAAATAATGCATTAGTGTTTGATGGCGACAGAGTATCTAATGTAGAAGGCTTAAGATATTACAATGAGCCAGTAAGACATAAAATTTTAGATTGTATTGGGGATATTTTCATGGCCGGATTTAGGATTAATGGAAAAGTTGTTGCCTATAAATCTGGGCACGAACTAAATAATAAATTGATGCGCACTTTGTTTAGTGACAATAAAAACTGGAGCATCTCTCCATATAGATCTTCAAAAATATTTAATTTTGAAAACCCTTTAGAACCAATGGCAGCAATAGCCTAAACTTTAATTTTTTTTATCTTTCAAATAATTCAATTATTATATATTTTATATATGATTATATATGATTATATATGATAATTAATAATTATAAAAATAATTATATGAAAATTAAAAATTCTTTTAGCGTTATAATCTTATTGATATTGAGTTTGAGTTTACTTGGTTGTTCAAACACAAAAGATAACGATCACTCAATAGAAAATGCAAAAAAAATGTACCTAAATGCAATTGAAGAAGCAAACAAAAACAATCTAGCAAAAGCAAATGAAATATTTGATGCAATCTTAAGTAATTATCCTTACTCAATTTGGGCAACAAAATCAAAGGTAATGTCTGCTTGGGTTTACTATGAAGGCAATAACTATGACGCTTCAATATCAACGGCCCAGAATTTTATAAAAAATAATCCAGAAAATGAATTAGTTCCATACGCTTTATATCTGATAGCCATGAGTTATTACGAAAGGATAATTGATGTTGAAAGAGACGCAAATATGACTATCAAGGCTATTGAAACATTTGAGAATTTAATTTATCAATTCCCAAATAGTGAATATGCAAGGGATGCTAAACTGAAAATTGAATTGGCTAGAAGTAATTTAGCTGGAAAACAAATGTCAATTGGAAGATTTTATCAGAAACAAGAACAATATGCTGCCGCTATTAGAAGGTATAAAACAGTTATAAAAGAGTTTGAAACTACAGACCAAACCCCTGAAGCTTTATTAAGGTTAACTGAATGTTACCTATCACTTGGAATTAATGAGGAGGCTATAAGAACTGCATCCGTTTTAAAATATAATTTTCCTAATTCAATTTGGACCAATAAATTGCCAAAACAAATCATAAAAAACTTTGAGACACAAAAACCTGATCCTGAAAACAATGGCATAATTAATTTATTCAAATCACTTTTTTAAAATGCTCAAAAAGTTAAATATTGAGAATATTGTTCATATTGACAATATCAGCATAGATCTAAATGAAGGACTTAACGTTTTTACTGGAGAAACTGGAGCAGGAAAATCTATTCTTTTAGAAGGCTTAGGTTTAGCTCTCGGTTCCAGGGCTAATTTTGGTCTTATAGGAAACTTGGATCACAAAGCAGAAACATGCGCAGAATTTATAATTCCTGATAATCATCCAATAAAGGAAATTTTGATTCAAGAAAAAATAGAGTTTAATAAAAAGTTAGTTTTAAAAAGAGTGATTTCAAATAATGGGGTTTCTAAAGCATATTTAAATAATAGTCATATTAACTTGAACATTCTTAATAAAATTGGACAATTACTGGTTGAAGTTCAAGGTCAATTTGACAACCACACATTGCTAAATACAAAAAACCATGTTTATTTTCTTGATCAATATGGTCAATACAATACAACGAGAAAAAAAGTCGCGTCAACTTATATTAAAATGAAGGAGGCAAAAGATAATTATTTAAAATTCAAAATAGATTTTGAAAACTTTGAAAAAACAGTTGAATATACAAAATCTATTCTCATTGAACTTGATGGTCTGGTGCCAAAACAAAATGAAGAAGATGAACTACTTAACAAAAGAGCTTTAGTCGCAAACTCAACAAAATTAATTGAAATTTTAAACCATGCTGAAGAAAACTTAAATGGTGAAAAGTCTATACAAAAACTACTTAACCAAACACTAACCTCATTGGAGAAATTTAGCATAAAAAAACCAGAAATTCTCCAAGGAACAATTGAAACGCTGAAAAGAGCTTATAACGAAATTGAAGAAGCGAGTATACAAATAAATAACAAATTACATTCAATAGAAACAGACCCTGAAGCTTTAGATTTGATTGATAATAGGCTCTATAGTTTGCGGAATTTTGCAAGAAAAGTTCAATGCGATACAGACAAGCTTTTTGAATATCATATGCAGCTTAAAGAACAAATTAATAACATTGATAACAAAAATGAATATTTAGAAAATAAAGAGAGACACTATACAATCAAACAAAAAGAATTCAAAAATCATTGTCTTGAGTTAAGAAAGTTGCGAATAGAAGCATCTATGGAACTTGATCAAAAAATTAATCAAGAATTGCCATCTTTGAAATTAGACCAAGCTAAGTTTAAGACGTCAATCAAGGAAAAAGATGAAAGTGATTGGAATGAAAATGGTGGTGATGAAATTATTTTCAACATTATTACCAACCCAAACCAAAATTTTATGCCCTTAGATAAAATTATTTCTGGTGGTGAATTATCAAGATTTTTACTAGCAATCAAAGTAGTTCTTGCAGGCAGCAACTTATCTAAAAGCTTAGTTTTTGACGAAGTTGACAGTGGAATTGGAGGCCAGACTGCTAACGCTGTTGGGGAAAGATTGTTGAAGTTAAGTCTAAGTAACCAAGTAATAGTTATCACCCACTCCCCTCAAGTTGCTGCAAAGGGTGAAACGCATTTTTTAATAGAAAAATATATTAAAGATGAGCAAACTAACACTCTTTGCAATCAAATTACTGAAAATAAAAGAGTAGAAGAAATTAGTAGAATGTTATCTGGCGAAAGAATAACTGAAGAAGCTCGAGCTGCAGCAGTGACACTATTGTATGCCTAAGATTAAGCTCACAACAGCAAATATTGATGATCTTAAAAAAGAATGGGAGAATTTAAGTGCTCAGATTAAAAGACATGACCATCTATATCATTCTCTTGATAGTCCAATAATTTCTGATGCTGAATATGATCAAATTAGAGAGAAATTAAATTTACTAAAAAAAGATTTTCCAAATGTAAATTTTGACCAAAACATCTCACATAAGGTTGGTTTCACGCCCTCTTCTCATTTTAGAAAAATTAAACATAAATTACCTATGTTGTCATTAGATAATGCCTTTAACGAGCATGATATTAAAGAATTTTTAAAGCGGATTAGAAATTATTTAAATTTAAATGCAAACGAGTCAATTGACATATTTTCTGAACCAAAAATTGATGGTTTATCAATTTCTTTATTGTACAAAGATGGAATTTTAAAACAAGCTTTAACTCGAGGTGATGGTGAGTTTGGTGAAGATGTTTTTGAAAATATTAAAACAGTTGATGATATCCCTAATCAACTAAATTCATGTTTTTCTGAAACGCTTGAAGTACGAGGTGAAATATTTATGGAGAAAAATGACTTTATAAATTTAAATAAATTAAATGAAAAAAGAGATGAAAAAATATTTTCTAATCCTAGAAATGCTGCGGCAGGTTCAATACGACAAAAAGATTCTAACGTTACAGCACAACGAAAATTAAAATTTTTCGCATACTCAATTGGTTTTTCATCACAGCCATTGCCAACAACTCAGTCAAAAATATTAAATAAACTAAA
>CAZCWO010000009.1:6846-27437 GCA_964502335.1 uncultured Rhodobacterales bacterium | reverse complement strand
AGAACAAGCTTTAAGGGATCAGAAAGATTTAATTTTGTCTGCTCCAGAGAAGGAAAATAAAGTAAAGCAAGATGTTGAAACATCAATCAAAGAGAGTGAAATTATTAAGGCTCCTAGAATTTCAATTGAAACCTCTTCAATTTCAGGCTCTATAACTCTAGCAGGAGCTCGCATTGATGATATAGTTTTAAAAAATTACACCAAAGCCCTTGATATAGAATCAGAGAAAATAAGACTATTTGAAAAAATAGATAATCAAAAACCATATTTTGCAGAGTTTGGTTGGATTGGCTCTGGCGAAATGGACTTGCCAAATTCTTCAACTATATGGACCACTAAAAGTTCTATTTTGGAACCTGGAAGGTCGGTTTCTTTATCATATCAATCTAAGACTGAACTTGAATTTAAAAGAGTGTTTGAAATTGATGAAGATTATTTAATAACTGTAACTGATCAGGTTATTAATAACAGTCAGAACGAAGTAAACTTATACCCATATGGTTTGTTAAGAAGAACTGGTTTGCCAAAGGTTGATGGTTTATTTATTCTTCATGAGGGCCCAATAGCTGTAGTAGATGAAAAACTTAAAGAAGTTGACTACGAAGATTTAGTAGAAGATGGTGATGAGATAATTTCTTCTGAAATGAAAGGGGGATGGATAGGCATTACCGACAAATATTGGTTGGCAGCCTTAATCCCTGATCAAAAAGATCAATCTGAATTTGCATTTAGGTATTCAAAAAAATCATCAGGTCAATGGCAAGGTGATTGGAGAGGATCTTCAAAAGTTATTGGCCCTGGAAAAGAAATTAAAACTACTTCTTACCTTTATGCGGGAGCAAAAAAACTTGCATTATTAGATAAAGTCGAAAAAGATTTGGGTGCATATAGGTTTGATCTTGCAATTGACTTTGGCTGGTTCTACTTTTTAACCAAGCCGTTTTTCTATACACTTAATTGGCTTAGTAAGTACCTTGGTAATTTTGGATTAGCTATTATAGGCTTAACCATTATTATTAAGTTGCTATTTTTTCCACTAGCAAATGGATCGTATAGATCTATGGCAAAAATGAGGGCATTACAACCTAAGTTAACTGAATTACGAGAAAGATACAAAGGAGATCAACAGGCTTTAAATAAAGCTATGATGGAAATGTATAAGGCAGAGAAAGTTAATCCAGCGGCTGGATGTCTACCCATTTTTATCCAAATACCAGTATTTTTTGCTCTTTACAAAGTTCTTTATGTAACAATTGAAATGAGGCATGCACCTTTTTATGGTTGGATTAATGATCTTTCAGCTAAAGACCCAACATCAATTCTTAATTTGTTTGGCCTCTTACCCTATTCTGTTCAAAACTTACCAATACCTGATTTCTTTCAACTTGGTATTTGGCCAATAGTGATGGGTATAACAATGTGGCTTCAATTTAGATTAAACCCAACTCCCCCTGACCCCGTGCAGGCGAGAATTTTTAGTTGGATGCCTGTAATTTTTACTTTTCTACTGGCAACCTTTCCTGCGGGTTTAGTCATTTATTGGACTGTGAATAACATATTAAGCATAGGTCAGCAATGGCTAATAATGAACCAAATGAACAAGCCAAAATAATTGAAAAAAATTATTTAAAAAACAGTGATTTTGATTTTGGTTTTAAGGCTACTGAAAAAGGTAGAAAACTTTTTTCTCAATCAGTAAGATTTATTGCAGCTTCTAACAATATGAAATCTTTGCCGGAGGAAAGTATACCTGAGGTTGCATTTGCTGGCAGGTCAAATGTAGGAAAATCATCTCTAATTAATTCAATTACTGGGAGAAAATTTATAGCTCGCACTTCACAAAACCCAGGAAGAACTCAGCAATTAAATTTTTTTGAAGTAGGTGCAAAAAACTTTAGATTAGTTGATTTCCCAGGGTTTGGTTATGCAAAAGCTTCTAAAACTTCAATTCAAAGTTGGAACAGACTCATTAAATCATACGTAAAATATAGGTCCACTTTAAAAAGAGTTTTATTGTTAATAGATTCTAGGAGAGGGATTACTGTTTCAGATAAAGAAGCAATGAACACTTTTAATAAACTGGCAGTTTCTTATCAATTAGTCTTAACTAAAGTTGATAAAATAAAAGCGAAGGAATTAAATTTAATCATTGAAAGGGTAAAAAAGGAATGCAATATAAACCCTGCAGCACACCCATTCGTACATTTAACTTCATCAGTTAAGGGAATTGGTATAGACTTTTTAAGAGCAGATATCGCAAGATTAATATAAATTTTTAATATACAAAAAAATAACTGATTAGAGAAAAAGATGAAAAATGAAAGTAAAAATAACTTGTGGTTAAGTAAAGTTGAATTTTTGTCTGAAGTTCTCCCATATATGCATCAATACAATGGGTCATCTTTGGTTATTAAATATGGCGGTCATGCTATGACCGATAAGGATATGCAGATATCCTTTGCAAGTGATATAGCATTACTTCAGCAAGTAGGTTCGAAGCCTGTAGTAGTTCATGGTGGAGGGCCACAGATAGAGCAAATGTTGAAAAAGTTAAATATTAAAACAGGCTTTGTTGATGGATTGAGGGTAACTGATAAAAACACAGTCAAAATCGTGGAAATGGTTTTGTCTGGTGCTATAAATAAATCTATAGTTGCCGCCATTATGTCTGCAGGTGCAAAAGCTGTAGGAATTTCTGGCAAAGATGGAGGTCTTATAAAGGCTGAAAAAATAATGTCCAGAAGGGATCCAGAATCTGCGATTGAAAAAGTTGTTGACTTAGGGTTTGTTGGCAAGCCTTCAAACATTGATAATAAAGTTCTTGATGCTTTAATGCAGGGAGGTCTTATTCCAGTTGTAGCCCCATTAGGCTTAGGGGAAGACGGTCAAACCTACAATATTAATGCTGATACAGTAGCTGGAGCTATATCAAGTTCATTGGGTGCTAAGAGAATGCTGATGCTTACAGATGTACCCGGAGTTCTTGAGAAAGATGGCAGTTTAATAAAAGAGCTAAGTTCTAAACAAGCAAAAAACTTAATAAAAAAAGGAATTGTGACTTCGGGCATGATCCCTAAATTGGAAACATGTATTGAGGCTGTTGAAAGTGGAACGGATGCAGCGGTTATTCTTGATGGTAGAGCCCCCCATGCAGTCTTGATGGAGTTATTTACTGAGCATGGCGGCGGTACTTTAATTAGAAAATAAAAATAATGAGTCAATTTTCAAATATTCAATTATATGGATAAGGTATTAAATTATAAGAAATTTTCATCTTGGATTTTTGATTTAGATGACACTCTATACCCGCATGAAGACAATATTTTTATCCAGGTAAAACAAAAAATTACAGAATTTATTTCGAAAGACTTTAATCTGAATTTGCGAGATGCAGATATAGAACGAAAAAGACTGTACAACTTATATGGGACTTCTTTGCGTGGGTTAATGACAGAAAGAAAAATCAACCCAAAACATTTTCTAGAATTTGTTCATGATATTGATTTAACTGTAGTTAAAGAAAATCCTGAATTAAACCAAGCGTTAAAAAATATAAAAGGGCATAAAGTTATTTTTACTAACGGCTCATTTAATCATGCAGAGAAGGTTTTAGAAAGAATAGGGATAAAAGAAAATTTTAATAATATTCATAGTATTGAAACATCTAATTATATTCCAAAGCCATCAGTAGAAGCATATTATAGTTTAATAAGGAAAGAGAACATAATATCTAAAAAATCAATTATGTTTGAAGATACTTTTTGGAACCTAAAAACTGCTAAAGACCTAGGAATGACAACAGTTTTAATTAGCCCAAAAAATCATCTTTTAGAAAACAACAAAAGTGATTATATTGATTATAATATAACAGATTTGGTCAAGTTCTTAAAATAATTAGTGTTTTATTATCAATAGAAACTTAAAACTTGGAGAAAAAAATGGACGTATCAAAACTTGAAACCATAATTAATGATGCATGGGAAAATAAAGATAACATTAGTATCGCTACCAAGGGAGAGGTTCGCGATTCAGTTGAAATGGCTTTGAATGGTTTGGATGATGGATCCTTTAGGGTTGCTGAGCCGATTGACAATCATGAGTGGAAAGTTAATCAATGGTTAAAAAAAGCGGTTTTACTTTCATTTAGATTGAATGATATGGGACTTATCTCTGGAGCTCCAGAAACCCCAGGTTTAGGAAAATCTAATTGGTGGGATAAAATTCCTTCTAAATTTGCAGGATTTACTGAAAAGAATTTTAGAGATGCTGGATTTAGAGCTGTTCCTGGTTGTGTTGTAAGACACTCTGCTTATATAGCAAAAGGGGCAGTTTTGATGCCTTGTTTTGTAAATATTGGAGCTAATGTTGGCTCTTCTTCAATGGTCGATACTTGGGCAACAGTTGGTTCATGCGCACAAATTGGATCGAATGTTCATTTATCTGGTGGAGTTGGAATTGGTGGTGTGTTAGAGCCACTTCAAGCTGGACCAGTAATAATAGAGGACGATTGTTTTATTGGAGCAAGATCAGAAGTGGTTGAAGGTGTCATAGTTGAAAAAGGTGCAGTTCTATCTATGGGAGTGTTTATTGGCGCATCAACGAAAATAATAGACAGAAGTACAGGAGAAATACACATAGGAAGAGTGCCCGCATACTCCGTAGTAGTTCCAGGCAGTTTACCTGGAAAAAATTTACCAGACGGATCTCCGGGACCAAATCTTTATTGTGCAGTGATTGTTAAAAGAGTAGATGCTCAAACAAGAGATAAGACATCTATAAATGAGTTGCTGAGAGATTAATTAGTGCCAATAGATCCGGTAGACTTATTAGTAAGACTCATTAAATGCAAGTCAGTTACCCCAAATGAAGGTGGGGCACTTTCTATAATTGAAGATGCATTAAGACCAAATCATTTTAAATGCGAAAGATTAAACTTTGGCAAAGGCAAGGATAGAGTGGAAAACCTTTTTGCTCGTTTTGGAGATAATGGACCACATTTTTGTTTTGCTGGTCATGTCGATGTTGTCCCCGCAGGAGATAGTAGGTCGTGGTTGCGTCCTCCCTTTGGAGGAGATATTTACGAAGGGAAAGTTTTTGGAAGGGGCGCAGTAGATATGAAGGGATCCATTGCTTCGTATATTAGCTCTGCCATTAAATGGCTTAAAGTTAATCCTGGATTTGAAGGAAGTTTAAGCTTTCTTATTACAGGTGATGAAGAAGGGCCTGCTGTAAATGGAACGATAAAAGTACTTAACTGGATGAAGGAAAATCACCAAATACCAGATATGTGCCTAGTAGGAGAACCAACAAATAAATTGCATATTGGAGATACTATAAAAATAGGTAGAAGAGGAAGTTTAAATGGCAAGTTATCGGTTTTTGGTAAGCAAGGACACGTTGCTTATCCTCATCTTGCTCAAAGCCCATTCCCTATAATGATCAAAATGTTAGAACCCCTTTTAACGGGAGAATTAGATAAAGGCACAAAAGACTTTCCACCTTCTAATGCATCCATTACAAGTATAGATACAGGAAATAGTGCTGTAAATATTATTCCGTCACGAGCAGAAGCAAAGTTTAATATTCGATTTAATGATAGCCAGGATGCCAATAAACTTGAAATGTTCTTAAAGTCTCATTTTGATAAGATAGATAAAAATTATAAAGTTGACTTCTATAGTAACGCGGAACCTTTTTTGACTCTACCTGGTAAACTTATAACCTTTGTCAAAAATTCTATAAAAAATAAAACAAAGATTTCACCTAATCTGTCCACAAGTGGTGGAACTTCGGATGCAAGGTTTATCGCTAAATATTGCCCAGTAGTTGAATTTGGATTAGTGGGTAAAACAATGCACCAAATAAATGAAAATGTTTCAATAGAAGACATTAATCTGCTGAGTGAAATTTATTATGAATTATTTAATGAAATATTTTTAGTTAAAAATTAAATGATACCTAGTCTTAATCAACTTTTGTCTGGATTGAGTTTTGCTTTTTCATTATTGAGGGGCAGGTCTTTTGAATTAATAAAATCGCAAGTTAAGATTGACCCATTAGGGTTATGGCAGGTGCTTTTTGTAACATGTGTAATTTCTATTCTTGCAAAGTTAACAATTTTTAAAATAGCTATTGCCAATGCATTGCCAACTAGAATGATACTAGCAACTATACCTTTAATGGTTATAGAGCTATGTTTGTTTACATTTTTTATATTTTATTTGCTAGTAATTTTAAAAAGGCAAAATTATTTTTATAATTTTATGGTTTCATTTTTATGGTTAGTAACCCTGCAGTCTTCTTTAGTTCTGATAATTTCAGTTTTGCTTTGGTTATTACCTAGTATAGCCTTAGTAGTGGCATTAGTTGGTGCTGTAGTCAGTATCCAAATTTTAATTGTTCAATTTAAAATTGCAAAAAAACTTCTGGATGTAAGTTCATTAATTGCCATCTCTATTGTTTTTGGAAATATTATAGTGGGACTGTTAGTTGGATTACTTGATCAATTCTCTTATGGTCTTTTTGCTGGATAGATTATAAATAAATTTCTTTTGGATATTCAATATTAATCAGTGTAAGGCCACAAGCTGGTGCAGTCGGGCCAGCTGCCGCCCTGTTCTTTTTTTCTAAAGCTGAAATAACATCTTCCGGATTCCATTTGCCTGATCCAACTAACTTTAATGTCCCAACAATGTTTCTAACTTGGTGGTGCAAAAACGATCTTGCTTTAACTCGAACAAAAATCTTATCAAAAACTTTATTAATAGATAATTCATCAATTGTTTTTATAGGACTATTACTCTGGCATTGAGTGGCTCTATAAGAAGTAAAATCATGTGTTCCAATAAGATGGTTTGCTGCCTTTTTCATATTCTGGATATTTAAATCTACTCTTTGGTGCCAGACTCTTCCATCATCTAAAGCGGGAGGTGCAGATCGATTAAGGATAACATATTCATATTCCCTACTTATAGCTGAAAACCGTGCATGTGCATCTGGGATAGTAGGTTTAACTTCAATTATTTTTATTTTATAGTCTAGAAGATATGCATTTATTGCGTCCATTAATCTTTTAGAGCTAAATTTTTTTGGAATATCCACATGCGCCACCTGTCCTCTTGAGTGAACTCCTGCGTCAGTTCTTCCAGAACCATAAATTGAACTTTTAACTTGAGTTATTTTATAAATGCAGTCTTCAATTTTTTCCTGAATAGAAGGTCCCGAATTTTGTTTTTGCCAGCCTATAAAATTTGTTCCATCATATTCTATTGTAAGAAAAAATCGCATCGTTTTAATTGTCAAAGTGATTTTTAAAAATATCACCGACTTCTAATTTATAGCCCCTTAAAAATTCTTCACTGCCCATTTTTTTACGCCCTTCTTTTTGCAATTCTAATATTTCAAGAAATGTATTTTTGCCTGTAAAGATAACAGGACAGCCATTAACAGAAAAATCAACTACTTGCCCATGAGAAAAACTAATGTTTTTTTTGATAGAATCATAAATTGAAGCGCGATGGATTCGAATTCTATTTTTCTTATGATATGTCCAACACCCTGGCCAGTTGGAAAAAGCGCGTAGTTTTCTTTCTATTAAAATATTTTCATGAGACCAGTTGATAATAGTTTCGGTTGAAGTAATTTTTTTTGCGTATGTAACACCCTGTTTACTTTGTTTTTTGGGAAAACATCTTTTTTTAGATACTAACTCTATAGCTTCCATTAACATGAGGGGCATTTCCTCAGACATTTTTTCATGTAGAGTTTGATAATTTTCTGAGTTTGAGATCGGTATATTTCTCTTTGCAATAATTGGCCCAGTATCAAGAGTTTCTTCCATGATCATAGCAGATACCGCCGTAGATTTATCTCCGGCTTCAATTGCCCTTTGGATCGGGGCAGCACCTCTCCATCTAGGAAGATCAGAAGCATGACCATTTAAGCATAAAAATTTTGGTGATTTAAGAATTGGTAATGGCAATAATAAACCATATGCTACTACTATTATAAAATCGACATTAATCTTAACAATTTCATTTACAACATTTAAATCAGAAAAATTATCAGGTGTTTTAACTAAAATATTCATTTTATTAGCTAAAATATGAATGGGACTTAACTTTGTTTTTAATCCTCTTCCAGAACCTCTTGGTGGTTGAGTGTATACACTTATAATATCACAATGATTAGATATTTCTTTTAAACTTGGAACAGAAAATTCTGGTGTTCCCATAAATATAACTCGAAGTCTATTTTTCATTTTCACGAAGTTGTTTTTTAACTTTCCTTATTATCATATCTCTTTTCAATCTAGATATATGGTCAATAAATAGGATTCCATTTAAATGATCAATTTCATGTTGTACACATGCTGACAGCAAACCTTCTGCTTTTAATTTTTCCGTCACCCCATTTAGATTCTTATATGATACCTCTACCTTAGAAGGTCGAACTACATTTGCTTTATGCTCAGGTATTGATAAACAGCCTTCTTCCAGTTCACTTTTTTCATTAGTTGATGTTATAATTTTAGGGTTTATCATTTTTAATAAATTAGGCTCTTCCTCATCTGTTGAACAGTCTATAACTATTAAACGTTTTAATACCCCCACTTGATTCGCAGCTAATCCAATACCAGGGGCGTTATACATAGTCTCTGCCATATCATCTAGGAGGGTTATTATTTCATCAGATGGACCTTCAACTTCTTCAGCTTTTTTTCTTAGAACAGGGTCAGGTATCAATCTTATATCTAAAATGGTCATAAATTAAATTTAGCATTATTATAATTTTATTAATCAAATATTTGAGCCTTTGAATTTCGTCAAGATAAAGTAATATAATAATTAGAAATAATAATTTTATAAGAATTAATAATCAATTTAAGGACATGCAAATGGAATTTTCATGGGTATTATTTTTTGGGTTTTTATCTGGTTTATTAATTAGTTTGTTTTTAATGTTTTTCCTTTTAAGAAATAGGCAAAATTCAAATCAAATGGATTTGAATGAAATTAAAGCGCAACTTAGTTTAATAGCAGCAACTGGAAGCCAAAGTCAGCAAGCGGTTTCAGATGCTTTGTCAAAGCAACAGGATACATTAAACAAAGGCTTAGAAACTTCCATTGCTAATTTATCTGATCGTTTAAATGTAAGATTAACTGATCAAACAGCCCAAACAACAAAAGAATTATCAGAAATGCAAAAAAGGCTGGCTGTAATAGATTCTGCCCAAAAAAATATATTAGAGTTAACACAACAAGTTTCGGGGTTGCAAAATATCTTATCTAATAAACAGGCCAGGGGTAGTTTTGGTGAAGTTCAGTTAGAAAATATAATTAAAGATGTTTTACCAGAGACATCATATTCTTTTCAGCATACTTTGAGCAATGGAAAAAGGGTGGACTGTTTAGTCAAAATGCCTGGCCCACCAGGGAATATTTGTATAGATAGTAAGTTTCCATTGGAGGCATGGAAATCTTTTACTGAAGGGAAAAATGAAGATGAAAGAACAATTTCTTTAAGGAAATTGAAACAAGACACTGAAAAACATATAAAAGATATTTCTGAAAAATATATACTCGCTGGAGAAACAGCAGAGACAGCAGTTATGTTTCTTCCATCAGAGTCCGTTTATGCTGGTATTAATGTGCACTTGCCTGAAAGTATAATATTCGGAAGACAAAAAAGAGTATTTATGGCAGGTCCAGATAATTTAATGTTATTGTTACATACGGTAAGGGCGGTTTTAAGAGATGCCAGCATGAGTGAGATGGCAGGCGCTGTTCAATCTGAAGTTTCAAAAATGATGGAGGATGTTAACAGGCTCGATGATCGAGTTACAAAATTGATCAATCATTTTACTCAAGCACAAAGTGATTTAAATGCAATTCAAATCTCAAGCAGAAAAATAACTGGAAGAGGTCAGAAAATTGAAGAAATTGAGGTAAGTAAATCAACTTCAATCGAAAATAAAACTATAGATTAATGTTTTTTTCTAAAAAATAACGTAACCTTGGCTAAGTTAAATCCAAATTTATTTATTTCTGCTTTATTAATAATAGTATTGTCGTCAATTCTATACATCCAGTCGTTAAAATTGACTTTAAGCTTAGCAAATCCCATGTCTAAATCCATCTTATAAGTCATATTAAAGGCGTTTCCTGCTTCTTTGCCGACAGCCTTGCCGATTATATCATTGGCTAGTCCTTGATAAGTATCTTTTCCTAGTTTGCTAAACTCCCAAACTCTTTTATCTATTTCTCCGTCTGCATAATAAAAATCTTCCTCTAAAGTAAGAACGTCATTATTAATTTTCCCATGCATTTCAACTTTAAACTGTCTTTTTAAATTCCCAAATCTATCCTCAACAATCCCCCACGCCTCTATTTCACCTTCAAAAAACTGCATTAAATTAAATTCAGGTTTTGTATTTTCAAAATCTTCAATTTTCATATATGAGCAACCTGTTAGGCCAAGAAAAAAAATTAAAAAGGGGACTAATCGTAACCACAGCATAATAAATTCCTTATAAATTTAATAGTTTATTATTATATAATTAATTAACATTATTAATTGATAAAACAAAAATTTACAGATTTGTGATTTATAACGTCGGTCAAAAAGCCAATCTACAGTTATATAAGTAATATTTTATATATTTCCAATTATTAGCTTTTGAAAAAAAATATAAAATCAATTATAGTTATTGAGTAATTCTATTTTAGAATGATTTGCTTTTATTAAAGTTATTGAGTGGGGTTAGAAAAATGATTGAAACAATTCTTAAAGATTTAAGGTATGCTATAATTTCAGGTATTGTACTAGCTATAGTATTAATGTTTTTTATAGGAAATTTAGGCGAGTATCAAGGGTTTGCAGCTTTATGGAGTTGGTTGCTTAGATGGTGCCATGTTATATCTGGTATTATGTGGATAGGTCTCCTTTATTATTTTAATTTTGTACAAATTCCAAATATGGGAAATATTCCTGATGAGCAAAAGCCAGCTATAGGTAAAGTAATTGCTCCTGCAGCTCTTTGGTGGTTTAGATGGGCAGCTTTGGCCACAATTCTTTTTGGACTTCTTTTGGCGCATGATCAAGGTTATCTTTTAGAAGCGATGATACTTTCTGAAAGTCATTGGGCGATTGGCGTTGGGATGTACTTAGGAACAATAATGTTTTTAAATGTTTGGTTAGTTATTTGGCCTAATCAACAAAAAGCATTAGGTCTAGTGGATGCGGACGCAGAAACTAAAGCAGCGTCAGCAAAGACAGCCATGTTGTTTTCGAGAACTAATACAGTTCTATCTATTCCAATGTTAGTTTCAATGACGGTCCATCAAAATTTATTTGCGTGATATAGTTTAACACCATGATAAACTGCCACTCATTTGAGTGGCAGTTTATTATTTGAAAATTTATGGATTTAAATTCTTTATTAAGTTTAATAATACCTATTTCCATTAGTGGTTTATTCTCAGGGATAATAGCTGGTCTATTTGGCGTTGGTGGGGGTATAATATTAGTTCCTGCGATAGTATTTACTTTGGATTTTTTAGGTTTCAATCCATCAATAACGATGCATATAGGAGTCGCTACCTCACTTGCATTAATAGTTCCTACAGCTGTATCCTCAACATGGGGACATCATAAAAAAGGAGTAGTGGACCACCATATTATTAAGAACTTATTTTTCGCCATAATTATAGGCTCTTTTTTAGGGGCAATTTTTGCACAGAAGGTATCCGGAGATGGGCTTAGATTAATATTTGGTATTATGGCTGCTTTCGCTTCATTTAATATGATGAGAAAAGTGCAATTTATAGTTGGAGAAAAAATGCCAACTAATATTTCAGTTAATTCTTTAATGGGTTTAATTATTGGATCAATTTCAGCTATGGTAGGGATTGGAGGCGGGGCTTTGTCAATTCCGTTAATGAATGCTTTTTCAGTTGCTCAACATCGGGCTACTGGAACAGCTTCTGCGATAGGTTTAGTAATTGCTCTTCCAAGTACAATCATTTATTTAATGGCAGAAACAAGTCACTTAAATTTCCCAGAGTGGTCAATAGGTATGATTTATTTGCCTGTATTTTTAGTTTTTTTACCTTTAACTATTTTTGGCGCCCAAATAGGAGTAAATATTGCCCATAAGTTAGAAGGTTTGTTGCTCCGAAGGATATTCTCTATTTTTTTGTTAATTATGGCGTTAAGAATGATCTATTTGGCTCTTACATAAGGAATAAAACGTGATAAAAATTTCAATAATTTCAGGAAGTAACCGGGTTAATTCACAGTCATTAAGAGTATCCAAAATTTATTTACAAAAGTTAAAAGAAAAAAAAGTAGGAATAGATTTAATTAATTTAGCTAAAGAAAAATTACCTTTTTGGGAAGAAGATTTAGATGGAAAGTTATCTCCTCATAAAAAATCATTTAAAAAAGTTTCTTTAACATTAAGTAAAGCGGATGGTTTTATTTTTGTAGTGCCTGAGTGGGGAGGGATGGTGCCTCCACAAGTTAAAAACTTATTTCTATTAACGTCAAATAATGAGCTTTCCCATAAACCTGGCTTGATAGTTAGCGTTTCAGAGTCTTTGGGGGGTGCATATCCAGTAGCGGAATTAAGAAGTTTCTCATACAAAAATACTAAAATATGTTGGATTCCTGACCATGTAATAGTCAGAAGAGCAAAAGAATTTTCTCCTGAAAAAGAGCCAAGATTAAATTCTAGAATGGATTATAGTTGTAAAATGTTAATTGAGTATTCAAAAGCATTAAAACCCGTCAGAAAAGCTGCCGATTTAAAGACTTTTAAAAATGGAATGTAATGTAAAATATGAAAATAGCTATTTCGCTAATTAGCTTAATTTAGAAGTAGTTGGCGGTGAAAGCCAATCCAAAGTGCCAATTTTATCACAATTTTCACAAGAAATTTTCCAAATTTCTGAACTTGTACCGCATGATCCACAACTCCATCTATGGTTTGGGGAAGCGTTTAACGCTTTTTCTAATTCCTGATTTGATGAAGACTTGTCGTTATTTTTATCAGCTAATCTACTTTTTAATTGATAATATAAAGTATTGTAATCTTCAGATAAAACTTTGCTTAATTGCTCTTTGGCTTCTCCGGTTAATCCGGCAGAAATTGCTTCGTCTGCAATTATGTATCTAGCTTGAGCATCAGCATTGTCTTCTGTTAAGTCTACTAACTTTGCTATATTGCTTGAAGCCCTTTCATTTTTCCAAACTAATTTTAAAGTATTTGCAATTTCAGGGTGCGGTTGATTTTTCCAAGTCTTTGATAATAGAGATAAAGCTTTTCTATCGTTGTTATTGCCAATAAAAATCTTTGATAAAGCAATTACAGCAGGAATAAAATCTGTCTTTTCTCGTAGCGCAAAGCCAAATGATTTTTCTGCATCAGACAATTGATTTTTTTCTAAATTGTCAAATCCAGTCTTTGTGTGTAAAGCTGCACCTAAAGATTGTGCTCGGCTTTCATCTATTGAACCAATTCTTCTAGCCTTTTGCAAAGCAACAATAGCTTCTGAATAGTTTCTCTGTTGAGCTTCCATTATTACAAGCATTGAGTTTAGTTTAGGATTTCTTGGTTGAAGCAAGCTTGCTTTCCTTGCGTGAGCAAGAGCTTCTTTCTTTTTGTTATTGTCTAGAGACAATCGCATTAGCCCTAAATGTCCATGGAATTCAGTATTTTTTCTGTCTGCTAAGTTACTAAAATACTTATATGCAGCACCTTTATCCCCTGACAAATGAGCAGCATGAGCTGAAAGCATTTCAGTTAAATCTTTATTATCTAGAAGTTTCTCGGCTTGAGCAGCGTATTTTTTTGCACTTTCGACATCCCCCGCTGAAGAAGCAACTAATCCATAAGCAAGGGCATTGTATCCACTTTTTTGTCTGTTTTCTTTAATTAGATTAATAATTCTATTTGGGAAGTTTAAAATCATTTTCCAAAGGTTATAAATCCACAAAATGGTCAAAATCAAAATGATTAAACCTCCTACAAGAATAGATGTAGGTATTTCCATTTTCCACCCAATCCAAACTATTTCAGTGTTGCCTTCTTGGCTGGAAATAACTGCCACTAATAAACAAATAGCTAGTATTTTAATAGCCCACCAAATTACCTTGATCATCATTTAATAAAGTCTCTTAAGTTTTGTATAATAGTATTTAAGGCGGTTTCAATTTCATTTCTAATTAATATTTTATCAAACCATTTTAAAGCAGGTTCTTTCATCTTTTCTGGCAAAGCTTGGAAATTCTGAATTATATTATTTAAGTCATTTAGCTTTAAAGACTGTTCTATATTTGAAACATAATCATAAGGTTGTATTCCATCAGAGCCACTAGCTCTTCTAAGCTTAATGGACTTAAAAACCCAATTAATTTTTTCTTCAAAAAAACTTTCACCATCAGTTGGCAAGAGGTTTAAAATTGACGGTATTAATAAATTAAATTCTTCTTTAAGAACATCTATTGAAGGAGGTGGAAACTTTGAATACTTTCTTAAAGTATTTAGTTCATTTGAAAAGTTGCTTAATAAATCATTATTTTTACTTTGAAAAATTTGATCTAGATCTTTAGTCCATGGTATACCTTTGATAGTTAAGTATTTTAGATTGTCTAAAGTTTCTTCTAATTTAACATCTAAATATAGTTCCTGAGATTGATATGATGCTTTACTCTCTTGGTTAGCATCATTTTGTTTTGAATCACTTGATTTTAAATTTAACTCATTTAAATTTTTTTCTAGATTGGTTAAAGTTAATAATATTTTTTCATAATTTTTTTGATTTTTATTAACATTGTTCTCAATGTCAAAAATTTTATTAGACAAAGTATCAAAACTTTCGTCAATTAGTTTTTGATGCTCATTTAACATATTAGAGTTAACTTTTATATGACTATCAACGATAGATTTCTTTATATCATTTTTAATATCTAAAATTAACTGGGGATCTATTTTATTTTTATGTGCTAAACTTATCCATAAATAAGTTACAAAAACTAATGAGCAAACTAATAAAACAATAAGAAGGGAAATCAATAGAGCGAGACTTTTTTTACTTCTAGGTTTTTTATTTTCTAATAGAGTTTGATTAGCTTTTTTATTCACTATAATATTTCCAAATCATTAAATACTTTCATTCCTAACGAAAGAACAGAAGCACGTCTTTTTCGACGCGAAACACTAACATTCTTGAATTTTAATTCTTTTAAATATTTTGAAACCTCTTCATTAATCACGACAAAGTTAACAGACAATAAAAATTTAAATAAATTTGATTTATTAATCAACTCTATCCACATTTCAGCACTTCTGAGAGAAAAAAATAAAACTACAGATATTTGGTTTTTTTTTATTAGGTTTGAAGATTTGATATCAATACTATCTATAGAACAGTTTTTATAAACTATTTTTTTGTCAATGTTAAAACAGTTGGATTTTAAAATATCATATACTTTATCGGGGGAAATGTTGTTAGAAGGCCAAAAGATATTGGAATTTTTAGGTAGTTCTTTTTTAGTATTTTTTGCTAGAAGGGAAGCGTCACTTTTACCCACAAATAAGTTTTTCGCGCCATAATTTCTCGCAGACTTAGCTGTTGCGCTTCCAACACAAAAAATTGGAGTATTTTTATTATCTAACTTTTCCACTATATGAGATGCATGTCTACTAGTTAAAAAAATCGCATCATATTTATCCTCGAAATCACATTTAATTTTTACTATTTTCATAGAAGGAGACGCTAGAGCTTTTATCTTTCTTTTTATTAATAATTTGCAATCGCTTAGCGCGTCATCAATTGGACGTGTTGTTATTAAATATTTTGCTCTATTCATTTGGAAATCTTTGTTTCTTTTTCTTAATTATAGAGTTTGCTAGAACCTTACCGATATTTTGTGCGTCTTGATAGAAACCAGAAATTTCATCTTTTATAATATAATCTCCATTTGGACTTGATAGCGCACCTTTTAAAACAACAGTATTATCTCTTATTCTCGCTGATGCAC
Source organism: uncultured Rhodobacterales bacterium (assembly GCA_964502335.1). Classification (GTDB taxonomy): domain Bacteria; phylum Pseudomonadota; class Alphaproteobacteria; order Puniceispirillales. The sequence goes on along the minus strand of CAZCWO010000009.1, from coordinate 11,393 downwards.
CAATAGGTGAACTACATGATCCGTTCAAGTGAGCAACAAATGATCTTTCTGCTAACGTTTCATATTCAGTAATTTTATGATTAATATCGTTCAGAGTATTTTTAATAAATTTATTTTCTGATTTGTATTGAATAGCTATAGCTCCTTGCCCAGCACTCGGAAGTAAAATATCTTCAGGTAATGCAATAGATTGAATATTTAAGTTAAGGCGTTGTATACCAGCTTGGGCTAAAATTATTGCGTCAAATTCACCTTTATTTAATTTGTTTATCCTTGTATTAACATTTCCTCTTAAAAAAGTGATATTTAGATCAGGCCTTTTTGATAGAAGAAAAGCTTTTCTTCTTACGGACGAAGTTCCTATTTTTGCATTTTTAGGCAAATCATAAAAAGATTTCCATTTACCAATCAAAAGATCTTTTCTTGATACTCTTTCTAAAACGGCACCTATTTTTAATCCATTGGCTTGTTTCCATTCCATATCTTTCATGGAATGAACTGCGATATCAGCATTATTCTCAAGCAATGTTTTTTCTAGACTTTTAACAAATAAACCTTTCCCGCCTATTTCATGAAGGCTTCTGTCTTGAACTTGATCGCCCTTTGATACAATTTTTATAATTTTAGTTTTGATATGTGGGATTAAGTTTATTAGAATTTCACATTGTTTAATGGCTAGTGGAGAAGCTCTAGTAGCAATTTTTATTTCAGTGTCCATAAAATTGATTTGTTAACTTTTTCTATTTTATATTAATAAGATATATATTTTATTATTTTAAGTATACTTTAACATTATTTAAATAAGCTGAATATTAATTTCATTTTGATAGAATAGTTATGAATTATTTTAATAAAAATGATGAGTTGATAGTTTTAGGAATAGAAACAACCTGTGATGAAACTTGTGCTTCGGTTGTATCTGTTCACAAAAATGGAAAACAAAAAATATTATCCAATATAGTTCACAGCCAATATGAAGAGCACTCTGGTTTTGGTGGAATAGTTCCAGAGGTTGCAGCTAGAGCTCATTTGAAAAATATTTCATTCATAGTTTCTGAATCTCTAAATAAATCTAAAATTGATGTTTCAAAAATAAATGCTGTAGCTGTAAGCTCTGGTCCAGGATTAATTGGAGGTTTAATAGTGGGGACATCTTTTGGCAAAGCATTTGCATTATCTAGAGAAATCCCATTTATTCCAGTTAATCATCTTGAAGCTCATATTTTATCTCCCAGGTTGTTTGATAAAATCGACTTCCCTTATCTAGCTCTATTGGTTTCAGGTGGCCATACTCAATTATTATATGTTGAAGATTTAGATAAAGTGAAAAGGATTGGCACAACATTAGATGATTCAGTAGGCGAAACCTTTGACAAGGCTTCAATGATTTTGAAACTAGGCTGGCCTGGAGGAAGGAACATAGAAATTGCTGCAAAAGATGGCGATCCTAATTTTTTTAAACTTCCAAGGCCAATGCTTAAAAGAAAAAATTCTGACTTCTCTTTTTCTGGTCTTAAGACTGCTTTATTTAGGTTAGCTGAAAAGAAAAATTTAAATAAGCAAACTAAATCAAACTTAGCTGCATCTCTTCAGTTAGCTATTGCTGATGTTTTGGAGGATAGATGTAAAAATGCCTTTAAAACCATTAAAAATATTAACAAAGGGTGTAAAAATTTTGTAATTGCTGGAGGAGTTGCCTCTAATCAAATCATTAGGGAAAGATTGGAAGGTTTAGGTGCACATAATAATTTCTCAGTATTTTATCCGCCCATTGAAATATGTACAGATAATGCAGCTATGATTGCTTGGAATGGAGTTGAAAAAATTAAAAAACATGGAATTGAAAATGTAAATAATTTTAGCTTTGAACCTCGAGCACGCTGGCCTCTTGATCCCGAGGCAAAAGCTGTTAGAAATGCTAAAGAGCCAAGATGAAAAAACAAATTATAATAATTAAGAATGGTTTTTGATCTTTGAATTAACTAGTGGTAAAAATTTTTAACAAATAAATCAAACGCGAATAGGAAATAAAGATAGGGAGTATTTATGGGATATTGGTTATTAAAGTCAGAACCTGGAACATGGTCATGGGAAGATCAAATTAAAAAAGGTGATGAAGGAGAAGGGTGGGATGGAGTTAGAAATTATCAAGCTTCAAATAATATGAAGAAAATGGAAATTGGTGACTTAGCTTTTTTTTATCATTCAGTCAGCGAAAAAAGCATTGTAGGAATTGTTGAGATCATAGAAAAATATCAACCAGACCCTACTGATTTATCAGGGCGATTTGGAATGGTGGTTGTTAAAGCATTAAAATCATTTAATCGCCATGTTTCACTCAGTGACATAAAATCCAATCAAGATCTCCAAGATATATCTTTGGTTAAGCAATCTAGGCTTTCTGTTATGCCTATAGTTGAAAAACACTGGAAGATTATTTTGAAAATGGGCAAAACAGCTATTTAAATATTAAGTGTTATTTTTTTCTTTAAAAATAAAATATAAGTTTCTTAAATAAATCAATAAACCTAAACCTTGGCCGCTTATAAAAACAGGATCCTGTCTCCAAATCGCATAAATCAACATGACGGTTCCACCTCCTACAGAACAATACCAAAAGCCAATTGGGATTACACTTCTTCCAACACTCTCAGAGGAGATCCATTGAATTAAAAACCTACTTGCAAAAAGTCCCTGACCACCAAATCCAACTATTAACATAATTAATTCTGGTTTTTCAATAAGATAAACCTCAGTAAAAGGGAAAAGAAAAACTATATATTCAGCTAACTTAAATGACATTAGTTCTATTAATTCAGATAATCTGGAAATCATAAAAAACCTATTTTTTCGTCTTTTCTTCTACTGTAAAGTTTTTTGGTGTTCTTCTAAGTATCCATAAAACTCCAAAGAGATCAAACACACCTACTAAAGCTCTTCCTATGTTTGTATATTTTGATTTTCCTTTTATGCGCTCTCTGTGATTTACATTAACTCCAAGAACATTTGCATTGTATCTTATAGCTATGATAGTAAAAAATCTATGCATGTGATTAAAGAAAGGCATCATTAAAAATAATTCTTTATTAAAAACTCTAATTCCACATCCAGAATCTGGATGTCTGTCTGAGAATAACAACTCTCTTATGAATCTAGCAAATTTTGACGCCATTCTTTTATTGAAACTATCTTTTCTTTTATGCCTGATCCCAGCTACCAAAACAAAACTTGATTTTGATTTTTTGTAAGTTTCTATCATTAGTGGCAGGTCCTTTGGATCATTTTGCCCATCGCCATCAAGCGTAGCAATTAAGTTTGATTTTGCATTTATTATCCCACTTCGCATTGCAACTGATTGCCCCTGACAATGATTATGGCAGATTAATCTAACTTGTTTTAATTCTGTTAAGTTTAAAACTTCAAGTTTTGTATTATCGTTACTACCATCATCGACAAAAATAATTTCATGAGAATAATGTTTAAGCGCTTCATTTATTTCAAACGCTAAATTTCTTATGTTTTCATCTTCATTAAAAACGGGGATAACTATAGAAATATCAAGTTTTTGTGATTTAACAATCATTAAGCAAAACTATTCAAAAGAGTTTAATTAACTAACATTTCATAACGCTCAATTTGTTAAACTGCAAGGTAATGTAATGTTATTGAGAGTTTTTTTGACTTGACTTGTATAAGCCAATAAGAGTTTTTTGACCTTTTGCGAGGTTAATTCCAGAAAAACTGACTATTTCTTCAACCTCTTCACTTAAATTAGTTAAAGTAATTAAAAATGTTTTTAGTACTCTCTGCTCAACTATAGCTATAGTATTTTCTCCTTCTGCGACCACGAGAGCAGCTTCCTCAGGATTCAAAAGTAATGTATCTCTTCCTAAAGAAAATACGAGCGAGGGCTCATGATATCCGGTTGCAACTATTGTGTCAGGTTTTTTATCTAATTCATTAATGTACTTAACAATTTTAGGGGAAATATGTATACGATCTAGATTTGGTATAATAATAGAAAAAAGAATGGCATTTGATATACCAGCGAAAATTAGCATTGCAAATAATGGAGCAATCTTATTTCTACATCTATTTAAAAAGAAAAGATTTCCAGATAAAGTTGAAGTTAATAAAGCACAACATAAAACAAGACCAGAAAATATAAGTAATTTACTTGATGAGAAAATAACTGTTATGTATAGAAGGGCAATTGATAGAATTATAGTAAAAATAATTACCAGAGCTCTATAAATTTGGCTTGCCAAATGTAAGATACGATTTCCGCTTGGGGGAGATGAAATTCCAATAAAAATTAATAAAATAATTCCTGGAAATATTGGCAAAATATAGTGCGGTAATTTAGTTGGAACTAATTCTAAAATAAACCAAAAAGGGACCACCCAAGAGATCAAAAATTTGATAAATCTATGATGTTTCCAGTCTATAAATGCTCTGCCTGCATATGGTATAAATAATACCATAGGCCAAAAAGTGAAAAACAATAATATAAAATGGCTTCCAAATGGCCCCCAATGGTTTTCTTG